>CAZYOU010000138.1:0-5739 GCA_964649315.1 uncultured Stakelama sp. | reverse complement strand
TGATTCATTCATTTGCCAAGATGCGCCTGATCGGCCGTTCCGCCCTGCTCGCAACAGGCATGGCCATCGCCAGCGCAGCAATCGCGCAGACCGTTGCCGATACGCAGGTGCCCGATACCGGGCTGAACCTGCCGTCGAACCTGCAATTGTTCGGCAAGCTCGATCCCAATGTCCGCAAGCCGACGGCGATCGTGAACGACGCCGTCATCACCGGCACCGATGTCGACCACCGCGTCGCGCTGATCATTGCGGCCAACAATGTGAAGCCAAGCGATGAGGACCGCGAGCGGCTGCGTCGCCAGGTACTGAGCGGCCTGATCGACGAGACGTTGCAGATCCAGGAGGCCAAGGCCGCCGACATCTCTATCACCACGGAAGAAATCGATCGCGCTTTTTCCGGGGTTGCCCGCAGCTTTAACAAGCCGGTGCCGGAGTTACGGATTTATCTGCGCGCGATCGGCTCCTCAGAGCGATCGTTGCGGCGTCAGATCGAGGCTGAACTGGCGTGGAGCCGCTATCTGCGCCGCCGCGTCGAGCCGTTCATCAATGTCGGCGATACCGAAGTTGAGGGCATTCTGAAGCGGTTGCAGGCCAACCAGGGATCGGAAGAATTCCACGTCAAGGAAATCTATCTGACCGCAACCGCTGACCGCGAGCAGCAAGTCGTCTCCGAAGCCCGGGCACTGATGCAAACCATTCAGCGCGGCGAAAAACCGTTCGAGCAGGTCGCGCAGGAACGGTCCGAAGCAACGACCCGTGCGGTTGGTGGCGATCTCGGCTGGGTGCGTGCCGCACAGCTGCCGGACACGCTGGCGCAGGCTGCGGTCGAAATGAAGGTCAACCAGCTTGCCGGGCCGGTGCCGGTGCCGGGTGGCTATTCGATCCTGTATCTGGTCGACACGCGCAAGCTGGGGGTGGCCGATGTGCGTGATGCCGTCCTCAATCTTCGGCAGATCAGCATGGGCTTCAAGGCGGGTATCACCCAGGCCGAAGCAACCGAAAAAGTCGCTGCGTTCGCCAAGATGACGCAGGCTATCAAGGGCTGTGGCGATGTCGCCAAGGCGGCGGCCGCGTTCGGGGCCGAAGTGGTGGACAATGATTCGGTGCGGGTCCGTGATTTGCCGCCCCAGCTGCAGGATCTGATGCTCGCCCTTCAAGTCGGCGAGTCCACACCGCCGTTCGGCTCGCCAACAGATGGCGTCCGCGCGCTGGTCTTGTGCGGCCGCGACGATCCCAAAACCGCCGCCTTGCCGAGCATGGAGCAGGTCCGCTCGCAGATGGAGCAGCGCGGGGTCAACCTGCGCGCTGATCACAAGCTGCGCGATCTGCGACGCGACGCCGTCGTCGAATATCGCTGATCGGGCGGTGATCGCGCCGATCGCCGTTGCGATGGGCGATCCTGCGGGGATCGGGCCGGAGGTTGTTGCCAAGGCCTGGGCGCTTCGGCAGCAGCATGATCTTGCCCCGTTTTTTGCGGTTGGGGATGTTCGCGCGATCGAACGCGTCTGGAATGGCCCGGTGGCACGGGTGAGCGAACCAAGCGATGCTGCGCGGTTGTTCGGCTCTGCCCTCCCCGTACTCTCGGTTCAGGATGCGGGCGATATCACGCCGGGACATCCCGATGTCGACGGTGCCCGTTGTGCACTTCACGCGCTGGAACTTGCCGTCGGGCTGACGCGGTCAGGCGCAGCCGGCGCGCTGGTGACGGGGCCGGTCTCCAAGGCGCAGCTCTATCAGATCGGCTTCACCGATCCGGGGCAGACCGAATTCGTCGCGGAGCGTTGCGGCATATCGCGCGAAAATACCGTAATGATGCTTGCCGGGCCAACGCTGCGGGTAGTGCCGATTACCACCCATGTCGCGCTGGCAGATGTGTCCGCGCTACTCACCACCGATCTGATCGTTGCCAAGGCCCGTGTTACGGCGCGCGGGCTGACCCGCAATTTCGGGATCGAGCGACCCCGCCTCGCGCTTGCCGGTTTCAACCCCCATGCTGGTGAGCAGGGCGCGATGGGCCGCGAGGAAATCGACCTTCTGATGCCCGCAATCGCGGTGTTACGCGACGAAGGGATCGACATTGTCGGGCCGCTCGCCGCCGATACGATGTTCCATCCGCGTGCGCGCGCGCGTTACGATGCGGCCTTGTGCTGCTATCATGATCAAGCCCTGATCCCGCTGAAAACGCTCCATTTCGACGACGGCGTGAACATCACCCTCGGCCTGCCGATCGTGCGAACATCGCCCGATCATGGGACCGCATTCGATATTGCCGGCAAGGATATGGCCGAGCCCGGGGCAACGATTGCTGCGATCCAACTTGCCGCCAGCGCTGCGATCCGCCGCGCCGAACACGGGTGACCATGCTGCCGCCGCTGCGCGACGTCATTGCACGGCACGGATTGCAGGCAAGCAAAGCGCTGGGGCAGAATTTCCTGCTCGACGCCCAATTGCTTGGCCGAATTGCCCGCGTGCCCGGCGACCTGACCGGCGCCGAAGTCTTCGAAGTCGGCCCCGGCCCCGGCGGGTTGACCCGCGCCCTGCTCGCCGCCGGTGCACGTGTGACCGCCGTCGAGCGCGACCGGCGCTGCATCCCCGCGCTTGCCGAACTGGGCGAAGCTTATCCGGATATGCTGCGCGTCATCGAGGAGGATGCGATGGCGATCGACGCGCCGTCGCTGTTCGATGGCCGCCCGCATATTGTGGCGAACCTGCCTTATAATATCGGTACTGCCCTGCTGGTGAGCTGGCTATCCGCGCCCTGGGCGCCTTGGTGGCAAAGCCTGACGCTGATGTTCCAGAAGGAAGTCGCCGATCGGATCGTCGCCCCGGTCGACAGCGAACATTATGGCCGCCTCGCGGTGCTGTCCCAGTGGCGCACCACCGCACGGATCGCGATGGGGGTGCACCGATCCGCCTTCACCCCGCCACCCAAGGTCATGTCGGCCGTTGTCCACCTGACGCCGCTGGAAAGCCCGGTGGGCGTGCCGCTCGCCATGCTCGAACGGATCACCGCCGCTGCCTTTGGCCAGCGCCGCAAGATGCTACGGCAAAGCCTGAAAAGCGTGCCCGGCGCCGTCGAAGCGCTCGAAGCGATGGGAATCGAACCGACGCGGCGGGCGGAGACGGTCAGCGTGGATGAGTTTGTCGCGCTGGCGCGAGCGTTGACCGCTTTGCAGCGCTGAGATCGATTTACTGCGCCGCAGGCGCGTTCGCCGGCTGCGATGCGACCACCGTCGCTGGTGGACCCTTGGCGATCGATGCCGCCAGCAGCGTGGCTTCCGGGCAGCCCCTGACGCAAATCTTGCGGATCTTGGCGAGGTTCTGCCGGGCGCGTTCGATCGCGCCTTTGCTGACATAGGACTGGCCCTGTCCCCTCAACGCGGCAACGTCATTAGGCTCGAGCAGCAATGCCTCACGGTAAAAACGGATCGCCTTGCCCGAAAGCCCGCGCGCCTCAGCCACATCGCCCAGCGCGACAAAGGCAGCGCGGTTGCGGGGATCGACGGCCAGCGCGGTCTCCAGCGTATCGGCAGCCGCATCCAGATTGCCTGCCGCCTGCGCCGATTTCCCCGCCGCCAGCAGCGTCAGCGATCGCGGATCGATCTGGCTGTCGGGGCGCTGTCCTTGCAGCGATGTCGACAATGACAGCATCGCAAGGGCGGCAGCAACGGACACGGTCGAGATACGCATGAACATCTCCAGCTTCGACGGCTTCGGGTCGAGTTGCTCTTTGGCTAGCATGACGATTGCAGTCTTGCGACAAAAAAGCCGTCCGTCGAGTCCTGAGCGGGCGTCAGCCGCACGCCACCGCCATGCGCCCGCCCGGCAGGCAGCGTCAGGCTGGCCAGCGTCCAGCCGGGATTGGCGTCGACAAAGGCGGCAATCTGGTCTGCGCCCTCCTCATCGAGCAGCGAGCAGACGATGTAGACCAGCGCACCGCCCGGCCTTACGAGGCCCGCACCCAGCGCAAGCAGCCCCCGCTGGCTCGCCACCAGCCGATCAATCCGCGCCTGGTTCAGTCGCCAGCGCGCCTCCGGATTGCGCCGCCACGTGCCGGTGCCGGAACAGGGCGCATCGATCAGCACGACATCTGCCTGCCCCGCGAGATCCGCGAGCTTTTCCGCTTCCTTGCCCGGATCGAGCAATCGCGTTTCGATAAAGCCCTCCACGGCACGCGCGGCGCGCGGCGCAAGCCGCGAAAGCCGAGCACGGTCGATATCGCAGGCGATCAGCCGCCCCTCCCCACGCATCGCCGCCGCCAGCGCGAGCGTCTTGCCGCCCGCGCCCGCGCAAAGGTCGATCACCGTCATCCCGGGCGCAGCCATCGCGGCCATGCCGACGATCTGGCTGCCCTCGTCCTGCACCTCGATCGCGCCGTCCACCCACAGGTCGAGTGCTTCGATCTGGGTGCCAGCGGGTAAGCGCACGCCGTCGGGCGCATGCGGCGAGGGTTCGGCACCCGCGATCGCCGCCATCACCGCTGCCGGATCGGCGCGCGCGCGATTGACGCGAATGTCGAGCGGCGCGCGGTCGACAAGGGCGGGCAGTTCATCATCGCCGATGCCCGATGCGTAGAGCTTGCCGAGCAGCCAGCCGGGCGCAACACCGACCGCCGCCGGATGCTCGCTGGCCCCAATTGGCGCCGGTGCGTGCGTCGATCCGTCGAACAACGCCGCAAGATCGGGATCGCCGCGCGCCACCGCCAGCATCGCGGCACGGCCATGCGCAGGGCGCTCCCCGGCCAGCCGGATGGCGGCATAGACCAGCTCACGCACCGCGCGGCGATCCTTGCTGCCGGCATAGCGCCGCGTTGAAAAATAGCGCGCGATCAGCGTGTCGGCGGCAGCACCGCCTTCACGCGCGGCGACAATGATTTGATCGAGCAGGTCGATCGCCGCCTGAACGCGGGCCGACGGGGTCATGATTTAACGCGTTGGGTAATTGGGGGCTTCCCTTGTGATCGAGACGTCATGGACATGGCTTTCGGCAAGGCCGGCATTGGTGATCTGCACAAACCGCGCACGCTTTTGCAGCTCTTCGATCGTCCGCGCGCCGGTATAGCCCATCGCGGCGCGAACGCCGCCGACCAGCTGGTGGATCACATCCTTGGCGGGTCCTTTGAACGGCACCTGGCCCTCGATCCCCTCGGGCACAAGCTTCAACTGATCCTTGATATCCTGCTGGAAATAACGATCGGCCGAACCGCGTGCCATCGCGCCAACGGAGCCCATGCCGCGATAGGATTTATAGGCCCGCCCCTGATACAGGAATGTCTCGCCGGGCGCTTCCTCGGTACCCGCCAGCAGCGAGCCGATCATGACGCTCGACGCCCCCGCCGCGAGCGCCTTGGCGACGTCGCCCGAGGTGCGGATGCCGCCATCGGCAATCACCGGCACGCCCGATTTGGCGGCTTCCTCGGCACAATCCATGATCGCGGTGAGCTGGGGGACGCCAACGCCCGCCACGACGCGGGTGGTACAGATCGACCCCGGCCCGATCCCGACCTTGATCGCATCTGCCCCCGCATCGATCAGCGCGCGCGTCGCCTCTGCGGTGGCGACATTACCAGCGACAACCTGCACCGAATTGGACAGCGCCTTCACCCGCTCCACTCCGCGCGCGACGACGCGGATGTGGCCATGCGCTCAAACGATCACGACAAGATCGAGCTCCGCTTCTACAAGAGCCCGCGTCCGCTCGAATCCCGAATCGCCCACCGTCGTCGCCGCTGCCACGCGC
>CAZYOU010000137.1:0-6007 GCA_964649315.1 uncultured Stakelama sp. | reverse complement strand
ACGAAATTCCACCAGACATGGCGCGGGGTGGCGAACGCCTCGCCCCCGCAGAGCATTACCCGCCCGCCGCTCGCCGATCGCAGCGTGGCGATGATGCCCGGCCGCAGCACATAAAGCGTCATCGGATCGAGCGGCATGCCGTCAAGCGTCGCATCACCGATCGCCACATAGAGCGCGCGTTCGTCAGCGCTGGCGTCGATGGGCACGCTGCCGCCGGCATCGAGCACGATGTCCGCATAGATCGTCTCGGCATAGGTTGTGGTTGGCGCGGTCTGGCCCCACAGCGTGCCCATGATGATCCGAGCGCGCACCCCCGGCGTCTCGAGCACCGGCAGTGCGGCCTTGGGGACATGCTCGAACGCCGGATCACGTTCCTCGTCGGCTTCGGGTAGCGCGAGCCAGGTCTGGATGCCCGATAATTCTGGCCCCGCCGCGCGCTCGCTGGCGGGGGAGCGTTCGGAATGGGCGATGCCGCGACCCGCGGTCATCAGGTTCACCGCACCCGGTTCGATCGTCGCAAAACTGCCTACCGAATCGCGGTGGTCAATCGCGCCGGCAAACAGATAGGTGACAGTCGCCAGGTTGATATGCGGGTGCGGGCGCACATCCATGCCCGTGCCGATGTCGAGATGCGCTGGCCCCATCTGGTCGAAAAAGATGAATGGGCCGACCATCGTGCGCGGCCGCGACGGCAGCGTGCGGTGAACCTTGAAGCCGCCCAGATCGTGACTTGTCGGCAGGATGGTTTGCAGGACCAACTGATCGGTCATGGCGTGCGCTCCAGCAGGGTGTCGAGCAGGTCGACGATATCCTCGGGAAAAATCTTCTCCGGCCACTCGGCCAGTTCTTCGCGGGTGAACCAGCGCCAGCCTGCCATCACTCGGCGTTCGAGCTCGGTATGGCCGTGAATGGCAATCTCGGTCGTGGTGGTGCGGATCAGGAAATATCGTTCATCGGCATCGACGGGATCGCCCTCCAGCGTGATGAATTGCACTTGCCGCCGCGCGACTTGCGGGCCGGGGTCGAGATCGAAGCCAGTTTCCTCGATCAATTCGCGCCGGGCGGTCGCTTCGTAACTTTCACCAGGATCGCAACCGCCGCCTGCCGTAGCCCAGAAGGGCGGACGATCATCCGCTGCGAAACGGAACATCAGCAGCCGGTCTTGCGGATCAAGCACCAGCAGCCGCGCCGCCGGGCGGGGCACGCGTGCCGTCATGCGTTTTCGGGCGCGCGCGCCTTGATCGCGAGCGCGTGGACAGTGCCGTCCATCAAATCGCCGAGCGCCTGGTTCACCAGCCGCTGCCTCCCGACCCGCGACTGGCCGATAAAGGCAGCGCTTTCGATCACGACGGTGAAGTGCGATTCGCCCGATCCGTCATCGCCCATATGCCCAGAATGCTGTGCGCTATCGTTGATCACTTCGAGCAGGCTAGGCTCTAGCGCGATAGCAAGGCGGCGGGCGATTTCGCTGGCGACGGGGCCGGTGGCAGTCTGTGTCATGTGTCCTATATAGTCGGTTTTCGGGTTTCGGGGAGCCATGTGTCGCAGGGAAGTGAAAAGAAGGATCGACCCCAGCCACGTTTCCATGGGCGCGTGGAGGGAAGTGGTGTGCCGTGCATGGAACCGGGCTGTGATGCCGCTGGCGAATTTCGTGCGCCCCCGGCTGAAGGCGCGTCGTTTCGCGATCAACCCGCACCCTATCGCTGGTTCTGTCTCGAGCATGTTCGCGCCTTCAACGCGCGGTATAATTTCTTCGCCGGGATGAGCGTGGATGAAATCAATGCCGCTCAGCGCCCTTATGCCGGATGGGAACGCGAGACGCGGGCCTTTGCCACCGGTGGCGCGGATCGACCGCCAGCCTGGGCGGATTTTGCCGATCCGCTCGACGCGATTGGTGCGCGGTTCCGGGCGCGGGCGGCTGCAGAGCGCAAGGACGGCCGGCCTTTGTCGGACGGGGATCGCCGGGCGCTCAAAGTGTTGGGGCTGGCCACAGATATCGATCGCCGCGCGCTGCGCGAACGCTATGCCGAGCTGGTGCGGCGTTATCACCCCGATCGTAATGGGGGGGACCGTAGCTTCGAACGCCAGTTACAGGACGTGATTGCCGCCTATCAGCAGCTTAAGGGTGCCGCCGCTTTTGCGTGAGCTGGTGCAGCGTCTGTTCGCCCGAACCGATCAGTAGTTGCGGCAGAATTTCGGCTTATCGTGGCGCATGCCGCAGCCGCGATCGGTCTGGGCACGGATGCCGCCGCAGCTGTTGTGGACACTGCACTGCGAGCTGAGACCGGGTGTCACCTGATCACACCGCCCGGCAAGCTGGCTGGCAGCAGCAAAGCCGATTTCGCTCACGCAACTGCGCGCATCATGGCTTGGGCGGGGATGGCCGTCGTGATGGGCGCCGTCAGTTTTGCCGATGCGCTGACCATGATGGCTATATCCGCGCTTATGGATCCATTTGACCGCATGTTTGGGTGCATAAGGGCGGGGCTGCGGCTTTACCCAGGGCTTGGCCGGGAAAGAGCTGCCGTCGAGGTAGCGATGATAGGCGTTCGCCACGCACGCGCTATCTTCGCACGCATTGCGTTCGGCGATGAAGGCATGTTGCTGCGCGATCAGCACATTCACGCGCTCGGGCGATGCCGTGCGCCGCGCCGCTTCCCACTGGAGCGCCAGACGACGGTGCAGCAGGCCAAGATGATCATGCTCGCACACCAGCCACTGTGCCCGGCGGAGCGCACCCGAACACGCATAGTCGAGCGTCAGCCAGGCGGCAGGTGAGTCGTAAACGTCGTACATTGGCCCATTGTCGCGACGATTGCGATCGGCCGCCGCCTTTCGGGCGCGCCTTTCTTGGTCGAGGGCGATGCGTTCATCATAAGCGCGCCGATCATATTCGGCACGGGATTCGCCTCGGGCATAGGAAGAGCGGCCGTTCCACCAGTCGCAGGAGCCAAGGCCAACCAACATCCCGGTCAGGACAATCAGGAGAATCAGTCTTTTGATCATGACAGTCTCCGATTCGCCTATTTGGCGTCATGACGTCACTTTCTCATGAAAACGGTCGGTATCAAAGGTGAAATGATCGAGGTTTCGGGCAATCACGCCGTGATTTCTGGCGATCATCGGCTGCCCCCATGCGAGAATCCTTCGTCTAGAACGACATAGCAAGGGCGAGGCTCTAACGAAAAAATGTGGTGTCAGCGCATTTGCTTGGCGACCGCCTCAAGCTGTTCGGCGACGATACCCCAGCCCTCGACGAACCCCATCCCCGCATGTTGCTCCATCGATTCTTCATCCCAATGACGGGCAGTCCCGGTGTAGCGGGTTTTTCCGTTCTCATCGGCAAAGGTCATAATGCCGACCATGAACGGTGTCTGTGGCACCCAGCCTGCGGTAAAGGCATTGGTGAAGACCACGCGCTCGCCCGGCACGACCTCCAGAAACACACCCTCCATCGCTGATTCCTCGCCGTTGGGACCGCGCATGATCATTGCAGATCGGCCACCCGGGCGCATGTCATTCTCGATGACTTCGGTCGTCCAGGGCTTGGGACACCACCAGTCGACCAGCCTTTCGGTCCATGCCCGCCACACGAGATCGCGGGGTACGTCCATCATGCGGGTGACGCTCAGTTCATAGCGGGGCTGTGGGGCGGACTCTGCCGACATTTGAAAACTCCGTGGGTCAATCGCGATCGGGCGCGCCGAGCGGGAAGAAATGGCGATATGGCCGCGCATCATCGACGCAGCGTACCACCGAAGGCCGGGCCAGAAGACGCGCGCGGTAAGCCTTCAGCGTGGGCAACGCGTCCGGAATTGGGTGCACCCAGTCAGCGTAAAAAAGCGATGGCGCGGCGGCGCAATCGGCCAGCGTGAAAACGTCGCCAGCCGCCCATTCCCGCCCGGCTAGCCGCGTGTTCAGCCACGCGTAGACAATGTCGAGCGCTGCCATTGCCCGGACGATCCGGGATTGATCCGGCACGTCGGTAAGATGCGGCAGATGTTCGGCCACCTTTACCTGCATATTGCTCATCACATGATTATCAAAGATCCGATCGAGCATCCTGACTTCACGCGCGCCGGCAGGTTCAGCCGGGATCATCGCCGGGGCGACATGCTCGACGATGATGCTCGCCTCGATGATTGGCTCGCCATCGTCCAGCAGCACCGGAAATTTGGCGATCGGCCAAGCGGTGGCGAGTGCCGCCGCATTTGCGGGCTCGTCCGGACCGATCATCCGGAAGTCGAATGGGGTCCGGGTTTCGTAAAGCGGAATCAGCGCCTTCCAGGTATAGGACGAGAAGGGATGCCCGAAGAGTTGCAGGGAGGCGTGCGGCCCGCCCATTATGGGCGCTCCAGCGTGACAACCGGCACGAACCCGCCAAAGATCATTCGCTTGCCGTCGAACGGCATTGGCTCCGCCATCATGCGGGGATCTGCGCTGATCTTGGCAAAGGCGGCATCGCGGGTCGCCTTGTCGGGCCATTCGATCCAGGAAAAGGCTACTGCCTCATCATCGGTGGCGTCGACGGCGCGGTAAAAATCGGTGACCTTGCCCTTGGGTACATCGTCGCTCCAGCATTCGATGACCCGTAAAGCGCCGTGTTCGAGAAAAACGGCGTCCATCCGCTCGGCATGATCGATGAACGCGTCGCGATTGGCGCGGGGCACCGCGATGACGAAACCGTCAACATAAGACATTAATCATCTCCTCAGGATTTCAGCGTCGCGCCGATTGACCAGCGAAAGCCGAACGGATCGGCAACCTGGCCGTATCTGTCACCCCAGAATTGATCGGCTATCGGCATTTTCACCGTGGCACCGGCGGCAACCGCGCGATCGAACCAAGCATCGGCATCGTCGACTTGCAGGTGCAGCGTCAGCCCCCTTGGGCTTCCGCTGTCGTCGTCTGCCGGATCAATATATTCCGGAAACTCGTCGTGCAGCATTAACGACGACCCGTTGATCAGCACGTGCGCGTGCATCAGGCGCTTGCCGTCATCGGCTGGCATGCGTGCCAGCTCGGTCGCTCCAAAGGCGTGGGCGTAAAACGCGATCGCCTCTGCGGCCTGGCCGTTACCGATCTGAAGGTGCGGGGTCAGCCCGGAGTCAGGGCCCTGCGATGCGTCTGTCATGCTATGGCTTCCTCTGTCTCGCGCGCCGCTTGGTGCGACTCGTCGTTGACGGGTTTGCCCATTTCAGTTACTAAAAACAACAATGAAGTTACAAAAAACAACTAAAAACGACGAAGCGATTGAAAAACGGCGTTATGATGATGCCTGCGGCACCGCGCACGCGCTCGACCTGATCGGGGATCGCTGGGCGTTGCTGGTAGTGCGTGAACTGATGTTCGGGGGGCGGCGGTTTGGCGAAGTGCGGGCCTCGCTGCCCGGGATCAGCGCCAATGTGCTGACGCAGCGGCTCGAAGCGCTGGAGGCGGCGGGGATCGCCCAACGGCGCAAACTGCCCCCGCCAGCCTCGGTCCAGGTCTATGAGCTGACCCCCTGGGGTTATGAGGCGGAAGAGGCGATCAAAGTGCTGGGGCGCTGGGCGGCGCGCTCGCCGCGTCATGATCCCAGCCTGCCGTTGAGCGCGGCATCGCTGATGCTGTCGTTCCGCACGATGTTTTCGGCAGCACGCGCGGGCGATTTATGCGCGGCTGTCGTGTTCCGGATCGGCGAAGAGGCTTTCATGGCCAGCATCGCCGGCGGTGTGATCACGATTTCGCGTGGCAGCGACGAGCGCGCCGGGCTCACGATTGCGGCGGCCACCGCGCCGATGATCGCCGCGATCGTTTATGGCGGCGTGCCGATCGATGTCGCCGTCGCGCAAGGCATCGTGACTATGGCGGGTGATCGCCAACTGGCGGAACGCTTCATCACGCTGTTTCCACTACCGCCAAAGGTCGGTTCGGCTTGACGTGGGCGCAATCCGTTTCCACTGGGATATGCCGAAGCGTGGTTCCCTTGTCCGTACACGGGCTAAGGTCCGGGCTTTGATCTGCCCTG
>CAZYOU010000136.1:0-6058 GCA_964649315.1 uncultured Stakelama sp. | reverse complement strand
GCGCCTGCGGTCCGCAGCCGGGTTGGGGCGAGCTGGCGGAAGGCCCAGATCAAGCCAACAAAAATAGGCAGCGACAGCAAGGCGACCCGCATTGAGCACTCGCGCCAGCTGCTGCCCATCCACAATTGCATCCAGAAATCGTCCCGGGTGGTCGCCAGCTCGGCGATCGCGGCGAGCATCAACAGGGCAACCGGCACCACCACAATCCACGCGGTGCGCAGCGGCGGCGCGTCGGGCCGGGCGACATGCAGCGTAGCGATCAGCGCCAGCACACCGAGCGAAATCGAATATGCCCATTTCATCATAAAGGGCATCGTCAACATCGCGCCGGGCAAATCCTGCCGAAGGCCCACGCCGAACACCACAACCGCCAGCGTTGCCATGCTGCCGACCAGCAGCCCCATCAGCACCCGCCGCCGATCGGCATGGCGCGGGACGGCGCGGGTATCGGCGCTGAGCGACTGGATCAGATCTTCGGTACGCATCACTTGCCCTTCAATCGCTCGGCGAGCGCTTTCAGCCCACGGTGCACGGAAACTTTCACATCGGCTTCGCTGATGCCGGCGCTTTCGGCAGCCTCGGCAATGCTGAGCCCGTCAATTTTGGTCTGGCGGATCGCGCGTGCCTGTTTGGGGGAAATCCCCTCCAGCAGCTTGTCGACGTCCATCTGCGCGGACGCCGCGTCCTGAAAACCTTCGGCCACCAATATGTCCTCAAGGTCTTCGAACGGCACGTTGTTGCGGGTGCGGCGGAAGTGATCGATCATCTTGTAGCGCGCGACCGCATAGGCCCAGGCCGTGAACGGCCGGTCCCGGTCGTAGCTTGCGCGCCGCGTGTGGATGGCAATCAACGTTTCCTGCACCAGATCCTCGACATCATCACCAGCACCGCGCAAGCGGCGTCCGAAAAAGGATCGCAGCAACGGGACAAGCGCGGTCAGCAGGGCATTCTGGGCCGCAGCCTCGCCATCGAGACCCCGGACCATCAGCCCCTTGAGCTGTTCTTCGCTCGCCCTTCCCTGCACTCCCGATAAAGCCATACGGATCGTCCACGCAGAAAGTTACAGCCATCATCTGGCCCGATACGCGGCCCCCGGAATGTGGCGAAGCATATCACTGCCCGTGAAGCCACCCCCAAAAAGAATTGTCCCGCGCTGTAACCACCTATCGCGGACGGGCGAATACATGATGCGACCTACCCTTCATGGCCTCCTGGGTCGCCGGGCGGTGCGTTTTCCCCAAGACACGCACCGCCCGTATGAGGGCCCGTACGGGGTCCACCGTCGATGATGATCGACAATCAGGCGAACATCCGCCATCTCGCGCCTCAACAATGTTGATTTGCTGCGAGAGGAACCGCCATGCGTGAAGCTGCCATCATCGCCACCGCCCGTACCGCCATCGGCAAAGCCTATCGCGGCGCGTTCAACGCGACCGAAGCACCTGCGCTAGCGGGTCATGTGATGAATGCCGCCGTCGACCGCGCCGGCATCGATCCCGCGCGCATCGACGAGGTATTCTGGGGCGTGGGCAGCCAATGGGGCAGCCAGGGCGGCAATGCCGGGCGGATGGCAATCTTCGCCGGGCAATTGCCGCAATCGGTGCCCGCGTTCACGCTCGATCGCAAATGTGGATCGGGGCTGACCGCTGTCGCGCTTGCCGCGCGCACGATCATTTGTGACGAGGCCGATGTCGCGCTGGCCGGCGGGATGGAATCGATCAGCTTTACCGTCACCAAGGATGCGCCACGCTACATCAACCAGTCGGTGATCGCGCATGAGCCCGCCGCCTATATCCCGATGATCGAAACCGCCGAAATCGTCGCCGAACGCTATGGCATCACCCGCGCCGCGCAGGACGAATATGGCGCGCGCAGCCAGCAACGCGCCGCGCGCGGGCTGGAAACGGGCGCGTTCGCCGAGGAAATCGTGCCGATGACGGTCGAACGCGCGCTGTTCGACAAGGAAGGCAACAAGACCGGCACCGAAACGGTGACGATCACCCAAGACGAGGGCATTCGCCCCGGCACCAAGCTGGAGGCGCTGCAGGGGCTGAAAACCGTCTGGCCGGGCGGGCAGTTCACCGGGCCGGGCAGCAACATCACCGCAGGCAATGCCAGCCAGTTGTCGGACGGTGCCTCCGCGCAAATCCTGATGGACCGCGCGACGGCCGAGGCCGAGGGCAAAGAAATTCTGGGCATTTATCGCGGTTTTCAGGCGGCGGGCTGTGCGCCCGATGAAATGGGCATCGGCCCTGTCTTCGCGATCCCCAAGCTGCTCGACCGCGCCGGGCTGTCGGTCAGCGATATCGGGCTGTGGGAGCTGAATGAGGCGTTTGCCAGCCAGTGCCTGTATTGCCGCGACAAGCTGGGCATCGATCCGGAGAAGTACAACGTCAATGGCGGCGCGATCGCGGTTGGCCATCCGTTCGGGATGACCGGCAGCCGTCTGGTCGGCCATGCGCTGATCGAAGGTCGCAAGCGCGGTGTACGCTGGGTGGTGGTGTCGATGTGCACCGCTGGCGGCATGGGCGCGGCGGGATTGTTCGAGATTGTTTAAAACTAGGGGGCCTACCGGCCTTATTCGAGCCTGAAACAACGCGAATCGGGCTTTGAGGGTTCGTTTGCCCTCCCTTCACCGTTCCGTTCGTGTCGAGCCCATCGACTGGCTGTCAAGCCAGCCGCTCAGGACAGGCTTCGGCCAATCGGGCCGAAGTCGAGACACCCTGCGCAGCGCTTGAGATATGTTTCTCGACTTCGCTCGAAACGAGCGGGTTCAACTATGCTGTTCAGATACTAACCTATACTGCCACACCTCTGGCGTTCCCCCCTCGCGAGTCGCTGATGCCTGCCGTTTATGCCGATGACAGCAGCGAGGAAGATCGCCCCTATGCGGATCGTGGACTGCTGCGGCGACGCGTCGCCGGCTTCGTGCTGGCGATCGCGATCGAGGTGCTGCTCGTCCTGGTGCTGCTGACGCTCGGCCCACCCAAATTCGGCGAGTCGCGCGGCGATGGCCGCCCCAAGACCTTCACCATCACCCAGACCGCCGACAAGGCCCAGACCAAGGAGCGCCCTGCCCCCAAACGCGCCGCCAAGGTTACCCCCAAAACGCCCCCGCCACCACCCGCCCCGGTGCCGCCACCCACCCCACTCGGCCCGATCCCCGGCCTGTTGGTGCTGACCAAACAGGAATATGCCGCCGCCGATATCGGCAAGATCAAATCGCAGCGCGCCGAAATGGCCGAAGCCGCGCCCGAAGGGAGCGATGCCAATGACACGGAAGTTGCCGGGAAGGGCCCGAACGGCGAGCCGCTCTATTACGCCGAATGGTATCGCGAGCCGACCGAGGCCGAGATGGCTTTTTACATTCCCAAGAACCTCAAGGGCGGCTCCGCGCTGATCGCCTGCAAAACCGCACCGAAATTCCGCGTGGAGGATTGCCAGTTGCTCGGCGAAACCCCGCCCGGCACCGGGCTTGCCCGCGGGGTCCGCGAAGCTGCCTGGCAATTCCGCGTCCGCCCGCCGCGCAAGGGCGGCAAGCTGCTGATCGGCGCGTGGGTGCGGATCAGGTTCGATGTCGTCGTGCGGGGTGGTGGGTAAGCCGCTTGCTACACCAACCGCGTCTTGATGACCGGATGCGATTCCAGCGTGCGGTGGACGGGGCATTTGTCGGCGATCACCAGCAACCGCGCGCGCTGCGCCTCGCTCAGGTCACCGGTCAGCGTGATCGCGCGCTCGATCACCTCGATCTTGGGCTTGCCCTCCCCCGTTGCCAGGCAGTCCTCCGAATGGCAGCGCGCGTGATGAAGATCGACGCTGACCCCCTTCAGCGGCATCCCCTCACGATCGGCGACCAGCTTGATCGTCATCGCGGTGCAGGTGCCAAGCCCCGACAATAGCAGATCATAGGGCGTCGGCCCCAGATCGGCGCCGCCGACCTTCAGTGGTTCGTCGGCGAGGAAACTATGGCCCGATGAATCGACGATCGAAGTGAACTTGGCCTCGGTGGTCGTCACGCGGACATGGCCTTCGGCGGGCGCATCGGCGGCGAGCGGCGGGGCGAGATAGGGCTCCACCCAGGCCGCGATCATCGCGGCGGCATAGGCCGCAGGGCCGGGTTGGGTGAGGAGATGGTCCGCCCCGTCGAGCGAAATGAAGCTTTTGGGGTGCTTCGCGGCGGCGAAGATCTGCCCCGCATTCTCGATGCCCACGGTGGTGTCAGTAGGGGCGTGGAGCACGAGCAGCGCGCGCTTGAGTTTGGCGAGCCGATCGGCCTGATCATGGCCCTCCACCGCGTCGAGGAACGCGCTCGACACCTCAAACGGGCGACCGCCGATCGTGATTTCAGCCTGCCCCTCGGCGCGAACCCGGGAAGTCTGGTCGCCGAGTTGGTGGAGGACATGCGCCGGATCGAACGGTGCTCCGATTGTGACGACCGCGGTCGCCTCCGGAATCTGCGCGGCGGCTGCGATCACCGCCGCCCCGCCGAGCGAATGGCCGACAAGAATCGCGGGCGCGGCGAGTTCGCGGCGCAGATAGTCAGCAGCGGCAACCAGATCGCCGATGTTCGCCGCGAAATGGCTGTCGGCAAAAGTGCCTTCGCTTTTGCCCAGCCCCGTAAAATCGAACGCCAACGTCGCAATGCCGTGCGACGCGAGCGCAACACTGATCCGTCGTGCGCCGTGGCTGCTCGCGGTGCAGGTGAAGCAATGTGCGAAAAGCGCCACCGCGCGCACCCGGCCCGGCGGCATCTCCAATCGGCCAGATAGCTTTACCCCGGCAGCGTTGGTGAATTCGACATCGCGTCGCATCTTGGCATCTCCCGGTTGCGTGATCGGCAGTCTAGCGATGGCCCGGTCAATGCCAAAGCGATCGCTATTCGGGCACCGCTTTGGTGGTCAGCGGCACTGCAGTAACGGGGGCATTGACGGGAGCGGCCGTCGCCGCTCGTGATGCCCGCACACTATCCCACGCATAAAGTGCGCAACCCGCCCAGATCAGCACAAACGTCGCCGCCTGATCGATGCGCAGCGGCTCACCAAACACCAGCACCGCAAGGCCGAACTGGATCGAGGGCGACATGAACTGGAGCAAGCCGATCGTCGTGTACCGCAGCCGCCGGGCGGAGGCGGCGAACATCAACAACGGCAGTGCCGTGATGATGCCCGACAGGATCAGCAGCCAATCGGTCGCGCCGCCCTGGCCGAAACTGCCGCGGCCTGCGCTCCCCTCGATCAGCAGATAACCGAGCAGGAACGGCGCGAGCAGAACCGTTTCCACCGTCAGTCCGCCCAGTGCATCAATCGCCGCGATCTTGCGGATCAAACCGTAAATGCTGAACGAGGCGGCAAGCGTCAGCGAAATCCAGATCGCCCCGCCCTCGATGATCGCCAGCGCAACCACGCCGGTGGCAGCGATGCCGATCGCGATCCCCTGCCAGCGGCGCAGCTTTTCGCCGAGCAGCAAGGTACCGAACGCGACATTGACCAGCGGGTTGATGAAATAACCAAGGCTCGCCTCGATCACATGGGCGTTCTGGACCGACCAGATATAGACGAGCCAGTTTATCGCGATCATCAGCGCGCTCGCCATCAGCAACAGCAAGGTGCGCCCGCGCGCGGCGGCAAGGATCGGCCGAACCTGTTTGGTGATCACCACCAGAAACAACAAGAACAGCACCGACCACACCACCCGGTGCGACAGCAACTGCAATGAGGGCACATTGCCCAGCAGCCGCAGATAGAGTGGCAGCAAGCCCCAGGAGAGATAGGCGCCGACCCCCAGAATCAGCCCGGTGCGCAGCTTGGTTTGATCCGCGGTCGTCATCGCGCCGCCATGCCCCCAGCGCGGGCGAGCGGCAAGCAAGCAACGCTATCAGGTTAGTGAATTATGATCGCGCCGGTACCCTGATTGTGCGTCGCGGATCGGGTCGTTCATCTGAACCCCCAAACCCGTTCGGACTGAGCTTGTCGAAGCCCTGCCTTTTTCTGCGCGCGGCATACACCGTGGCACGAAGAACAAAGCAGCCCTTCGACAAGCTCAGGGCAAACGGACTTGG
>CAZYOU010000135.1:0-6066 GCA_964649315.1 uncultured Stakelama sp. | reverse complement strand
CGCTGCTGTCGGCGTGCGACGATGATCCGTTCGCGCGGTACGAGGCGATGCAGCAACTGATGCTCGACACGATCATCGCCAGCGTAACGCAAGGGCGAGCCGATCACGCACCGGTGATCGCGGCGATTGCGCAGACGCTTGATGATCCCGCGCTCGACCCGGCGTTTCTGGCCGAAGCCGTGCTGCTGCCATCGGATAGTTTCATTGGCGATCAGCTGCCGATCGTCGACCCCGAGGCGATTTTCCGCGCCCGCGATGCGCTGCGCCGCGACATCGGCCGCAGCCTGGAGGACAAGTGGCGCACCGCTTATGCCCAGGGGCAGGCGATTGGCGGGTTTGTCTATTCCCCCGTTGCCAAGGGGCTTCGCCGTCTGAAATCAGTCGCGCTCGGCTATATCGCGGCAAGCGGCGCGGGCGACGCGCACCAGATCGCGTTCGACCAGTTCGAGGCGGCGGATAACATGACCGACCGGCAGGGCGCGCTGACCACGCTCGTCAATGGCCAGTCGAACACCCGGGTCGCCGCGCTCGATATTTTCTATCATCGCTATTCGGATAATCCGCTGGTGCTCGACAAGTGGTTTTCGACGCAGGCGTTGTCGAGCCGTGAGGATACCCCGGATATCGTGTTCGATCTGGCCCAGCACCGCGATTTCACGCTCGCCAACCCCAATCGCGCGCGAGCGCTGGTGGGCGCATTCAGCGTCAACCAGCGTGCTTTTCATGCCGCCGATGGGCGCGGCTACCGGTTTGTCGCTGATCAGCTGATCGCGCTCGACAAACTCAACCCCCAAACCGCCGCCAAATTGCTCCCGCCTCTTGGCCGGTGGAAACGATTCAATCCCGAACGTGCGGCACAGATGCGCGCCGAGCTTGAACGAATCCTGGTGGTGCCCGGTATTTCGCGCGACATGATCGAACAGGCATCGCGCAGCCTGGACGGGTAAGCGCAAAGCAGAGGCAGCAATCGGGGCATGGCCACGCATTTCGAAGTTCGGGTCTTTACGAACCGATTGATCGTTCGCAATGTCGATAACGGCCAGTCGATTGCCCGGGTTGCCGCCCGCCCCTTTTCGTCGCGCCGTCTGCTGATCGGTGATCTCGATGCGGCGGAGGCGCTGCTGGGGGACATTATCAAGGAAATGGATGGGTGGCGGCGGCTGCTCAGGCCGTCCATCGCGATGACCATGATCGCAATGGAGCAATGCGAAGGCGGCCTAAGCCCGGTGGAAACGCAAATCCTGTGTGATTTGGCGGTTCGTTTCGGCGTTTCCGACGTGAAGATCGCCTCGGCCTGACCTCAGAACAGCCGACCGCCATTCGGCACGGGCTTGCTGGGGCGCATCAGCACCACCTTCCCGTCGGCATCGGGAAAGCCGAGCGTGAGCACTTCCGACAGGAAGGGGCCGATCTGGCGGGGTGGGAAGTTGACCACCGCCGCCACTTGCGTGCCTGGCAGATCGGCCAGCGTATAATGATCGGTGATCTGGGCGGATGACCGCTTGATGCCAATTGCCGGGCCGAAATCGATCCTGAGCTTGAACGCCGGCTTGCGCGCTTCGGGAAAAGGCAGCGCTTCGATGATCGTGCCGACGCGAATATCGACATTATCGAAATCATCGATGGTGATGACCGAAGCCGACGATTCATCGTCGCTGCCCATCAAAAATCAAAGTCCACATCGTCATAATGCGGCGGCGGCGCGATGCCTTCCATCCGCTCCGACAGCAGCGGGCGAAAGCTCGGGCGGCTTTTCAACCCGCGATACCAGCGCGCAGTCTGTTCATGTCCCTTCCAGTCGATGCCGCCCAGATAATCGGCGACCGAGATCTGCGCAGCGGCGGCCAGATCGGCGAGCCCCATCGTCGCGCCGCCCAGCCAGGTACGATGATCGAGCAGGAAATCGGTATAGTCGAGATGACCGACCGCCGCCTTCATCGCCTCGCGGAGCAAGCGGGCATCGGGCGCTGCCCGGTGAACGATCCGCTTTTCCATCCGTTCGAGCAGCAGCGGCGCAGTAATGTCGCGGTAAAATTGCGTGTCGAACCACGCGACCAGCCGCCGCGTTTCAGCACGGTTGGTGGCGGTGCCATTGATCATCGCCGCCTTGTCGACGGTCTCCTCCAGATACTCGCAGATCGCCATCGAATCGATCAGCACAAGCGCCCGGTTGGGCTCGACCATCACCGGGGTTTGTCCGGCCGGGTTCATGTCCAGAAATTCGTCCCGGCGGGTCCAGGGGGATTCGCGCACGAGATCGTACCCGACACCCTTTTCGCCCAAGAGCAGGCGGACTTTGCGCGAAAACGGGCAGAGCGGGAATTGATAGAGTTGCCACATGCCAGCGACTCTTAGCGCCCGTGCCTGCTTCGTAAAGCGCTGCTATTCAGCCGCCACCAATTCACGCGCATCATCGAGCGGATAGGCAAGCCGGGTCAGCATTTCCTTGGGCACCACCTGCCAGAAATGCCCGGAAACCCGGTCCCAATCGTCAAGCAACGCCGCCGACCATTTGCTGTCGGTTGCATCGTGGTGCGCGCGGATCAGCGCGAGCAGCACCGATTCCCAGTGGCGCGAGGCCAGCCGCTGCCAGGTGATGCTTTCCGGGTTGGCGCGGACCGGGAAAGTGGCTGACGGATCATAGATGAAAGCCATGCCCCCGCTCATCCCCGCGCCGAAATTCGCGCCGACCTCGCCCAGCACCACCGCGATACCGCCCGTCATATATTCGCAGCCATTGGCGCCACAGCCCTCAACAACGACGTTCGCGCCCGAATTGCGGACCGCAAAGCGCTCGCCAGCCTGCCCCGCGGCGTACAGGCTGCCTGATGTCGCACCGTACAGCACGGTGTTGCCGATGATCGTGTTGTCCTGGCTCGCCAGATTGGAGCTGACCACCGGGCGCACTGCAATGATTCCCCCCGACAGGCCCTTGCCGACATAGTCATTGGCGTCGCCAAACACCTCGAGTGTGATCCCCTTGCACAGGAACGCGCCCAGCGACTGCCCCGCCGAGCCGCGCAACCGGACATGCACATGGCCATCCGCCAGTTTCGACATGCCGAAGGTCCGCGTAATCTCGCTCGACAGCCGCGTGCCGACCGCGCGGTGGGTGTTGCGCACCGAATAAGTGAGCTGCATCTTTTCGCCACGCGAGAAGACAGCTGCCGCATCGCGGATCATTTGCGCGTCGAGGCTGTCGGGCACCTCATTGCGCCACGTTTTCAGGCTGAACCGGCGCTGGTCATCATCGGCGTCGACCTTGGCGAGGATCGGATTGAGATCGAGATCGTCGAGATGTTCGGCCCCGCGGCTGACCTGACGGAGCAGTTCGGTGCGACCGATTACCTCGTCGAGGCTGCGGAAGCCCAACTTGGCGAGAATGTCGCGCACTTCCTCGGCGATGAAGGTCATCAGGTTGATCACCTTCTCCGGTGACCCCCCGAATTTCTCGCGCAATCGCTCGTCCTGGGTGCAGACGCCGACGGGGCAGGTGTTCGAATGGCACTGGCGGACCATGATGCACCCCATCGCAACGAGGCTGAGAGTGCCGATGCCGAATTCCTCGGCACCGAGGATCGCGGCGATGACGATGTCGCGCCCGGTGCGCAGACCGCCATCGGTGCGTAGCTTGATGCGGTGACGCAGACCGTTGAGGGTCAGCACCTGATTGACTTCGGAAAGCCCCATTTCCCACGGCGTGCCGGCATATTTGATGCTGGTCTGCGGAGATGCGCCGGTACCGCCGACATTGCCGGAGACAAGGATGACGTCCGCATGCGCCTTCGCCACACCTGCCGCGACGGTGCCGATCCCGGCCGACGAGACCAGCTTCACGCACACCCGCGCACGTGGATTGATCTGCTTCAGGTCGTAGATCAGCTGCGCCAGATCCTCGATCGAATAGATATCGTGATGCGGCGGCGGCGAGATGAGCGACACGCCCGGAGTTGCGTGGCGCAACTTGGCGATGAACTCAGTGACCTTGAAACCGGGCAGCTGCCCACCCTCACCGGGCTTTGCCCCTTGCGCGACCTTGATCTCGATCTCGTCACAGGCGTTCAGATATTCGGCGGTCACACCGAAACGGCCGCTGGCGATCTGCTTGATGACGGAATTGGCATTGTCGCCATTGTCATACGGTGTGTAGCGAGACGAATCCTCGCCGCCCTCGCCCGACACCGCTTTTGCGCCGATCCGGTTCATGGCGATTGCGAGCGTTTCATGCGCTTCGGGGCTGAGCGCGCCGAGCGACATGCCGGGGGTGACGAAACGCTTGCGGATTTCGGTGATCGCCTCGACCTGATCGACGGGAATGCCCTCTGCCGGATAGTTGAACTGCAGCAGATCGCGCAGATAGACCGGCGGCAAGTCAGCCACCCCGCGCGAGAATTGTAGATAGGTCGAATAGCTGTCAGTCGCGACCGCGGTTTGCAGCAGGTGCATCAGTGGCGCGGAATAGGCATGCGTCTCGCTGCCCAGCCGCTGGCGATAAAAGCCGCCGATCGGCAAGGTCGTGACCGGGCTGTCGAACGCCGCGTCGTGGCGCAGCATCGCGCTCAAGTGCAGCGAGGCATAGCCTTCGCCCGAAATCTTGGCGGGCATGCCGGGGAACAGATCGTTGACCAGGCTGCGCGACAGCCCGACCGCCTCGAAATTATAGCCACCCCGATAGCTCGAGATCACCGCGATCCCCATCTTCGACATGATCTTCAGAATGCCTTCGTCGATCGCGGTCTGGTGGCGCTTCAGGCAATCAGCGATGCTCAGATCACCGAATAGCCCCCGCGCATGGCGATCGACAATCGCGGCTTCGGCCAGATAGGCGTTCACCGTGGTCGCGCCCACGCCGATCAGCACGGCGTAATAATGCGTGTCTAGGCACTCGGCGGTGCGGATATTGACGCTGGCATAGGAGCGCAGCCCCTTGCGCACGAGGTGGGTATGCACCGCCGCCGCCGCGAGCACGCCCGCAATCGCCACCCGGTCCGGGCCGACATTCTCGTCGGACAGGAACAGCTCGCTGCGGCCCATCCGCACGGCTTCCTCCGCCTGAAGGCGGATACGCTGGATGGCATTGCGCAGCGTTTCCGGGCCGCCCCCTGCTTCGAACGTGCAATCGATGTCAGCGGTTTGCGATCCGAAATGCGCTTTTAGCCGATCCCAATTGGCGCAGGTCAGCACGGGTGAATCGAGCACGAGAACCGCGCTTTCGGCACCGGCCGGATCAAGAATATTGGCCAGATTGCCGAACCGCGTCTTCAGCGTCATCACCTGCCGTTCGCGCAGCGGGTCGATCGGCGGGTTGGTGACCTGGCTGAAGTTCTGGCGGAAAAACTGACTGATCAGCCGGGGCTTGTCCGATATCACCGCGAGCGGTGTATCGTCGCCCATCGATCCGATCGCTTCCTTCGCGCCTTCGACCATCGGCGCGAGGATCAGCTCCATATCCTCCAGCGTCTGCCCGGCAGCGATCTGGCGGCGGATCAGTTCCGCACGCGGATAGTGGTGCGCCTCGGCACCGGGGACGGTGGGCAGATCATCGATACCGATGAACTTGCCAATCATCGCGGCATAATCGACCTCGCCCGCAATCCTGTCTTTCACCGCGCGATCGTTCAGCACCAACCCTTCGTCGAGGTCGATCGCGATCATCTGGCCCGGCCCCAGCCGCCCCTTCTCGATGATGGTCGTTTCCGGCACCACCACCATGCCGCTTTCCGAGCCGACGATCAGCAGGCCATCATCGGTGCGGGTATAACGAAGTGGCCGCAGCGCGTTGCGATCCATGCCGGCCACCGCCCAGCGGCCATCGGTCATCGCGAGCGCGGCGGGGCCGTCCCACGGTTCCATGACGCTGGCAAGATACTGGTACATCGCCAGATGCTTTGGCGGCATTTCAGCATGGGCCTGCCACGCTTCCGGCACCAGCATCAGCTTGGCGGTGGGGGCATCGCGACCCGAGCGGCAGATCGCCTCGAACGTTGCATCAAGCGCAGCAGTGTCGCTCGCACCCGCCGGGATCACCGGCTTGATGTCCTCTGAATGCTCGCCGAACGCCAGGCT
>CAZYOU010000134.1:0-6161 GCA_964649315.1 uncultured Stakelama sp. | reverse complement strand
AGATCAGCCCGCGACCATGCGTCGCCATGAAGTTGATCGCATCGGGCGTCGCCATCTGTGCGGGGATCACCAGATCGCCTTCATTCTCGCGATCTTCGTCATCAACGAGGATGAACATCCGGCCATTGCGCGCCTCGTCGATGATTTCCTCGATCGGGACGAGCGCAGGGCTGTCATCGCTCGCGAAGATGAACGTCTCCAGCTTGCGCAGCGTATCCGCGGTCGGGTTCCAGTCAGGCGATTCGAGATCGCGCAGCGTATTGGCGTGAAGCCCGGCAGCCCGCGCAAGGCCGGAGCGGGACATGCCACCGTCGGTGACGAGGCTGCGAAGTTTGTCGATCAGTTGCGTGCTCATGGCGACAATAAATCACATCACAATGTGATCGTCAAAACAAAAAATCACATCATGCGCACATATAATCTTTCATCCGTGCCAGATAGCGCGCAAGCACGTCGATTTCGAGATTCACCTCCTGTCCAACGACCACATCGCCCAGCGTCGTGACTGTCCAAGTATGGGGGATGATGTTCAGGTCGAATGCGGTCGATCCATCGGCGCGATCATGCACGGCATTGACGGTGAGCGACACACCATCGACCGTGATTGATCCCTTGGTTGCCACAAAGGGGGCAATTTGCGGCGGGGCGATAACGACCAGATGGTGCGACCCGCCAATCGCCTCGACCGCCTCAATCGTGCCGATCCCATCGACATGCCCGGTCACGATATGCCCGCCAAGCTCATCGCCCAGCTTCATCGCGCGTTCCAGGTTCAGGCGGCGGCCCTGCTGCCACTGGCCCGGCGCCGTGCGCTGGATCGTCTCGTCAGATACATCGACCGCAAACCAGCCCGGTGCACCCGGCGCCGATTTGTCGACCACCGTCAGGCACACGCCAGAACAGGCGATCGATGCGCCGAAATCGATCCCGGTCGTATCATAGCCGGATCGGATGACGATTCGGGTGTCGCCGTCCCTGTCGATCCGCTCGATCGTCCCAATATCGGTGATGATGCCTGTGAACATGCCTTACTCCCTCACCCGCTCGTAAACCTCGAGCCGGTCAACGCCAAGCATCCGCGTATCGCGCCGCTGCCACTGGCCATGCGCGATCGAAAGATCGGTCAGGCCGATATCGGCAAGCGCGGCCCGTCCTCCGCCGATCAGGATCGGCGCGCGGTAGAGGATAAGCCGATCGACGAGATCGTCCGCCAGAAATGCAGCCGCCGTCTGCGCGCCTCCTTCGACCAACATATCGTTGACGCCATTGAGCAGGGTGATGTCAGCGGGACAGCGCAGCGCCTCCCAGCCGGGGGGTGCCTCGCCCTTTGACGTCAGCACGAGCCGCGTCGGGGATCGATCTTCCAGTCCCGCCAGTCGCACATCCAGGGTCGGCCGATCGGCGACGACGGTGCCGCGCCCGACCAGAATCGCCTCATGGCGCGCGCGTTCAAGATGGCCATGCGCGCGTGCCTGCGGTCCGGTGATCCATTTGCTCGATCCGTCGGCCAGCGCGATCGGCCCATCGAGCGAGGTTGCGAGCTTCAGGGTGACATGTGGCCGCCCGAGCGTAAGCCGGGTCAGAAAACCAGCCATGCTGGTGCGCGCTGCCGCTGCACCCGGGCCGTGCGCCACAGCGATCCCCGCCGACTGCAGTCGTTTGATGCCTTGTCCGCAGGTGCGCGCATCGGGATCGACCAGCGCGATGACCACGCGACCGATCGATGCGCCGATAATCAGGTCACTGCACGCGGGTCCCCGTGGTGAAAGATGGGCGCACGGCTCAAGCGTGGTGTACAGCGTCGCCCCTGCAGCCTGCGGCCCAGCTTGCCCAAGGGCCATCGCCTCGGCATGCGGACGGCCGCCGGGCTGGGTCCAGCCACGCCCTAGGACGCGGCCATCCCGAACAATGATGCAGCCGACATTGGGGTTGGGTGCGGTGCGGCCCCGACCCCGTTCGCCCAGCGCGAGCGCGGCCGCGACCCAGCGCGAATCGGCAACCGCGTTTGACGTGGTCAGAGCCCGACTGCCTTCAGGCGATCGTCGAGCTTCTTGAATTCGGCCTGAAGTTCCTTTTCACGGCGCAGCTGCTCGGCCTTTTCCTTGTCGCGCACGACCTGATCGATCTTTTGCTGCGCGACGATTTCGGCATTGGTGCGTGTGGCCGGCCATTGTTCGACGTAAATGATATTCTTCCGATAGGGTTTCTCGACCCGCGAATCCGCGACAAACCCGGCGATCACCGCGGTTGTGATCAGCATCGACAGCGCCAGAAAGCCAAGCTCGTAAGGCTGGCGCTGCGCCAGAAAGAATCGCAAATCCCGAACGGCGCGAAAGGGCGAAAGGCGCGAAATAAATCTCATCGGTCCAAAGATAGGGCGTGCACGTGGCCAAGGCCAGCCCCGGGTTATCGCCAAGGTGGTCCCGGCAGGGTCATCGGCATTCACGCCCGCAGCCGTGCGATCGCCCGGTCTTTCCCGATCAGCGCCAGCATGGCGGCCATGTCAGGGCCGTGGTCACGCGCTGTGAGGGCACGGCGAAGCGGCAGGAACAGTGCCTTACCGCTCCTACCAGTCTCCGCCTTGAGCGCGGCAGTCAGCTGCTTCCAGGGCTCGTCACTCCAGTCGAGCGTTTCGACCAGTGCCGCTGCGCGATCAAGGAAAGCGCGATCCTCGGGCGCTGCCAATGCCTCAATCGGCCCTTCGACCACCGCCCACCAGTCTTGAACTTCTGCAACCACCGACAGATTGGGCCGGATCGCCGCCCAGGCCGCTCCATCCATCCCCGCCGGCAGCTGATCCGCCACCCGCGCGAACGGCAATTGGTGGATGATCTTCGCGTTCAACCCCTGGAGTTCGGTATCGTCGAACCGCGCCGGCGCGCGCCCGAAATGCGCGAAATCGAACCGCTCGAGCAGGGGCGCGCGATCAGCCAGTGGCTCGACCGGATCGCTGGTCCCCAGCCGTGCCAGGAGTGCGGCGATCGCCTCCGGTTCTATCCCCATCGCCCGAAACTCGGCCACACCGACCGCGCCGAGCCGCTTGGACAATTTGCCCTCGCTCCCCACCAGCAAAGCGGCATGGCCGAACCGCGGCGGGGCCATACCCATTGCCGCGAACATCTGAAGCTGGAGCGCGGTGTTCGAGACATGATCCTCGCCGCGCACGACATGACTGATGCCCAGATCGCCATCATCGATCGCGGAGGGCAACATGTAGAGCCACGACCCATCGGCGCGACGGATCACGGGATCGCTCATTGTCGCCGGATCGAATTTCTGCGGGCCACGCACCAGATCGTCCCAAGTGATCGGCTCGTCATGATTCAGCTTGAACCGGTAATGCGGGCGCACGCCCTCGCTCTCGAGCTTGGTCCGATCGGCGTCGCTCAGCGTCAGCGCAGCGCGATCATAGACCGGCGGCCGCCCCCGCCCAGCGGCAATCTTGCGCTTCAGGTCAAGCTCCTGCGCGGTTTCATAGGCCGGATAAATCCGTCCCGCCGCGAGCAGTGCATCGAAATGGCGCTGATAAAGATCGAACCGTTGCGACTGGCGCACCTCGCCATCGGGTTCGAGCCCTAGCCAGGCGAGATCGGCGCGGATCGCCGCGACAAAGCGTTCCTCGCTGCGTTCGGCATCGGTATCGTCGATCCGCAGCATGAACCGCCCGCCATTTTTGCGCGCCCAGAGCCAATTGTGGAGCGCCGCACGGATATTGCCGACGTGGAGCGTGCCGGTCGGCGAGGGAGCGAAACGCGTGATGACGGTCATGGTGTCAGGACTTTCAGGCCAAGGGTCTGTGCCGCCCGACGCAGCGGCCCATCGGCGGTAAGCAAGGGAGCGTTGAGGCGGGCGGCCAGCAACGCATAGCTAGCATCATATGCGCTCAACCCGGTCTGCAGGGCATGGTCGAGGATGGCACCAATTGATGGGTCCGGCTCAATCTGGACGGCGGATAACATCATTTCCGCGATCGCCACCGCATCCTGCATCTCTGCATCGTTGATGCGGCCGCGCCGATAGGCGGTCCGCAACAGATTGGCCACTTCGGCAGACCAGATGGACGGCACATGGATGGGGGTGGATCGGCAGACCAACCGAGCAAATTCCGCAAATGCACCACTTTCGTCAGGAATCAGGAACGTGCCAACCGCCGACGCATCGGCAATCACGATCATCGACGGCCTTCGCTGATCCACTCCCGGATTTCTTCGGTTGTGGTTGGGCCATGTCTGGCCTTGATCTCTTGGCCAAGCTTATACATCGCATCTACCGCCGCGCGCTGCCGGGCCATCCGGTCTGCTGCCACCGGCACCAGCTTCATATAGTCGCGACCATGGCGCGTGATGATGATGTCCTCGCCTTTTTCGGCGGCGGCCATGAATTCTGACATTTTGTCCTTGAACTGGGCAATCGGCACGTACCGCACAAACATTCTCCAAATCTGGCCAGAATTATAGCCGAAACTCGCCGATGACACAATCGTGGCATTGCGTTCACGCCTCCCCGGATTATGAGGGCCGGGTGCAGCGAAGGGTGGCCGCTTTATGAAACTGATGACCGGCAATTCGAACCTGCTGCTGGCGCGCGACGTGGCGGGCTATCTCGAGATTCCGCTCACCGAGGCAAGCGTTCGCCGTTTCGCCGATGAGGAAGTGTTCGTCGAGATCCACGAAAATGTCCGTGGTGAGGACGTATTCGTGTTGCAATCCACCGGGTATCCCGCGAACGATAATCTGATGGAATTGCTGATCTGCATCGATGCGCTGAAACGCGCATCGGCGCGGCGGATTACGGCGGTGATCCCCTATTTCGGCTATGCCCGGCAGGACCGGAAGCCCGGCCCGCGCACGCCGATTTCGGCCAAGCTCGTCGCCAATCTCATCACCGTCGCGGGCGCTGACCGGGTCTTGTCGATCGATCTGCACGCGGGCCAGATCCAGGGCTTTTTCGATATCCCGACCGACAATCTTTATGCCGCCCCGGTCATGTCGGCTGATATCATCGCGCGGTTCGGCGGGCAGAATCTGATGGTCGTCTCGCCCGATGTCGGCGGTGTGGTGCGTGCGCGGGCGCTCGCGAAGCGGCTCAACAACGCTCCGCTCGCGATTGTCGACAAGCGCCGTGAGCGCGCGGGCGAGTCCGAAGTGATGAACATCATCGGCGATGTCGAGGGCCGGGTCTGCATCCTGATCGACGATATCGTCGATTCGGCGGGGACGCTGTGCAACGCTGCCGCGGCGCTGAAACAGGCCGGTGCGAAGGACGTGATCGCTTATTGCACTCACGGCGTGCTGTCGGGCGGGGCAGTGGCGCGGGTCGACGGATCGGCGCTGAGTGAGCTGATCATCACCGATTCGATCGGCCAGCACGACGTGATCAAGGATAGTGCGCGAATCCGCCTGCTGACGATCGCACCGCTCTTGGGCGAAGCGATCAAGCGGATCGCAGATGAAAGCTCGGTATCAAGCCTGTTCGACTGATTTGCCCGACGCATTCTGTGCGCCGGCGACGCGGACGCCCGCCATCTCGCGGCGTTTCAGTTCGGCCTTCAGCACTTCGGGCTTGGGCGCGTAGATAAAGCCGAAGCTCACCGTGCCATGCTTGGTTTCCACCACATGGTGCAGCCGGTGCGCCTGCACGATCCGCTTCATATAACTCCAGCGCGGGACATAGCCGGTCTCAAGCCGACGGTGGACGATGATGTCGTGAAAGCCGAGATAGATCGCCCCATAACCCGCAATCCCCGCGCCGATCCAGGTTGCCCAATGCCCGGTCGTCCCGCTCGTCCCCAGCACCAGCAGGACGATCGACGGCGTTGCAAAAATCACGAAATACCAGTCGTTGAGTTCCCAATTGCCGGTGCGTGGGCGGTGGTGGCTTTCGTGCAGAAACCAGCCGGGCCCGTGCATCACCCAGCGGTGGACGACATAGGCGAATATCTCCATCCCCAGGATGGTCGCAAAGAACAGGGCAAAGCCGCTAAAAATCGACATGACGCCGATATAACGAACGCTGCGGGCGAAGGCGAGGGCGCGGCGATACATCTTTAGGGGCGTATCTGGATTTGGCGGTCGCACTGTGCTTAAGGCATCTGCATTCCTGATCGTTGCAAAGGCGCTGGCCCCCATGAACATCCATGAATATCAAGCCAAGGAGCTGCT
>CAZYOU010000133.1:0-6252 GCA_964649315.1 uncultured Stakelama sp. | reverse complement strand
TGGTGGTGCTGACGCTGGGGATCGGCCAGATCTTCCTCGGCTATCGCAACTGGGCGTTTTTTATCCGCCATATGCGCGCTTATGGCGAGGTGCGGATCGATGCGCTCACCCAGTCGACCACCCGCGAGCCGGGGCAGGGCGAGGGTCTGCTCGACGCGTTTGACGTGGGCGCGTTCTGACATGACCGATACCGTCCGCGTCTGGCATTATGACGGGCAGGTCGCGCGGCGGCGCGACGTGGCTCTAATCGCCGATAGCAATCGGTTTGTACTGGCGGAGGGCGATGCAACGAGCGGCCCGTTCGCATTCGCCGATCTGGTTGCCCGCGAGCCGGTGGGCGGGCAGCGCGTGTTTGGGCTTAAGCGCGCGCCGGGCTGGTCGATTACGCTCGCCGAAGAAGCACCGCCCTCGATCACCTATCAGCTGCCACCGTTGCAACGCTATGGCGGCCTGATTGACCGGGCTGGATTGTGGCCAATGGTGGCGCTGTTCGCGCTGATCGCCGCCGTCGCGCTATATCTGCTGGCGCAGACGCCGTCGGTGCTCGCCAAGCTGGTGCCGCCCGCGCTCGAACGCCAATTAGGCACCGCGATGATCGGCGATTTCGGCGGGCGGCTGTGTACCGACCCCGCTGGCATGGCGGCGATTGAGGCGCTCAAGGCGCGCCTGGGGCCTGCCTATCTTGAGAGCGACATCGCCGTGGCCAATATCGCCGCGAACAATGCGATTACCTTGCCCGGCGGCAAGATCATCCTGTTCAACGGCCTGTTGCGCAACGCATCATCCCCCGATGAGGTGGCCGGCGTGCTGGGGCATGAACTGGACCATGTCGCCAATCGCGATGTGCTCGAGTCGTTACTGCGACAGTTGGGGTTAAGCGTGCTGCTCGGCGGGCTCGACGGCAATATCGGCGGTTACACCAACATGCTGCTCTCAACCGCATATTCCCGCAGCGCAGAGACGCGCGCCGATGATTTCGCGATCGCCGCGCTGAAGCAGAGCAATATTTCGACCAAGCCGACCGCGGCCTTCTTTCGACGGCTGAGCGACAAGTCACCACTCGACAAATCGGCCGCCGGATCAGTGCTCGCCTATGTGTCGTCGCATCCGGTGTCTGCGCTGCGCGCTGATCGCTTCGAACGCGCGGCAGCGGGCAGCACAGCCACGCGCCCCGCGCTCGATGCCGAGCAATGGACCGCCCTCCGATCGATCTGCAAAGACGCAAAGCCCGCCTCAAAGACGGTCATGGGGTTTTAGCGGGCGACAGCTCTTCGCGAACTTGTCCGATCACTCTCTAACCCGTTCGTTTCGAGCAAAGTCGAGAAACCTGCCACCAGCGCTGCGCACGGTGTCTGGGCTTCGGTCCGATGGGTCGAAGTTTATCCTGAGCGCCTGCCTTGGCAGGCAGTCGAAGGGCTCAGCCGATACTCAAGACAAATGGGCGACGGAAACGATCAGCCGCCAATCATTCCGATGTCATGGCGCATCTATGAATGTTGGAATTCGTATGAGATTGTCCGATGCCGCCTGCTCTTTGACAATTGAATAGCCCGCTACCCTCGCGCGAGAACGTGCAGGCTACGCATTACCGACGACCGCGATTTTTTTAAGAACAGGTCATCACTTTCATCACTTTCCAGCGAACGAGCCGGGCGATTTCAGGCACGCTCCTTTGCATCCCTGCTGTGCACGCCTAAATGCCCCCCATGACTGATCAGCCCACCCGTCCCGCGCTTGCCTATTTCCACACCCCGGGCGCCGGGCCGGTAACGATCTTCCTGCCGGGCTATGCGTCCGACATGAACGGTACAAAGGCGCTGGCGCTCGAAGCCTGGGCACAGCGGAATGGCCGGGCGTTTCTGCGCTTCGATTATGGCGGCTGCGGGCAAAGCGAGGGCGCGTTCGAGGAACAGACGCTGGCGGGCTGGCGCGATGATGTGCTGGCGATGATCGATCTGGTCGCGCCCGAACCGGTTGTGCTGGTGGGGTCGTCGATGGGCGGGTGGCTGATGCTGCTCGCCACGCTCGCCCGGCCCAACCGGGTGAAGGCGCTGGTCGGCGTGGCGGCCGCGGCGGACTTCACCGATTGGGGGTTCTCCACCGATGAGAAACTTGCCTTGCTCAGCAACGGGCAGATCGAACGCCCCTCCCCCTATGCCGAACAGCCAACCGTCTACACCCGTGCGTTCTGGAGCTCGGGCGAAGCGAACCGGCTGATGCACGGCGTGATCGACATTGATGTGCCGGTGCGCTTGCTTCACGGCTTGCGCGATACCGATGTGCCGATTGCGCGCGCGATCCGGCTGACGGAGCTGATCCGTTCAGCCGATGTGCAGCTGACGATCATCAAGGATGGTGATCACCGTTTGTCACGCGACAGCGATATCGCGCTGTTGATTCGTGCGGTGGAGGAAGTGACCGCCCTGCCATGATGTTGCTGCTGCTGATCGCTCAGGTGGTTGCCCCCGCCCCCGCTGCGCCACCGCCCGGCGAAACCATGGAAGCGCGGTACGATCGCTGCGTCGATCTGGCGACCGGCAACCCGCCCGAGGGCGTGATTGAGGGCACCGGCTGGCGCGCGAACGGTGGCGGATTTTTTGCGCGGCAATGCATTGGCATCGCCTATGCCAATCAGGCGAAATGGGCGCCCGCTGCCGAGGAGTTCGAAGCGGCAGCGCAGGAGGCGGAGGTCGCCCGCAATCCCAAGGCCGCGCAATTTTGGGCGCAGGCGGGCAATGCGCGGCTTGCGGCGGGGGAAGTTGCGAAGGCAAGGGCTGCGCTTGATGCGGCACTTGCTGCGGGTACGCTGGTCGGTTTGGAGCGCGGCGAGGCGCAGTTCGACCGGGCCCGCGCGATGGTTGCCGCCGGCGATCTGGAGGGCGCGCGCGCCGATATCGATCAGGCCCTGACGCTGGCGGAAGAAGACCCGCTGATCTGGCTGGCATCGGCAACGCTTGCCCGCCGGATGGAGGACCTGCCCCGTGCGCGAAAAGACATTGCCGAGGCGTTCCGGCGATCATCGGATGATCCCTCCGTCTATCTGGAAATCGGCAATATCGCCGCACTCGGCGGTGATGCGGACGGCGCACGATCGGCTTGGAACGATGCCGTTCGGATCGCCCCGTCGAGCGAAGCCGCTGCCAATGCCCGGCAGGCACTGCAACAATTTACCGACCCGCCAAAGCCCTGATCGGCTGGAAAACCGGCATTGTCGCGCCTATGTCGCTGGCAGCGGCATGATCGCTTGGCCTTTCGGGAGCGCACCGATGAAATATCTCCACACGATGATCCGCGTCAGCGATCCCGATGCGACGGTGAAGTTCTTCAACCTGCTCGGGCTGAAGGAGCTGAAGCGCTTCGACAGCGAACAGGGACGCTTTACGCTGATCTTTCTTGCGGCCCCCGGCGACGAGCAGGCGCAGGTCGAGCTGACATACAACTGGCCACCGGTTGATGGCGCGGCTGAGGCCTATGGCGAAGGGCGCAACTTCGGCCACCTCGCCTACCGCGTCGACAATATCTACGAGACGTGCCAGCGACTGATGGACGCCGGCGTCACGATCAACCGACCCCCGCGCGACGGGCACATGGCGTTCGTGCGCAGCCCCGACAATATCTCCATCGAGCTATTGCAGGACGGGCATCTGCCGCCCGCCGAACCCTGGGTATCGATGCCGAACACGGGCCATTGGTGATGGCACTCGAGGTCATCCGGATCCCGGTGCTCAGCGACAATTATGTGTGGCTGGTGCACGATCCGGCATCGGGGGAGACAATGGTGGTCGACCCTGCTGTCGCTGAACCGGTGATGGCAGCGGCATCCGCACGCGGCTGGACGATCAACGCGATCTGGAACACGCACTGGCACCCTGATCACACCGGCGGCAACGCCGCGATCAAGGCGGCAACCGGCGCGACGATCTACGGCCCCGCCGCAGAGGCGGCACGCATCCCGACGCTCGACGTACAGCTCGTCGAAGGCGACACGGTAACGCTGGGGGCGCATATCGCCACCGTGCTCGAAACGCCCGCGCACACCGCCGGGCACATCACCTATTATTGCGCCGATGATGCGATCGCCTTCACCGGCGACACCTTGTTCGCAATGGGCTGTGGCCGGTTGTTTGAGGGGACGGCCGAACAAATGTTCGCCAATATGCAACGGCTCGCGGCATTGCCCGATGATACGATCATCTATTGCGCACACGAATATACCGAATCGAACGGCCGCTACGCCCTGGTGGCCGAACCCGATAATCAGGCGATTGTCGCCCGGATGGCCGATGTAATTGCGGCGCGCGCGCAGGGCGAGGCAACGGTACCGACCACAATCGGGCTCGAGCGCGCGACTAACCCCTTCATGCGCGCTGACAGCCCCGCCATGCTAGCAGAACGTCGTGCAAAAAAAGATTTATTTCGTTGATGGTTAGACTATAGTTCTCGATCAGCAGGGGACAGCTGTTCGCGCAGGAGAATATCATGCGTCGTTTCTTAATTGCATCGCTCGCCTTTGTTGCCTGTGGCGGCGCGGCGCCAGCGCCGTCGCCGACGGCAACTGACACCACACGTAATGAAGCCCGCATGGAGCGCGCGCTGAAAGGCTTGAAACCCGGAAAGCCTGTCGATTGCATCGCACAGCTTCGGCCCCGTTACACAACCGAAGCAATTGGTGACGCGATACTGTACAAGATTAACAATAAGCTCATCTATCGCAATGACACGACCGGCGGGTGCGCGCCGCAAAATCGCTATGATGCGATTATCGTTCGCAACTTTGGTGCACGGCTTTGCCGCGGCAACATCGTTAGCACATTCGACACTCAAGCCGGGGTCGAAATCGGTGGTTGTTCACTCGGTACGTTCACACCCTACACAAAGGCTAAGTGAGATGCGCGCGATAGTGACCCTCGCCGCGCTGCTACTCCCGCTCTCGATGGCGACCGCATCGCCACCCGATCGCGATCATGACGTGGACGATCAAAGGCTTGCCAAGGCCATTAACGGTCGCGTGCCAGGAAAGCCGATCGATTGCGTCACATTGTTGCGCCCACGCTACAACACGGAAATAATTGGGGATAAGATCCTCTATCGCCGCAACAACCGGCTTGTGTACATCAACCAAACAAGCGGCGGTTGTAGTGTGTCGCCTGACCTCGACATTCTGGTGTTCAACAATGTCAGTTCGCAATTATGTCGTGGCACGATTGTACGCACATTCAATCCGCTCGCGGGCCAGACGACCGGTGGCTGCACGCTCGGCAGCTTTACACCATATACCGCGGCTAAATAACGTGCGCGCGCTGCTCACCGCCGCCGCGCTGACGTTACCAATGACCTTCGATGTTGCAGCGTCGACCGATCGTGAACGCGTGCGTGCGACACAAGCGTTGGCAGATGCCACCAAGAATCGCGTTCCCGGCACACCAGTCAACTGCCTTCCCCACAAAGGCCCTGGCTATGTGCCGGAACTGGTGGGCGATGTTGTATTGTTCAAACAGAATAAAGAGTTGGCATATGTGAGCCGAACCGACGGTAACTGCAACGTGGCGGCTGAGGCGGATACCCGACTATACCTTGCCCGCAATGTGCGCGTTTGCCGCGGCTCGGTCCTCGAAATTCGTCAGACCTTTCCTTCAATCAGGCTGGGCGCATGCAAGGTGACTAGCTTCATCCCGTATATGAAAGAGAATTGAGATGCGCATTCGATTAATCGGCGCGGCTGTTTCAATTGGTCTAGCCAGTGCTTTGATTACCCCCGCGACCGCCCGGAACGCAGACAATATAGCGAGCCGCGAGGAACAGTCGCTGACCCGCGCGCTGGCCGATCGAACACCGGGTAAATCGTCTCAGTGTATTGATCTCCGACGGATGAACGGGCCAGAATCGTTCGGCGATCGAACGATCGTTTATCGCCAGTCGGGCCGCCGCATCTGGGTGAGCAAGCTGCGTGAAGGCTGCCCCTGGCTTCGCGGCGACCGGACGCTGATCGTCGAAAGTTTCGGCACCCAGGTTTGTCAGAACGACCAGTTCCGCGTTTTGCCGCGCGGATCCCTGATCGCGTCGGGCTCGTGCTTTTTCGGCACCTTCACGCCTTACGACCGAACTGCTCAACGCTAAAGCACGAACCTGCTGAGATCGGTGTTTCGGGCGATGGCGCTGAGCTGACTTTCGACATAGGCGGCGTCAATCACCAGCGTCTCGCCAACGCGGTCTTCGGCTTCGTAGCTGACCGACTCCAGCAGCTTTTCCATC
>CAZYOU010000132.1:0-6266 GCA_964649315.1 uncultured Stakelama sp. | reverse complement strand
CGGGCGTGATCTGCGAGATCATGAAAGACGACGGCACGATGGCGCGGATGGACGACCTGATATCGTTCGCGCGGCTGCATAATCTGAAGATGGGCACGATCCGCGATCTGATCGCCTATCGCCGAAAGCATGACCATTTGGTCGAAAAGCGTGCCGAGATGCCGTTCCAGAGCCGCTGGGGCGGCGAATGGAAGGCGATGACCTTTTACAACAAGGCCAGCGGCGACGAGACCATTGCACTGGTGAAGGGGCGGATCGACCCGGAAAAGCCGACGCTGGTGCGGATGCACACCGCATCATGGTTCGTCGACATGTTCGGCGAAGTCTCCGAACGATCGGGGCTGCTGTCCTGCTCGATGGAGGCGATTGCCGAGGCGGGATCGGGGGTGATCGTCGTCATCAACCGGCCGATGAAGGACAGTGTCTCGCGCTTCATCAAGTTGCGCGGCGAAGGCAAGGGCGCGGGCGCACCCGAGATTGAGGAGCTGCGTGATTACGGCGTCGGTGCGCAGATATTGGCGGAACTGGGGGTGCAGGACATGGTTCTGCTCACCAATACACATCATACGTTGGTGGGGCTCGACGGCTATGGCCTGAGTATCGTCGGCGAACGGCCGATCCCGGGCACGGGCGGGGAATGAAAGAAAATCCTCCCCGGCACGGGGAGGTGGCATCGCGCAGCGATGACGGAGGGGGATTGCAAGCCGGCACACCCCCTCCACCATTTGCTGCGCAAATGGTCCCCCTCCCCGATACGGGGAGGATTGAACAGGAATGACAAATGGCAAAATTTCTCATCGTTGAAGCCCGTTTCTACGATCATCTGAACGACATGCTGATCGACGGCGCACGCGCCGCGATCGAAGCGGCGGGGCATGCACATGAGACGATCACGGTGCCCGGCGCGCTCGAAATTCCGGGCGCCATCGCGATGGCTAGCGAAAACGGCGCTTATGACGGCTATGTCGCGCTTGGTGTCGTCATTCGCGGCGAAACCTATCATTTCGAAATTGTCGCTGGCGAAAGCGCACGCGGGTTGATGGCGCTCAGCATGGATGGGCTGTGCATCGGTAACGGCATTTTGACCGTCGAAAATGAAGCTCAGGCGCTCGCCCGCGCACACCCTGCCGACAAGGACAAGGGCGGCGAAGCGGCCAAGGCGGCGCTTGCCATGCTGGCGCTGAAAGCGCGGTTTGGCTGAACCGATGCCGGGCCAGCCGCCCCCGCCACGCTATCGCATTTATGAACGCAATCGGCGGCTGGTGGTGATCGATCAATGGGCCGGGAAATCTGGCCCCATCCGCTCGTCCGAGACGTTTGCGGGGTCCCCGCTGATCACCCCAACCGCCGTCGGCAAGCTCGACCGGATTTCGTTCGACGGGCGCACATCCTTCACCACCCACCCGTTTTTCGACGCCAAGGGCCCGCGCACGTTCATCCTCGATCCGGGGCGTGCATCGATAATCAAGGCGATGAAGATTGCACTGGTGGTTGGCGCGATCGGCATCGTTGCGCTCGTCTATTTTGTGCCGTTTTTATTGGTGGCGCTGGTCGTCTTGTTCCAGCGCAAGACGCGCGACCAATGCCGTTCGGCGGCCACGGCATGGCTCGATCGAATTGCCAACGCCACCCTTTGAGGAAGCCAATCCAGTGACCGGCCCGATCCTGTTCACCCCCCGCCTGATCCTGCGCCCGATGACGGCTGAGGATTTCGATGCCTGGGCCGATTTCCATGCCGACCCCGAAACGATGCGCTTTCTGGGCGGGGTGACGACGCGAGCGGCTGCATGGCGGAGCCTGTGTGCGATGGCAGGGGCCTGGTCGATCCGGGGCTTTTCGATGTTTTCGATGATTCACCGTGAGAGCGGGCAATGGATTGGCCGCACCGGACCATGGCAGCCCGAAGGCTGGCCGGGGACAGAAATAGGCTGGGGGATCGCGCGCGCCTTTGCGGGGCAGGGTTACGCCTATGAAGCGGCGGTGGCGTCGATCGATTATGCTGTCGATATGCTGGGCTGGACGCAGATCATCCACACGATCGACCCGGAGAATGCCGCGTCGATCGCGCTTGCCAAACGGCTTGGTTCGACCAATGGCGGGCCGACGCGGCTACCACCGCCACTTGATGGCTTTCGTGTCGATGCCTGGGGACAATCCGCACAGCAATGGCGGGCAGGGCGGCCAAGTCGCTAGTCTTTTGCGGCGTGCTTACTTATACTGATGTCAGTAACGCCCGCGCTGGAGTGCCCCGATGGCCTATGCCCACACATTCAAGGCCAATCCACACTGGCTGAAGCCGATCCCGCAAAGCGCCATTCGTGATATTCCCGGCGAGGATGGCCTGCCGCTGGTGGGCAATACGTTTCGCATGTTGCGCGATCCGGTGGGGTTCGGGCGGCGAATGATTGCGACCTATGGGCCGGTGTTCCGCAACAATGCTTTTGGCGGTCCGCAGGTCAATCTGGTCGGTCCCGATGCCAACGAACTGCTCCTGTTCGATCGCGACAAGGTGTTTTCGTCCGAACAGGGCTGGGGTCCGCTGCTCAACCTGCTCTTCCCGCGCGGGCTCATGCTGATGGATTTCGAGAAGCACCGGGCTGACCGCCGGGTGATGGCGGTTGCCTTCAAGCCCGAACCGATGCGCCATTATGCCGATGCGCTGAACACCGGCATCGCCCGCGAAGTGAGCACCTGGGGCAACAAGCCGATCAAATTCTATGATGCGATCAAGGAATTGACGCTCGATCTGGCGGCCGAGAGCTTTCTGGGGATGGAGCTTGGCCCCGAGGCGACCAAGATCAACCAGGCCTTTGTCGACGAAGTACAGGCGAGCGTCACGCCAATCCGTATCCCGCTGCCCGGTACGATGATGGCGCGCGGAGTGAAGGCGCGGGCCTATCTGGTCGATTTTTTCCTGCGCGAAATCCCGAAGCGGCGCGCGGGCGACGGCCAGGATTTCTTCTCGCAATTCTGCCGCGCGACCGATGATGACGGCGAGCCACTGTCGGACATGGCGATCGCCGATCACATGAACTTCCTGATGATGGCTGCGCACGACACGATCACCTCATCGGCGACCAGCCTGGTGATGCTGCTTGGCCGCAACCCCGAATGGCAGGAGAAACTGCGCGCGGAAATCGATGCGCTTGGCTTGAACGACGATGAAGGGCTTGCTTATGGCCAGATCGATCGGTTGGAGCTGACCGATTATGCCTTCAAGGAAGCATTGCGGCTCATCCCGCCAGTGCCGTCGCTACCGCGGCGCGCGCTAAAACCGTTCAGCTTTGGCGGATATCAGATTCCCGCTGGCGCGAGCTGCAACATCGCGATCGCCTATACGCATATGATGCCTGACATTTGGCCCGAGCCCGAAAAGTTTGATCCGATGCGCTTCACCCCCGATCAGGTGCGCGCGCGCCACAAATATGCGTGGGTGCCGTTCGGCGGCGGCGCGCATATGTGCCTGGGGCTGCACTTTGCGACGATGCAGATCCGCATCCTGATGGTGCAGCTGCTGCGCCGGTACCGGATCGAGCTGGCCGAAGGCGCTGGCGCCGAGTGGCAACCCTGGCCGATCCCGCGCCCCAAGGATGGCCTGCCGCTCCGGTTTGTGCCGCTATAGGCTTTCAATTGGTTCGCGCAGAGGCGCAGAGGACGCAGAGCTGTCGGCCATCACCTGCGCGTCGCACTTTTTACTCGTCGCATATAAAAGGGCGGCTGCGCCGCGCGCCAACCGCCCTTCTTCGCTGCGTCCTCCGCACCTCTGCGCGAATAGCCTTCTATTTACGCCGCCGCGGTCTCAAGCGCCGGGTAATCGATATAGCCTTCCGGTCCCTGGCTGTACCAGGTGCGGAAATCGCCGGTGTTCAGCGCAGCGCCCGTGCGCAGCCGTTCTGGCAGATCGGGATTGGCGAGGAAGGTGCGCCCGAAGCTGACGGCGTCGGCTACGCCCGAATCGATTACCGCCTGAGCAGCCTCTGCTGTCACATAATCCGAATTGACCACCAGCGGCCCGGTGAAAACGTCGCGGATCGCTGGAGACTGGCGCGGCACATCGGTGCGGCCAAAGGTGCCATCGGGGCCAGGTTCGCGAAGCTCCAGAAAGCCGATGCCAATGTCGCTCAGGATCTTTGCCGCCGCGGTGAACAGGGCTTGGGGGTTGCTGTCATCGACGCCTTGCGATTCGCCATTGGGCGACAACCGCACAGAGGTGCGATCGGCACCCGCAACCGATGCGACCCGCTCGGTCACTTCGCGGAGGAGCCGCGTGCGGTTCTCGATTGACCCGCCATAGGCGTCATCCCGGTGATTGGCACCGTCGCGCAAAAACTGATCGATCAGATAGCCATTGGCCGCGTGGATCTGCACGCCATCAAACCCGGCAGCGAGCGCATTGCGTGTCGCGCGGGCATAATCTTCCAACAGTCCCGGTATTTCATCGATCGCCAGCGGACGCGCGGTTTCGAAATCCTGGCGACCCTCATAGGTGTGCGCCTGGCCTGCTGTCGCGGTGGCGGAGGACGACACCGGCTGCTCGCCGATCACCGACGAATGCACCTGCCGCCCCATATGCCAGAGCTGGGCGATGATCCGCCCGCCCGCTGCATGGGTGGCGGCAACCACCGGTTTCCAGCCTTCCGTCTGCTCGTCGGTCCACAACCCCGGGGCGAACGGCCAGCCAAGCCCCTGGCGGCTGATTCCGGTGGCTTCCGAGATGATCAACCCGGCGCTGGCGCGCTGGGCGTAATACTCCCCCATGATCGGCTGGGGCACATGCGCCTTGTTCGCGCGACCGCGGGTGAGCGGGGCCATCAGGATGCGGTTGGGCGCGGCAATGGCACCGAGCTGGATAGGATCGAACAGGCTGGGCATGGATTGGCTTCCTTGGGATTAGCTTCCGAGATCAAAACCCCGTTTTGCGGGGCGACGCGTCGAACATAGGGCGCTATGCGCCGCGTTGCACGTGTAACGATCCCCAAGAAAATTTAGGCCGGTAGAAACGAACGATGATGGCCGCCCCCACCCCTCGCATCGCCCAAACTCTTCCGTCGACGCCCCCCGCGACCGCGATTGTCGCGCTGGTGATCGCCAATGTCGCGCTGGCGTTCGGGCCGCTTTTCGTGCGCATCGCCGAAACCGGACCGGTCGCATCGGCCTTCTGGCGGATCGCACTTGCCGCCCCGGTGCTGATCGCGATCGCTTTTGCCAGCGGGTGGCGGCCCCAGCATGTCGGGCGGTCGATTTGGATCGTCGTTGCCTTTGCCGGTGTGTTTTTCGCCGCTGATCTCGCGAGCTGGCATCTCGGCATTCTGGGCACCACGCTCGCCAATGCGACTTTGTTCGGCAACTCAACCACGCTGTTCTATCCCATTTACGGATTTCTGATCGCCCGCGCCCTGCCCAGCCGCGTGCAGGGGATCGTGCTGCTGCTAGCGACGATCGGCGCCGGACTTCTGATGGGTCGATCCTATGAGCTGAGCCCCGCCAATCTGGTGGGCGATTTGGTCTGCCTGCTCGCCGGTATTCTCTACACCGGCTATTTCATCCTGATGGCACGCGCGCGGGAGACAATGGCCTCCGTGCCCGCGCTTGCGGTATCGACCGTCGCGAGCATCCTGCCGCTGTTGATGATGGCAATCGCACTGGGTGAGCGCATCATTCCCGATCATTGGGGGCCGTTAGTGGGGCTGGCGCTGGCAAACCAAGTGATCGGGCAGGGAATGATGATCTACGCGCTCGGCAAGCTGAGCCCGCTCGTGATCGGGATTGGTCTGCTGATCCAGCCGATCGTCGCCGCAATCACCGGGTGGATTGTTTTTGGCGAGCAGCTTGGCGCCGTAGACCTGATCGGCGCGATTCTGGTGGCGATTGCGCTGGTGCTGGTACGCCGACCGGCACCGCTTGGCGCGACGCAGGACCAGCGCTAGAACGCCGCTCAAGGAGATTGATGATGTCCGTTACGCTTCCCGCCGATCCGACGCTTGATGAAGTCCGGGCAGCGCTTGCACCATTGATTGCCGACAATGCGGCATTTGATGGCTGGACTGAGGAGGCGCTGACGCTTGCCGTCGATCAAGCCGGTGTCGATCAGGATATCGCCCGGCTCGCCTTTGCCGACGGCGCCGTCGCGATGATCGACGCGTGGTTTGCCCATGTCGATGGTATGATGACGATCGCCGTCCCGGCAGCGGCACTCGAGTCAATGAAGGTCCGGGCAAAAATCACCGCGCTGGTCGAAGCGCGGCTGACGGCGGTGGCGGATAATC
>CAZYOU010000131.1:0-6478 GCA_964649315.1 uncultured Stakelama sp. | reverse complement strand
GGCCCCTCGCCGATCATCAGATCGAGCGCGCGGTCCTCCATCGCTGGATAGAGGATTTCCTCAACCGCAGGTGCGAGCCGGTGAATTTCATCGATGAACAAGACGTCGCCGTCTTCGAGATTGGTGAGCAGCGCCGCGAGGTCACCCGATTTGGCGATCACCGGGCCAGATGTGGCGCGAAACCCCACGCCAAGCTCCCGCGCGATGATCTGCGCGAGCGTCGTCTTGCCGAGCCCGGGCGGGCCAAAGAACAGCACATGATCAAGCGCATCGCCCCGCGCCTTGGCCGCATTGATAAAGACGCGCAAATTCTCCCGCGCCGCCTGCTGCCCGACGAATTCGTCGAGCGATTTCGGGCGCAGCGCCGCGTCGACATCTTCTGGAGTGCGAGCGGGGGTGAGGAGGCGGTTATCCGTCATTGGCGTCCGCACTGCGCTGCCCGGCCATCATTGGGGGGATTGAATTGACTGGTCGGTCACGGGAGTACCATAGGCGCTGGGCGTCCTGAGTCCAGATTCCTGCATTCGCTAACCCCAAGCGCAATGCGCAAACCCTCCTCGCGCCGGTCTTTACCCGTTACCTACTGCGTGCCCGCACCGCGTCAATCGTGAGGCCCACGGCCCATCCGGCACCAATAACGATCAGTGGCCATATGGCGGGCATCCAGATACCCGCACTGACAAAGCGATCACGGACTTCATAGATCAGCGGCGACGTGGTGAGCCAGATCAGCAGCGTTGCGCTCGGTGCTACTGCAACGACGGGCACTAGCGCACACAGATACCAAGGAAAGGCGACCGGGCTAAGCACCAACGGTATCGCCAGCGCGAGTTGAATGGCAATGACGGGTCGGGCCCGCGCCAAAACGAGCACCGTCACACCAGCGCCGATTGCCAGCACCGCGATTACGGCCAGCAGCACCGGGTTAGGTAACAACCACTCCAGCAGCGTAAACAACGGCGAACCATTGCGCCATTTTTCGAAGAAAACAGGCAAACTGCCAATCGGTCGCCAACCAATCGTCAGCGCCGCGCCATATACAACAACAACCGTGCCCATGGCGGCAACGGTCATCCACGCACCCCTGCGCCGTCCCGCCGCCACCGCCAGCGCGACGAGTGCGGCGCCAGGCAACAGCTTTACGCAAATGCCAAGTCCCAGCAGCACACCGGCCATACCCCATCGTCGTGTAACTACCGCCAGCAGCGCCGCAGTGATGAGCAGCGCAACCATGACGTCGATATGCGCGCCCACGCCCGTTTCCAGCACGAGCAGTGGTGACAACGCCACCAGTGCCAAATGCCGTTCCATCCCGTAACGGCGCAGCAATCGCTGCGCGACAAGCACCAGCGCAATTCCTGCAAGGCTGGCAATCAGCTTCCACAGCCAGATACCCCAGACCGGCCCGGCCAGCGCGCTAAGGGCAAACAAGCCAAGCGCCGCCGGCGGATACAACGTCGCATATGCCGCATGTTCGGGCGGGGTTGCCCAGATGGCGCGTAGAGTAGCGACCAACGGATCAGCCGGCGGAACGGAATAGGGATCAAACCCTGCCAACGCGACTGCGCCGTCCCACAAATAGCGTTCGGCGTCGTTGCTGCTCAGCATCGGCGCTGCAATCAGGATAAGTCGGGCGGCAATGCCAGTCAGTAAAATCAACTGGAGCTGGGCCACGCCACCCCATCGCCAAGCGGCGATCATCGCCATGCTTAGCAGCACATGCAGCGCAATATAGCTGGTGCCGGTGTACGCGGGAGCAATCGCTGCAACACGATAGACCGCGGCACAGCCCATGATGAATGCAACGCACGCAAGGGGCACAATCCTGGATCCGCTAACGGATCGGCGGTCGCCCGGCCCGGCTGGCTCGTCAATCATGCCAGACGCAGGCGCTGCTGACGGGTCGGCTCATGCGCCTTTAAACTGCCAATGCCGATGACCAGAAAACTCACCGAAAAAAGCACTGCGAAGGGCGTACTAAGCCAATATTGGTGGTCAACCAACCAGATGGCGAACACCGCAAAGGCAAAGCCAAGGCCAATTTCGGTCCATTCGCCCAGCCGGGAACTCGCCGCGCGATAGAGCGGGTCGCGGCGTCGCACCGCAGCCCTGCCCACACCGCCTTGCTTAGGCGTACGCACAAAGCCACTTCGCAGCCCCAGCAGCGCCTCAATTACCGCGCGACCATTATTGAGCGCCAGTCCAATCAGCACGGGGATCAGCACCGCGATTTCGCGAGCACTAGCCCATGTCCCGTTGCGCAGGGTACGTTGCCCAAACAGGAAAAAGCTCAAATGGCTCAGGCTCGCCATGACCAGCAACAGCGCATCGATCCACAACAACGCATCAAGCCGATACATCTCGCGCACCACGACGCCGGGAGCAAAGAGGATAAGGCATTCTACGATGATCAGCAGATAAGCAAGATTACTGGTCAAATGCACCGTTGCTTCGATCTTTACCGGCAGCGGAACTTTCGCGCGCCAGATCGCCGTGATCAGCCGCAGCATTACTTCGATCGACCCCTTGGTCCAGCGATGCTGCTGGGTCTTGAAAGCATTCATGTCAGCGGGCAGCTCGCTGAGACAAACAACGTCGCCTTGGTAAACGAACCGCCAGCCGGCCAATTGGGCACGATAACTCAGGTCCAGATCCTCGGTCAGCGTTCGGGCACTCCATCCACCGGCATCGGCGATTGCTGCTTTCCGCCAGATGCCTGCCGTTCCATTAAAGTTGAAGAACAGCCCGGCTGCTGCTCGCTGGCTATGCTCAATCGCGAAATGCGCGTCGAGCAGCACGGCCTGCGCCCGCGTCAGCAGGTTGCGCTCGCGGTTGAGATAGCCCCAGCGCGCCTGCACCATCGCCACGCGGGGATCGGCGAGCGGATCGATCAGCTTGCGCAAGAAATCAGGCGCGGGGACAAAATCGGCATCGAGGATTAGCAGAAACTCGCCGCGCGCGCGCTCAAGCCCATAAGCCAGAGCACCGGCCTTATAGCCGGTCCGGTCTGGCCGCTGGATGTGAACGATCTTTACCCCGCGCGCTTGGTGATAGGCCGCACGTGCGGCGGCGATGGCCACGGTGTCATCGGTCGAATCATCAAGGATTTGAATTTCGAGCCGGTCGGCGGAGTAATCTAACGCGACCGCTGCATCGATCAGCCGCGCAATCACATGACGTTCGTTATAGACTGGCAATTGAACGGTGACATAGGGCAGACAGTTGAACTGCCATTCCGGAACCGTTGATGCCGTTGATCGCCATTGCCGCCAGGCCAAGTAAAGCCGGTGCGCGCCATAAGCGCTCAGCAACACCATCACTAGGTAATGCCCCAAAAGCAACACAGCAGCGGCAATGTCTCTAGCGATCATAGCTGAATGGCTAATGCCAGCTGAAAATTCGTCCCGGTCAGCGTATTGTCGCCATAAACATTGGGGGTTGCTGTGAATTCAACCGCCAGTTTCTTATTGACCCGGTACCCGGCGGTAAGCTCCAGCTTGGCGAGATCGAAGGCGAGTGGCAGCGTTGGGTTACCGTTGGCGGCTACTTGCGGTGTGTCGTTGCGGATGCTCAGCAAACCGTCCAGCTTGCTCCGGACATAAACCGACCTGCTGACGTCGACGCCATACTCGATCAGGTAGCGAAACTCGTCCGCTGGTGCGCCAACACGGTAACGATAGCCTGCTTCGACCACAGCATAACCAGCCTTGCCGAACGATCGCCCCAGCTGGAGGCGACCCTCAAAATCTTCCTGCCCGTTACCCAGCGGAAGTGCATCACCCGCGTTATACGCATAGGGTGCTTTGAAAATGCCCTGCACAGCGACAACGATCGGGCCTTTTGAGATATTATAGCGCAGCCCAATATCGATATCGCCAACGCCGGACGTTCGATTGGTGATCGCAATGCCCGCCGCATTCCGATCGGTACGAATAACTTCCTTAATTGGTACTGAGATAATAAACGATATGTCGTCAGTGATGCCAGTTTCATTGTAAAAAGTGAAGTTGATATCCTCGAATCGTTCAAACCCCTCTTGTGTCGTGTTGAATAATGAGCTTCCAGTGAAGTAGTTTACCGCTGGCTTGTTGTAGGTTTTACCATGCAGAAGGGTCCAAGGTCCAGCAACTGCTGATCCGGGTGCCAAGAGAGCGATAACGGTAGCGCCCTTTGCTGCGATAACTGACAGATTCAATGTCGAAAGTGATCGATTTGGCATGATTCAAAGCTCTCCGATGCCGGAACGCATGGATTAATCGCAATTGCGTTATCCCGTTCCGTGACGTGTTCGAATCGAACAGCGACAAAGTTACAATCGGGGCCATACAAGTATATTTCGCACCGGGGACCGTTTGTACTTAAGCGGTGCCAAATCCGAACGCATCAGGTGGAGCATGTTGAAGCAGCAGCTGATCGTCGGGCGTCTCGGCTCACTTACTGATCGCCAGTTAAGCCTGCTGATACCCCGTTATTTTGCCGCCTTCCGCAGCGCCAGCCGCACCAGTGCGTCGAGCGTGGTGCCATTGCCCAATTCCTCCTCCGCTGCCGCCACCGCGCTGGCCGCTTCGGCGGGGCGGAAGCCGAGGTTGAGGAGCGCAGAGACGGCATCTACGCCGGCGCCGGTTGGCGTCGTGACCACGCTCGCCCCGCAGATCGCGATTCCGCCGATCTTGTCCTTCAGCTCGCGCACGATCCGCTCGGCGAGCTTCGGGCCGACGCCATTGGCGCGGGCGACCATGGCCTTGTCCTGCGCGGCGATCGCGCGGCTAAGGTCGCCAGGCTCGAGCGCCGACAGGATCGCCAGTGCCACCCGCGCGCCCACGCCCTGCACGCCGGTGAGCAGCCGGAACCAGTCGCGCTCGGATGCGCTCGCAAAGCCGACCAGCCGGATGAAATCCTCCGCCACCAGCATTTCGGTGTGAAGCATCACCGCTTCGCCAACCGGGCCGATCGCCGCGAGCGTGCGCGCCGATGCGCCCACCAGATAACCGACGCCGCCGACATCGATCACCGCATGATCGATGCCGGTCGAGTCCAGCCGTCCTTTGAGATGCGCGATCATCGGGTCGATCCCGGCTGATCCACCGCGAAAGGTGATGAAAGTGACGACCTGTTTGAAAAAAAACGCCTTGGCGCGCGTGCCCCCTGAAAAAGCGCGACCAACGCTGGGAGCGGCGCGATGATCGGGCCGCCGGGCATCGAGAAGGCGCTGATAGGCATTACCGGTACGTAACCGGAACACCGGCATGTAGGAAAGCAAAACTATCGCGCGCCGACGGAATATCGGCCTAACGCGGGGCGAGCACCCGCGCGCTCGCGAGATGATGCGCGTGGCAGATCGCGACCGCCAGCGCATCGGCGGCATCGGCGCCATCGATCTTCACCCCCGGCAGCAACCGCGCAACCATCGCGTGAACCTGCGCCTTTTCCGCAGCGCCGGTGCCGACCACGGCCTTTTTGATGAGCCGCGCGGCATATTCGCCGACATCAATGCCGCTTCGCGCGACCGCACAGATAACGACGCCGCGCGCCTGCCCGAGCTTCAGCGTCGATTGCGGATTGGCGTTGACGAACACTTCCTCGACCGCTGCGCTATCCGGCGCATGATCGACCACGAGCGCGCTTAGCATCGCATCGAGATGCGCGAGGCGACGCGGCAGGGGGGCAGCGCTGTCGGTTTTCAGGCGGCCATTGGCGAGGTGCGAAAGCCGGTTGCCCTCCGCCCGGATCAGGCCCCAGCCGGTGGTGCCCAGGCCGGGGTCGAGACCGAGGATGATCAGCCCAATTTCTCCATCACCGCGTCGGACACTTCGTAATTGCCCCATACCGTCTGGACGTCATCGTCATCGTCGAGCGTGTCGATCAGCTTGAAGAGCAGCCCGGCATCATCCTCGCCCACCTCGACCATTGTCTGCGGGCGCCAGGCGAGTTTCGCGCCTTCGGGTTCGCCAAGCACGGGGGTGAGCGCCTTCACAACCTCGTGCAGATCGCCCTGCGCGGTCCAGATTTCGTGGCCGTCCTCGCTCGATGTCACATCCTCCGCCCCGGCCTCGAGTGCAGCTTCGAACACCTTGTCGCCGTCGCCGACGCTGGCCGGATAAGTGATCAGCCCCATCCGGTCGAAGGCATGGCTCACCGATCCGCTCGCGCCCAGATTGCCGCCGTTCTTGGAGACGGCGGTGCGGACATTGGTGGCGGTACGGTTGCGATTATCGGTCAGCGCTTCGATGATCAGCGAGACACCGCCCGGGCCGAACCCCTCATAGCGGATTTCCTCATACGTCTCGGCATCGCCCCGGCTCGCCTTGTCGATCGAGCGCTGGATATTATCCTTGGGCAGCGACGCCGCCTTGGCCGCGTTCACCGCAGCGCGCAGACGCGGGTTCATGTCCGGATCGGGCAGGCCCATCTTGGCCGCCACGGTGATTTCGCGGCTCAGCTTGGAAAACAGCGACGATCGCTTCTTATCCTGCGCACC
>CAZYOU010000130.1:0-6499 GCA_964649315.1 uncultured Stakelama sp. | reverse complement strand
GGGAGAGGGGGAAGAAAGGAAAGAAATGCCACTGTATCTCAACGAAGAACAAATCCAGCTTCAGGACACCGCGCGCGGGTTCATCGGCGAAAATGCCCCGGTGAAGCACATGCGCGCGTTGCGTGATGCCAAGGATGCCACCGGCTTCAGCCGTGACCTGTGGAAGCAGTTCGCCGAGCTTGGCCTGACCGGCATTTTGATCGGCGAGGAGGATGGCGGGCTTGGCCTTGGTCATGTCGAGGCGGGTGTGGTGCTTGAGGAGATCGGGCGTAACCTGTCGCCCTCGCCGTTCCTCGCCACCGCCGTTGCGGCGGTGGAGGCGCTCAAGGGTACACCGCATGCGGCACGCTTCTTCCCCGGCATCCTCAGCGGCGATACTGTCGCTGCGCTCGCGATCGATGAAGGCGCCAAGCATCGCGCCACCGTCGGCATGAAGGCCGAACGATCGGGCAATGGCTTCAAGCTGACGGGTGCCAAGCAGTTCGTGACGCACGGCCATGTCGCTGACGTGATCATCGTGGCGGCGCGCACCGCTGGTGCGCCCGATGACGCGAGCGGCATCACGCTGTTCACGGTTGATCGGCACGCCGCCGGGCTGACGTCGGAGGCCGAGCGGCTGGCCGACTCCTCGCTCGCCGCACGGCTGAAGTTTGATGGGGTTGAGGTCGATGCAGATGCGGTGATCGGCGAGGTCGATGATGGCGGCAATCCGCTCAACCGCTTATTGCGCGCGGGTCGCGTGGGGGCGTCGGCAGAGTTGCTGGGTGTCGGCGCAGGCGCGATGGACATGACGGTCAACTATCTGAAGGAACGCAAGCAGTTCGGCGTGCGGATCGGCAGCTTTCAGGCGCTCCAGCACCGCGCGGCGCACCTCTATTCGGAGATGGAAGTCGCGCGTGCGGCGGTGCTCAAGGCACAGCAACTGCTCGATGCCGGCGATGCCAAGGCGGATGAGGCCGTCTCGGTCGCCAAGGCGATGACCGCGATGGCGACGACGCTGGCGGTGCAGGAAGGCGTGCAAATGCACGGCGGCATCGGCATGACCGACGAATATGACATCGGTTTCTACATGAAGCGCGGCCGCGTGCTCGCGGAGATGTTCGGCGATGCGAACTTCCACGCCGACCAGATCGCCCGGGCGGCGGGGTACTAGAAGAGAGAGTTTTAAACTTCCGTTCGCCCTGAGCGAAGTCGAAGGGCTGCTTGTTCTTCGTGCCTCAATGCGTGCGGCCCAAAGAACAAGGCAGGGCCCTTCGACTGCCTGCTAAGGCAGGCGCTCAGGAGAGCCTTAGACAAGCTCAGCCCGAACGGTCTAGGGTGGTGCTTTCAAAAGGCACCGCCGTACCGAGGTTAAGGTAGGCATATGACCGACGAAATTGCAGAACCCGATCCCTCCCCCACCCAGCTCGCGCAGAATCTGGTCGATCTGCTCGATGTCGAGGAGATCGATACCGATCTGTACCGTGGCAAGCGCGGCAATGACGGGTTTGGCCGGGTGTTCGGCGGGCAAGTAATCGCGCAGGCGCTGCAGGCGGCGCAGCGATCGACCGATGATCCCAAACAGGCGCATTCGCTCCACGCCTATTTCATGCGGCCGGGGGCGGAGGAGCACCCGATCATCTACCGCGTGCTGCGCGACTTCGACGGCAAGAGCTTTGCCACCCGCCGCGTGATCGCGATGCAGAAGGGCCAGCCGATCCTGAGCATGACCTGCTCGCTGCAAGTGCCCGAAGGTGGCCTCGCCCATCAGGATGCGATGCCCGACGTGCCGATGCCCGAGGATCTGGCGTCGGACCGCGACTTGCGGCTCGCCATGATCGACAAAATCCCCGAGCGGTTCCGCGCCAATTTCATGCGGCCGCGCATGGTCGATATCCGCCCGGTATCCCCCCGCAGCTGGTTCAATCCAGTCAAGCAGGAGCCCAAGCAGAATAGCTGGTTCCGAGTCGTCGCGCCGGTGGATGACGATCCGGCGCTGCACCGCGCGATTCTGGCCTATGCGAGCGATATGTCGCTGCTCGGCACCGCGACGCTGGCGCACGGCGTCAACTGGATGACCCACAAGCTGCAGACCGCGAGCCTCGACCATACTGTGTGGATCCACGAGCCGTTCCGCGCAGACGAATGGCTGCTTTATGCGTGCGACAGCCCCTGGGCGGGCCATGCGCGCGGCTTCAACCGCGGCAAGATCTATTCCCGCGATGGTCGGCTGGTGGCGAGCTGCGCGCAGGAAGGGCTAATCCGGTTGCGGGAATAGCCCTGATCAGAAGGGCGCAACCAATTCTTCTGCAGCAGCCCTTGCCGCGCCATCGGCAGTAGGTTGGCTGGGTCGCGCGATCACAAAGCGGACGCGCGTCTGGCAATTGGTGTAGCCTCGCGTCGACGCTTCCTTGCTGGCGGCGCGCACCGTGTTCATCGCGGCGATCCCGAAATCGGCGCTCGGTTCGCTGGCGATCACGCGCAGATTCCCGGTCGCTCCCCAGGGTGCGACGTCATAGGCGACAATGCCCCAGCCCTCCACACCGCGCCGCATATAGGGTTCCGGGAATCGCAGAACTGGCTGGGTTTTCCATTGCTCCGAAACCGGGCACCCGGAATCGGGAGACGGTGCCAGTTTTTCTGGAATTGCCGGTGCTGCCAATGGGCCGCCGCGCCGCCAGTAAGGGTAAAGGCAGCCGCGCCGCGCTCCCGCTTCATAACGTGACTGCGCAACCGCTCGTATCGAAGCGCGATCGAGCGCCACGTTGCCGGTTGATTGCGCGACCTTGACGTTGATCGTGCGGCCCTGCCGATTGATATCATAGCTGATCATGCTCACGTCGCGCTTGGCGGGAGGCTGCTGGATCGCCTGAAAATCGGGAAAGGCGCGATTGCGCACCACAGGAGGCGGGTCGACGCAGGTCGATCCGGGCGTCAGGATCGACCTGACACGGTCATAACCAATCTTCGGCAGTCGCTGGCTTGATGGGAAGATGGAATAGGCAACCAGACGATCAACCGGCGCCGATGCGATGTCCACCACATCGGGTTCATAGGTGATGTTACAGGCGGTGCGCGCGCCGCCTGGTTTGAACCGCGCCGTAGCCAATGCCGGCTCGAGATCGTGCGCGAAAATGCTGTATTTGGCCGCACTTCGCTTGATCGCATGGGGCCGCCCGGTGGCATCGATAGCGAAGTAGATCGTGACGAGCTTGGGCAGGCTCGCCTCTACGCCACGCCAACCGATGCGATCATCTGGGCTCGGCAGATAGAGGGGCGTTTCCAGCACCCCGTTGCAGGTGATCGCCCCGCTCCGCCAGCCGATCAGTGTCGCTGCTGTAATTGCCGTCGGCAACTGAGCAACAGGCTGCGCTTGTAAGATCCGCGGCAAAGGCGCTGATGGCGCCTGAGCGGTAGCCGACCCTGGCACTGCGAATGCCAACAAACAAAACACTGCGTTCATTGGCTTTTTCATCAGCTCAGATTGCCGTGGCTTGATGTCAGCATCAAGACAAACATCACACTGCCGTCTTGCCGAATTCCTGTTTGGTGACGGGGTGGCTCGATGACAGCCCGCCATCGACCGCGATTGCCTGGCCGTTGACGTAGCTTGCGTCATCCGAAGCGAGGAAGGCGACGACGTTCGCCAGTTCCTCGGGCTGGGCACCCCGGCGCAGCGGGTTGAGGCGGCCGACGCGGTCCATCTTGCCGGCGTCGCGGGCGTAATCGAAGGTCGGCTTGGTCATGCCGGTTTCGGTAAGGCCCGGGCAGACCGCGTTGACGCGGACGTTCGAGCCGGAGAGCTGCTGGGCGGAGACCATCGCGAGGTTGATGACGCCCGCCTTGGACGCGGAATAGGCTGGCGACCCCGCGCCCGATCGGATACCCGCGACGCTGGCGGTGAGCACGATGGCCCCGCCGCCCCGCTCGGCAATCTTGGGCGCGGCATGCTTGATCGCGAGGTACGGCCCGATCAGGTTGACGCGCAGCACCTCGGTAATCAGCGCGACATCGGTATCGAAGATGTTCGCCATCCCGCCCGAAATCCCGGCATTGGCGAACATGATGTCGAGCCCGCCGAAATGCTCGACCGCGAACGCGACCGTCTGGATCACATCCTCCTCCAGCCCCGCATCCATCATCACGCCAATCGCGGTGCCGCCGGCGTCGGTGATGATCTTCGCGGTTTCATGCGCGCCGCTGGTTTTGTCAGCAACGATCACCTTGCCGCCTTCGCTGGCGAACAGGATTGAGGCCGCGCGGCCGATGCCCGAGCCTGCGCCGGTGACGATGATCGATTTGTCGGTGAAACGTGGCATTGCGATAGCCTCCCAGAGCCTGAAAACTGACAGTGACCCGATTGTTTCGAGCGAAGTCGAGAAACAGGCCACAGAAGGTGCGTATCGGTTTCTCGACTTCGCTCGAAACCAACGGATTGGGGAATCATGATCCCGCTTTAAATCGTCACCCCGCCGTCGATCACGATCGTCTGCCCGGTCATGAAGGCGCTCGCCTGGCTGGCGAGGAAGACGACCGCGCCGGCGATTTCCTCGGGCTCGCCGATCCGGCGCAGCGGGGTGGTGGCGTTGCGCGCCTTTACCGCCGCTTCGTTCTCCCACAGCGCGCGGGCGAAATCGGTGCGGATCAGGCCGGGGGCGATGCAGTTCACGCGCACGTTGAATGGGCCATATTCATGCGCGAGGTTGCGCGCGAGCTGCATGTCGGCAGCCTTGGAGATCGCATAGGCACCGATGATCGGCGTGCCGCGGATACCGCCGATTGATGAGATGATGATGATGCTCCCGCTCTTGCGATCACGCATTTCGGGGGCGACCATGCTGATCAGCCAGTGGTTGGAGACGATGTTGTTATCGAGAATCTTGCGGAACTGATCATCGGCGATCCCCTCCTGCGGGCCGTAATAGGGGTTCGACGCGGCGTTGCAGACAAGAATGTCCACCTTGCCGAAGGCGCGGCGTGTCTCGTCGACAAGGTTTTGCAGACCCGCCTTGTCCGAGATGTTTGCCGCAACCGCGATCGCCGTCCCCTCGCCGAACTTGCCGTTGATCTCGGCAGCAACTTCGTCGCACGCATCCTGCTTGCGGCTGGAGATGACGACCTTGGCACCGTGTTCGGCAAGTTCCCACGCGCTCGCCTTGCCGATCCCGCGTGAGGAACCGGTGATGATGGCGACATGGCCGGTTAGGTCGAATTGGCTCATTACTTTCTCCCTCTCCCCTTCGGGGGGAGGGTTGGGGAGAGGGGCAGCCAAGCAGTGCTGCGCCTCGATCCGCCCCTCTCCCAACCCTCTCCCCAAAGGGGAGAGGGCTTATTGCACTAAGCCCCCGCCATCTGCGCAAAGCCCCAAGCGGCATCCGCCAGCCGGTACACGCCCGCCGCAGACTTTTCCGCCTGCGCGCTTGACGCGGTGCCATCGACAATGCGCTTCTTGATGCCCTGGACGATGCCCGTCAGCCGGAACAGATTATAGGCGAAATACCAATTGAGATCGGGCACGCCGTCGCGCCCGGTGGCGGCGCAATAGCGCGCGACCATGTCCTCGATCGTCGGAATACCGGTTTCGGGGCCGGTATGGCCCAGCACGCCAGATCTTCCCTCAGGCGCGGTTACCCAGCTCATCAGGAAATAGCTGAAATCAGCGAGCGGATCGCCGAGCGTCGACAATTCCCAATCGAGCAGCGCGATGACGCGCGGTTCGGTCTTATGGAAGATCATGTTGTCGATGCGGAAATCGCCATGGACCACCGACGTGCGGGTCTGTTCGGGGACGGTACGGCCAAGATAGTCGATCAGCTTTTCGACCGATTCCATATGTTCGGTCTCGGACGCGCGGTACTGTTTGGTCCAGCGCGCGACCTGACGCTCGAAATAATTACCGGGGCGGCCGTAATCGCCCAGCCCTGCCGCCACATGATCGGTGTTATGGAGCACGGCGAGCGCATCGCACATCGCATTATAAACGCCCGCGCGCTCATCGGGCGCATAGTCCGGCAGCGTCCCGTCCCACAGATTGCGGCCATCGGCGAAACCCATGACGTAAAAATCGGTCCCGAGCACATCCGGGTCGGTGCACAGCCCATAAGGCCGGGCGACCGGAAAACCGGTCGGATACAGCCCCGCGATCACGCGATATTCCCGATCGACCGCATGCGCCGACGGCAACAAATTACCGAAGGGCTTGCGCCGGAGCACATACTCGCCCGACGGCGCGCTGATCTTAAAGGTGGGGTTGGACTGCCCGCCAGCGAACTTGGCATAGGTCAGCGGCGGTTCGAACCCTTCGACATTGGCGACCATCCAGGCGGTCAGCTTCGCTTCGTCGAACCGATCTTTTTCGGGCACCTCGATCGTCTGCGGGGCGTCTTCAGCGATCGTCATCAGCTGAACTCGATGACCGAGCGCACCGTATCGCCGGTGCGCAATTTGGCGAGCGCATCATTGACCCCGTCGAGCGTGATCCGCTCGGCGACCATCGTGTCGAGATCGAGCTTGCCGTCGA
>CAZYOU010000129.1:0-6525 GCA_964649315.1 uncultured Stakelama sp. | reverse complement strand
TTCCTCGACGACCTTCTGATGGCGGCGCTGGATGCTGCATTCGCGCTCGTTGAGATAAAGGATGTTGCCGTGCTGATCGCCGAGCAGCTGGATTTCGATGTGGCGCGGGCTCTCGATGAACTTTTCGATGAACACGCGGTCATCGCCAAAGCTGGCCAGCCCCTCGCGTTTGGTCGTCTCGAAGCCCTCGCGCACGTCCTGTTCGGAATAGGCCAGCCGCATCCCCTTGCCGCCGCCGCCCGCCGACGCCTTCATCATCACGGGAAAGCCAATATCCTTGGCGATTTTCACCGCTTCGTCGGTATCGGCGATTTCGCCGAGGAAGCCGGGGACGACATTGACCCCCGCCGCCTTGGCGAGCTTTTTCGATTCGATCTTGTCGCCCATCGCCGCGATGGCCCCCGGCGGCGGACCGACAAACGCAATCCCCGCATCGGCACACGCCCGTGCAAAACTCTCGCGCTCGGAAAGGAAACCATAGCCTGGATGGATGCAATCGGCGCCGGTTTCCTTCGCCGCGAGCAGGATCAGCTCGGCCTTGAGGTAGCTCTCGGCCGCAGGCGCCGGCCCGAGGCGAACCGCCTCGTCTGCCATCAGCACATGGGGGGAACGCGCGTCCGCGTCGGAATAGACCGCGACGGTCTGCAAGCCCATCCGCTTGGCGGTACGGAACACGCGGCAGGCAATTTCACCGCGATTGGCGACCAGGATTTTTTTAAGCATCAGGCCTTCTTCCATTCACGCACGAGCAGACCGGCCAGGAACGACCAAGCTACGAATGGCAACCCCAGACGCAGCGCCATCCGGTCGATGAGAGACCGCCGGCATTCCCAGTATCCGTCAGCACAGTCGAATTCTGCCATCGACCATTCGTACCAGTTCGCAAAGCTCCACAAGCCAAGAAGCCCCGTGGCCAGCACGAAGGCCATGACAATTACGCGCACCTTCACACCAACTTCTCGTCATGCCGGACTTGATCCGGCATCCCACTACCTTTGCCAACCGCGCAGGAGAAGCGGGACCCCGGATCAAGTCCGGGGTGACGGTTGGAATTTAGAGTAGGCCGGGTCACGCCACCTTCACCGCAGGCGCACCGCGCAACAGCCCGTCAGTGCTCAAATCCTCATCAATGTCTGGCCAGTGAATGCCATAACCTGCCCCGGCCTTTTCCCACGCGGCCCGCTGCTTCGGGGTGGCGTGCAACAAGCGCGGGTACCAGGCAAGCGGCACCGAAATCGTCCGACCATCAATCAGATCGACGATCAGGCTCGCCTCATCAAAGCGCACGTCCAGAACACGCTCGTCGGCAATGTTAGTCGAAATGATCAAGCCGATCCTCCTTGCTTGGCCATTATCACTTCTCCACCACCGGATACAGCGCCCGCAGCGCCGCTAGCGCCGCGCCGTGATAGATCGTGGCATGGGTTTCGTCACGCCGCGGGGCATAGGTCCAGCTTAGCGTCGGCAGCGCGCTGGCCTTCAGCGCGGCGGCAAAACCATCCACGCCCATGCCTTTTTCATCGGCCACCGTCAGCCACAACCGTCGCTCCTGAGTATCGCTCGCCCGCAACAGGCCCGGCGCCAGCGCGGTAAGCGATTCATTGTCCCACCACAGGCTGGGGCTCACCGCAATATAGCGATCGAACAGCGCCGGCGAACGCAGCAGGGTTTCGACCACGAACAGTCCGGCGAGCGATTCGCCGATCAGGCCGTCATCGCCACTCGTACGATAATGCGCGGCGACCCAGGGCTTCACCTCATCGGCAATGAACCGCCGGAACCGCGCCGATTGGCCAGCCGTGGGGTAATCCGCCTTCAGCTTGGCATCATTCGTCGGAAAGGCGAGTTCATTGCGGCGATCGACCGTCTCGATCCCCACCACGATCACATCCTGCGTCGTGCCGACGATCGTGCCGAGCTGCGCCAGTCCGGTAATGTGGTGAAAATCCTGTTCCACCCCGCCATCGAGCAGGTACAGCACCGGATAGGTCTTCCCGCCCGTCGCATAGCCGGGCGGCAGCCAGATGTTCAGCGTGCGATCCGCCCCCATGATCGCGGAGGGCAGGCGATAGGATTGGCCGATGACGATAGGGGCGCCCGGGGTAGCAGGCTGGGCCAACACCGGTACGGCGAACACCAGCATGAGCGCCGCGATAAGCTGACGGATCACAACTGTTCCACGAAATCTTTCAGCCACTTCGTGCGCTCTCGCGTCATCGTGGCTTTGCATCCGTAAAGGAGCATCGGCTGGGCACTACCCCCGCGCATTTCGAGCGATTCAGCAGCACATTGCGCATCACGGTACGCTATCCAGGCGCGCTGCGCGTCCAGCAGCCTATCGGCATAGCGGCGTTCGGATGCGGTCATCGGCGGGCTCTCAACGTCCCGCGCCTTGGCCTTGGCAAGCGTGACCTTCCACTGCGCATTCAGCGCGGCATCGGCGCGCTTATAGGATTCGGCCGCGCACATCGTCATCGCTGACTGCGAGATCGCATTGTCGCAAGGCTCTGCGGGCGTTGCTGCCGCGAGCAGAACAAGCGCAGCGATCATTCCGCCGCCACCGCCCGCATCGGCTCCTCTGCCGTCATCGGCCGCAGGCCCAGCCGCTCGAACATCGCTCCGTCGGCGCTATCGCCGCGATTACCGGCGGTGAGCAGCTTGTCGCCCGTAAAGATCGAGTTTGCCCCCGCGAGGAAGCATAAGGCCTGAGTCGATTCCGACATGCTCTCGCGCCCCGCGCTCAGCCGCACCATGCTCATCGGCATCGTGATCCGCGCGACAGCGACCGTCCGCACGAACTCGATATCGTCGATCTTCGCGAGCGGCGTATCCGCCAGCATGTCGCCGAGCACCGTGCCTTTCACCGGCACCAGTGCATTCACCGGCACGCTTTCCGGATGGCGCGGCAGCGTGGCGAGCGCGTGGACGAAGCCGACCCGGTCGCTCCGCGTCTCGCCCATGCCGACGATCCCACCGCAGCACACATTGATGCCCGCGTCGCGGACATGCTCAAGCGTATCGAGCCGTTCCTGAAAAGTGCGCGTCGTGATCACCTGATCATAGCGTTCGGGCGAGGTATCGATGTTGTGGTTGTAATAATCGAGCCCGGCCTCAGCGAGCATGCCGGCTTGTTTCGGCGTCAGCATGCCCAATGTCATGCAGGTTTCCATACCCATCGCACGCACGCCCTTCACGATCTCGACGATCGCGGGCATGTCGCGGTCCTTGGGGTTGCGCCATGCGGCCCCCATGCAGAAACGCTGCGACCCTGAATCCTTGGCCTCGGCCGCGGTTTGCAACACGCTGCGCACGTCCATCAGCTTGGTTGCTTCCAGCCCGGTATCGGCGTGCACCGATTGCGAGCAATAGCCGCAATCCTCAGGGCAGCCGCCGGTCTTGATCGAGAGAAGCGTACAAAGCTGCACCTCCCCCGCGGCGTGATGCGCGCGGTGGACGCCCTGCGCCTGCCACATCAGTTCATCGAAAGGCAGATCGAACAGCGCAGCGATTTCAGCGCGGGTCCAGTCGGTACGAACAGTCATATCGGTAGATTCCGTTTCAATTGAACGCGTTGACCCAATTGGACAGAAATGCGCCCGTGCCAAGAGAGAGTAGCCACATGCAGACCCCGCGAGACCATTGTGTTGTGCGATCGATCGGCTTGCCCTGCAAGCGCAGCACGACAATCCGGTCAGCCGCAACGATCGCAAAGAGTGCAGCTGCCGCGACAATGAAGATGACAATGGCGAGCAGCCGCTTCGACATGCCCGTGTCCGTGCCCGACAGCGACAATACCGCGCCCAGAATCAGCAACGCCAGCGTGGCAAGATATTTCAGGAAATCGTAGAGCAGCAATTCAGGATCGCGGTCGTCGGGCTTCACTTGCGCCGTCGTCGTTTCCTCGCTCATTCGGCGGTCTCCCGAGCGTTTTCCGTTTCCGGCGGCATATTATGTCCCAGCAGCTTGAGCACTTCGGCCGCCGCATTGATCAAATTGGTGCCCGGTCCGAAGATCGCCTGCACCCCCGCTTCACGCAGGAAGTCATAATCCTGCGCGGGAATGACGCCGCCGACGATCACCTTGATGTCGCTGCGTCCGGCATCGCGCAGCAGGCCGATCAGCTCAGGGATCAGCGTTTTGTGCCCGGCCGCCAGACTTGATGCCCCGACGACATCGACATCATGCTCGATCGCGAGCGCCGCCGCCTCGCGCGGGGTCTGAAACAGCGGCCCGGGCACAATCTCGAACCCCAAATCGCCGAACATGCTGCTCACCAGATTGGCACCGCGATCATGCCCATCCTGCCCCATTTTGGCGACAAGCATGCGGGGCTTACGACCCATCCGGCGTTCCGTCGCATCGACGCCATCAATCAGGTTCGCCCAGCGCGCGTCATCGCCATAAGCACCGCCATAAATGCCACTGACCGGCGTAGGGCTGGTCGAATGACGCCCAAACACATCCTCCATCGCCGAGGAGATTTCGCCGAGTGTCGCGCGGGCGCGGGCAGCGTTGACCGCAAGGGCGAGGAGGTTCGCGTCGCCGCGTGCCCCTTCCCGCAACTCATCAAGCGCTGCCCGGCAAGCTGCCTCGTCCCGCGCTGCCTTGGTCCGTTCGATCCGCGCGATCTGCCCGGCGCGCACCGCGACATTGTCGACGTCGAGGATGTCGATCGCGTCCTGCTCAGCCAGTTGATACTTGTTCACGCCGACGATCACGTCTTCGCCGCGATCGACGCGAGCCTGGCGGGCGGTAGCGGCTTCCTCGATCATTGCCTTGGGCCAGCCCTTGGCGACCGCGACGGCCATCCCACCCTCGGCATCGACGCGCTCGATGATTGCCCAGGCCTTGTCGACCAGGTCACTCGTCAGTGCCTCGACATAATAGCTGCCGCCAAGCGGATCGACGACCTTGGTAATACCCGTCTCCTCCTGCAGCACGATCTGTGTGTTGCGCGCGATCCGCGCGGAGAAATCGGTTGGCAGCGCGATCGCCTCGTCAAGCGCATTGGTGTGGAGCGACTGGGTACCGCCCAATGCTGCCGCCATCGCCTCCACCGTCGTGCGGATGACGTTGTTGTAAGGATCCTGCTCGGTCAGCGACACGCCCGACGTTTGGCAATGGGTGCGCAGCATCTTGCTGCGTTCGTCCTTCGCGCCGAGATCAGTCATCACCCGATGCCAGAGCGTGCGTGCCGCGCGCAGCTTCGCCACTTCCATGAAAAAGTTCATGCCGATCGCGAAGAAGAAGCTCAGCCGCCCGGCAAACGCATCGATATCCAGACCCGCGGCCATCGCCGCCTTGGCGTATTCCCGTCCATCCGCAATCGTGAAGGCCAGCTCCTGCACTTGCGTCGCGCCGGCTTCCTGCATGTGATAGCCGCTGATCGAAATGCTGTTGAATTTCGGCATGTTGGCCGATGTGTAGGCGATGATATCCGCAATGATCCGCATCGATGGCTCGGGCGGGTAGATGTACGTGTTGCGAACCATGAACTCCTTCAGGATGTCGTTCTGAATCGTACCGTCGAGCTGTGCCTGGGGCACGCCCTGTTCCTCGCCCGCGACGATGAAAAAGGCGAGGATCGGGATGACCGCGCCGTTCATCGTCATGCTGACGCTCATCTTGTCGAGCGGGATGCCGTCGAACAGGATTTTCATGTCCTCGACCGAATCGATCGCGACGCCCGCCTTGCCGACATCGCCGGTGACGCGGGGATGATCGCTGTCATAGCCCCGGTGCGTGGCGAGATCGAACGCCACACTCAGCCCCTTTTGCCCGGCAGCGAGGTTGCGGCGGTAAAAGGCGTTCGATGCCTCGGCAGTGGAGAACCCGGCATATTGCCGGATCGTCCAGGGCCGCCCCGCATACATGCTGGCCCGCACCCCGCGCGTGAAGGGCGCGAAACCGGGCAGACCGGGATCATCGCGCACATCCTCTGCGGTGTAGAGCGGCTTCACCGCAATCCCCTCTGGCGTGTGCCAGGTGAGATCGGCGCCTTTCACTTCCTTGGCGGCGAGTGCCTGCCAGTCAGCAAGGGTGGGTTTGGGCGTGGGTTTGTCAGTCATCAGCCCCTCATAAACCGTTCGGGCTGAGCTTGTCGAAGCCCTGCCTGTCTTTTCAACGGTGGAGAAGAAAAGCAGCCCTTCGACAAGCTCAGGGCAAACGGATTTTTTTAGGTTCAAGCCCCCTTGAACACGGCTTTGCGCTTCTGCAGGAAACTCACCGCCCCCTCCACCGCATCCGCCGTCTGGCCCGCTATTGACTGGCGATCCGCCTCGCCAGCCAGTGCCGTCGCGTAATCGCTTTCCAGCGCCGCAGCCAAGCCCTGCCGCATCAGCCCCAACGCCACCGTCGGCCCCGCCGCAAGCCGCGTCGCCAGCGTCATCGCTTCTTCCAGCAACACCGCATCGGGCACGCATTTGTACACCAGCCCCCACTCAGCTGCCTTGGGGCCGTGGATTCGCTCACCGAGCAGCATCATTTCGGTCGCGCGCGCCTTGCCGACCAGCCGCGCCAGCATCC
>CAZYOU010000128.1:6204-6591 GCA_964649315.1 uncultured Stakelama sp. | reverse complement strand
GGTGATCGGCGATGCCCCGGTTGAAGGTCGGTAATCCCGCAACCCCGCCGAGCATGATCCCCTCGCGCTCCAGATCGACGGCGACGCTGTTGTCGATCAGCGCGCGATCAGTGAGCGCCGCCACCCGTGCGGGACGATCGACCGCAGCGGCCACGTTCAACACCTGTCGTCCATCATGCTCCACAGTGAACGCTGTTTCCGGGCGCGCCATCGCGAGGCGCCGAACGACGTCCATACACGCGGCATATTCGGCGCGCGGGCTGCGCAGAAACTTGCGGCGCGCAGGCACCCTCTCGAACAGCGCCTCCACCCGCACGCGTGTGCCAGGCGGCAGCCCTGCCGGGCCTTCGCTCGCGAGCACACGGTTATCGACGATCCGCTGCCAGC
>CAZYOU010000128.1:0-6194 GCA_964649315.1 uncultured Stakelama sp. | reverse complement strand
CACGAAAGCCGAGCGTCGTCACCGCCTCGATTGCTTCATCGGGCATTTTCGACGTTGCGTGGCGTTCGAGCGCGAGCGCCATATCAGAGGGCGACATCCCGGATCCGTCATCGATCACCTCGACCAGATCCACACCCCCGCCCGACAGCCTGATCGCGATCCGGGTGGCACCGGCATCAAGAGCGTTTTCAACCAGTTCCTTCAACGCGCTGGCGGGGCGTTCCTGCCAGATGGGCTAAACCAGTTTACTGGCCTGTTTGTCTGGGTGTCAGATGCGGAGCGGGGGGTGCGAAACGCTGGCGCCGGGGCGGGTGCGGCCATTGACGGGAACGTAGATGATTTTCTCGCGGTTTTTCAATTTCATGTCGCATGATATGGCCATCGACCTCGGCACCGCCAACACGGTCGTTTACTTGCGCGGTCGCGGGATCGTCCTGAATGAACCTTCGGTGGTTGCGGTCGAGACGATCAATGGCGTCAAGCGAGTCAAGGCCGTGGGCGATGATGCAAAGCTGATGATGGGCAAGACGCCCGACAGCATCCAGGCAATCCGCCCGTTACGCGACGGCGTGATCGCCGATATCGATGTCGCCGAACAAATGATCAGCCACTTCATCCGCAAGGTGCATGGCGGCAAGAGTCGGTTCATGCGCTGGCCGCAAATCGTGATCTGCGTGCCATCGGGTTCGACCAGCGTCGAACGCCGCGCGATCCGCGACGCGGCGCAAAATGCCGGCGCGAGCCAGGTTTTCCTGATCGAAGAACCAATGGCCGCCGCCATCGGTGCAGACATGCCTGTGACCGAGCCGATCGGATCGATGGTGGTCGATATCGGCGGTGGCACCACCGAAGTCGCCGTTCTGTCGCTGCGCGGGCTGGCTTACACCACCTCGGTGCGTGTTGGTGGAGACAAGATGGACGAAGCAATCGTCAGCTATGTCCGCCGTAATCACAATCTGCTGATCGGCGAATCGACGGCCGAACGGATCAAGCAGGAAGTCGGCGTTGCCAAGGCGCCGCCAGACGGCATCGGCCAGACGATCCACATCAAGGGCCGCGATCTGGTGAACGGCGTGCCCAAGGAAATCACGATCAACCAGGGCCAGATTGCCGAAGCTCTCAGCGAACCGGTCGGCACCATCGTCGAGGGCGTACGCATCGCGCTGGAAAACACGGCACCTGAACTGGCGGCGGACATTGTCGATCAGGGCATCGTCCTGACCGGCGGCGGCGCGCTGCTGAAGGGCATTGACGAGGTGCTGCGCGACGAAACCGGCCTGCCGGTGACGATCGCCGATGATCCACTTACCTGCGTTGCCATCGGCACGGGACGTGCGCTGGAAGACCCCGTCTTCCGCGGCGTTCTGCTCACGGCCTAGGCGAAGAGCGCGCTCATGGCGTCGCCTCGAAATCGGCGCCCCGGATTCTCTCGGCGGGCGCAATATGGCCTTTTCCTTGGCTATGTGATCACCGTTGCCGGTGCGCTGGTGGCGGCCGCATTGCTGGCGCTGTCGACCTTCGATCCATCGTCGTTCGCTGCGCTGCGGATGGGCGTTGCCGAGATTACGACGCCGGTATCGACCGCGGTCGGTGCCGTCGGGCGCGGGATCATCTCCATCCCCGGCGCGATCGGCGATCATTTCGCCCTGCAGCAGCGCAATGCCGCGCTTCGCAAGCAGATCGAGGATACCAACGCCCTGTTGATGCGGGCGCGCGCGCTTTCCTATGACAATCGCCGGTTGAAGAAGCTGCTCGAGCTGCGCGAGCGATCGACTGATCCCGTCACCACCGCGCGCCTCGTCAGCTCAACGGCATCAAGCACGCGCCGTTTTGCGATGCTGAATGCGGGCTTCCGCCAGGGGGTCGCGACCGGCCAGCCGGTCCGCGGACCCGAAGGGCTGGTCGGGCGTATCCTCGAAGCGGGCCCCAACACGGCACGCGTGTTGCTGCTGAGCGATCCGGAAAGCATCGTCCCCGTGCGACGCACGCGCGATGGACTGCCAGCGATCGCCATGGGGCGCGGCGATGGCTGGATCGAGATCCGGTCGGTCGCTTTGTTGAACGCCACCTTCCTGCCCGGTGATGTGCTGATCACTTCTGGCACCGGCGGCATCTATCCGCCGAATATTCCGGTCGCCCGTGTGGTGCGGCAATCGACCGATACCGCGCTCGCCCGCGCCTTTGCCCAGCCCGATACGCTTGATTTTGCGCTGGTGCAGCGCGCCTTCATGCCGATGCCGAAGGACGGGGCAGACGCCAGCGACGATCAATCGGATGCCGATACGGCCGGTAACCAGACCGCCCCGGCCAAAGGCAGCGCACCGTGAGCGATCCGATCATCGGGCAGTTCGATACCGCGCGCGCTCACGAACGCCGATGGACGATCCCGGCGTTGACCGTACTTGCGGGATCGTCGCTGACGCTGCTGCCGATGATCTTCACCTTCCCGATCCTGCCGCCGTTCGGGCTGATGATGCTGCTCGGCTGGCGGCTGACGCGGCCCGATGCGCTGCCCGTCTGGTCGCCACTGCTATTCGGGCTGTTCGACGATCTAATCAGCGGCCAGCCCTTTGGCAGTGCGATGCTGTTATGGACGATCAGCTTTCTGGTCGTCGATCTGCTCGATCAGCGGCTGGTGTGGCATGATTTCTGGCAGGATTGGCTGCTGGCCGCTGGCGGCGTTACCGGCTGCCTGGTGCTGGGTCGGCTGATAGCGTCCCCGATCGGGGCGCATGTCGATACAGCGCTGTTGCTCCAGACGATTGTCTCAATCATGTTATATCCCGTGATTACCAGCATGATTGCCTGGTTTGACCGCAAACGGACGCCTGCATGAACCGCCCGACCCGTATCGTTACCGAAGCGAACCAGTCGTACAGCTTTACCCGCCGGGCCGTTGCGCTTGGCGGCGCGCAGGCCGCCGTCGGCGCGCTGCTAGCGGTGCGGATGGGCTGGCTGTCGATTGCCGAGAACGAACATTATCAGATGATGGCGGAAAGCAACCGCGTCAACTTGACGCTGATGCCGCCGCGCCGGGGCTGGATTGTCGATCGCAACGGTGTGCCGATCGCCAATAACCGCACCGATTTCCGCGTCGATATCATTCCTGATCGCCTGCAGGACAAGGACCGGGTGCTCGCGCTGCTGCAGGAAATTCTGGGGCTGAAGCCCGAGGATGTCGAGCGCATCAAAATCGATCTGAAGCGCGCCGCCGGGTTTCAGCCGGTGCAGGTCGCCGAAAATCTGGACTGGGAACGCTTTGCCGCAATCGGCGTGCGCTTGCCCGAACTGCCCGGCGTTGCGCCGACGCGCGGCTTTTCGCGTAACTACCCGGGCGGCGCGGCCGTCGCGCATCTCACCGGCTATGTTGGCGCCGCATCGGCCGAACAATATCGCGAAACGCGCGATCCGTTACTCGTCACGCCCGGTTTCAAGCTGGGCAAGGACGGGCTCGAAAAATCGCTGGAGGACAAGCTGCGCGGCGTGCCCGGCGCAAAGCGGATCGAAGTCACCGCACGCGGCAAGCTTGTGCGTGAACTCGCCACCCGACCCGACAAGCCTGGTGAGACGGGTCGGCTGACGATCGACGCCGGGTTGCAGGAATATGCCGCCCGCCGCCTGGGTACCAATTCCGGCTCCGCGGTCGTCATCGATTGCAAGACGGGCGAGATGCTCGCGATGGTCTCCATGCCGGCCTATGATCCGAACAGTTTTTCCGACGGCATCAGTCACCTCGAATGGGATATGCTGTCGAAGGACGACCATGTTCCGCTGATGAACAAGGTGCTGCAGGGGCTTTATCCGCCGGGCTCCACCGTCAAGCCGATGAATGCGCTCGCGTTGATGGCCGCCGGCGTCGATCCGGAGGAACGGATTGGCTGTTCGGGCGCGATGCGCGTCGGCAACGGCGTGTTCCACTGCCACAAGCGCGGCGGTCACGGCGCTGTCAACATGAAGACCGCCGTCATGCAAAGCTGTGACATCTATTTCTACGAAATGGTCCGCAGGCTGGGCTATGACAAGATTGCGCCGATTGCGCGCCAAGTCGGGCTCGGCGAGCGCTTCGACCTGCCCTTCCCGTCGCAGCGTTACGGGACGATGCCCGATCCCGCCTGGAAAATGGCGAAGTACAAGGAAGACTGGACGGTCGCCGATTCGCTGAACGCCTCGATCGGCCAGGGCTATGTGCTTGCCAACCCGCTCCAGCTCGCGGTGATGGCGTCGCGCCTCGCATCGGGCCGCGCATTGCAGCCGAGCATCCTTGCCAGCCAGGTCCAGCGCAATGCGCCGTTGCTCGATATCGACCCCGCCCATCTCTCCCGGGTGCGCGATTCGATGTACGGCGTGGTGAATGAAGGCGGCACCGGCGGCGCGGCGCGACTGCTTGTGCCCGGGGTATCGCTGGCGGCCAAGACCGGCACGGCGCAGGTCCGCCGCATCACCCGTGCCGAACGGGCAACGGGCGTGCTGAAAGACGCTGCCCTGCCCTTCAAGCTGCGCGATCACGCCCTGTTCGTGTGCTTCGCCCCAGCCGACAATCCACGCTACGCCGCCGGGATCGTACTGGAGCATAACGGCCATACCGTCCGCAACCTCGATACGCCGATGGTCGGGCGCGACATCATGACTTATTTGTTCGATCGCGACCGGGCGATGGCATCGCTCGCCGAAGTCGAACCGACCTGGGGCGGTGACATCAAGACGCGGATGGCCGCCACGGCCGAGCAGCATCGTCTGACAACCGTCGGTAAGCCGACATCGGTCGCCGCCGCCGCTGCTGCCACCAAGCTGAACGCCACCGCCGCCACTGAAGCCCCTGCAGTCGCCGCCGCCGCGGCAGCCAGCAACACGACCGCCGCCATCGTTGGCAACACCAGCCAGGGCGGCGTGGCCGCTGAAGGATCGACGGAGTCGCCGGACGAATGAGCACGAAGTACGAATTTGTTCCGGAACCGCTCGCTCAGCTGCCCTGGCGGGTCATTCTGCTCGTCCTCGCGATTGGCGGGTTCGGCCTGATCATCCTGTATTCGGCGGCCGGTGGATCGGTCCGGCCATGGGCGCTGGCGCAGGGCATCCGTCTGTTCGCTTTTCTGGCGATGGCAGTGTTGCTGTCGCGCGTGCGCGAAAATATCTGGGGGTCTATCGCGCTGCCTGCTTACGGCGTGCTGGTGATCATGCTGTTGCTGGTGGAGCTTGTGGGGGCGGTGCGTGGCGGCGGGCAGCGCTGGCTCGATGTCGGCATCGGCATCCGCATTCAGCCCTCCGAATTGATGAAGCCCTGCATCGTGCTGGCGGTTGCCAAATTCTACGATCTCTTGCCGCCCAACGAAACCCGCCGCTTCGGCGCGATCTGGCCGGCACTCGCACTGATCGGGGTGCCCGCCTTGCTCGTGATGAAGCAGCCCGATCTCGGCACCGCACTGATGATCGTCGGCGGCGGGGTGACGGTGATGTTCCTCGCCGGGGTGCCGCTTCGTCTTTTCATCGGCGGTGCCCTGGCCCTGACCGCCGCGGTGCCGCTCGCGGTCAATTTCCTGCTCCACGATTATCAGCGCAACCGGGTGCTGGTGTTCCTCAACCCCGAAAGCGATCCGCTTGGCACCGGCTATCATATCAGCCAGTCGAAGATCGCGATCGGATCGGGCGGAATTTTCGGCAAAGGCTATCTGAATGGCACCCAGAGCCATCTCGATTACCTGCCCGAAGGCCATACCGACTTCATCTTTGCGACCATGGCCGAAGAATGGGGGCTGGTGGGCGGCCTGTTGCTGATCCTCGCCTTCTTCCTCGTCATCAACTGGGGCATTCGCGTGGCAATGCGTGCGCAGACGCGCTTTGCCCGGCTGGCGGCGGCGGGCCTTGCCAGCACGATCTTCTTCTACGTGGCGATCAACCTGCTGATGGTGATGGGCCTGGCCCCGGTGGTCGGCATCCCCCTGCCCCTGGTCAGCTGGGGTGGATCAGCCCAGATGACGACCCTGATCTGCCTCGGCATCCTGATGTCGATTGACCGACAGAACCGGCAGGTTGTGCGCTGGTAAAAAACTGCAACAACGGGTTTGCATTACAACAAAGCCGGTGCTACCGGCCCCCTTCCGCAAGCGAATGCGCCCACCAAGGCGCGATCCAATCGCCCGGCATGGACGCATAGCTCAGTTGGTAGAGCAGCTGACTCTTAATCAGCGGGTCCTTGG
>CAZYOU010000127.1:0-6767 GCA_964649315.1 uncultured Stakelama sp. | reverse complement strand
ACCTGCGCCTCCTGCCGCCGCGCTCGACATAAACTGCGACTGCAAAGAATATGTCTAATGTTGAGCTCAACATTATATGTATTCGCGCGGCGTGATGTCGACGCGGATGTCGTTCCACTCTTCGGTGGGGATGTCGGCGAGCCGCCGTTCCATCAGCGCTTCGCCGGTGGAAACGATCTGCACCACGGCGGCGTGGCCGTCCGCCAGATCACGGTCGATCGAGCGGATCAGCGTCGGCGTCTTCATGCTGGTGAGCAGATGGCCGAAGAAGCGCTGCTTGGTCGACTCGAAGGCTGAACGCGCGGCGGACTTGGCCTGACGGTTCAGCGTCCCGTCGCTGCCGGTAATGTTGGCGGCTTCCATCGCCGCGTCGAGATGGTTGTGAATGATCGAGAACGCCCCGGCATAGGCGTCGTAGATGCGGCGCTGTTCATCGGTTAACGCGTGCTCGACCAGCTCGTATTCCACGCCGTCATAGGAGAGCGAGCGCGAGGTATAGAGGCCGAGGGAGCGCAGATCGCGCGCCAGCACCTCCATCGCCGCGACGCCGCCATCCTCGATCGCTTCGACGAACTCGGCGCGGGTGGCGAAGGGGAAATCCTCGCCGCCCCACAAGCCTAGCCGCTGGGCATAGGCGAGATTGTGGACGCTCGTTGCGCCGGTCGCCGAGACATAGACAATGCGGGCGTCGGGTAGCGCATGTTGCAGGCGCAGACCGGCGCGCCCCTGTTGCGAGGGAGCAACGTCACCGCGGTCGCTCTTGCCGCCACCGGCATTCTGCATGGCATGGCTTTCGTCGAAAATGATCACCCCGTTGAAATCGGAGCCTAACCAATCAACGATTTGCCGGACCCGCGAAACCTTCTCTCCACGCTCGTCGGAGCGCAGCGTGGCGTAGGTTGCAAATAGGACGCCTTCCGACAGTGTGATCGGCTTGCCCTGGGCGAAGCGCGACAGTGGCGTCACCAGCAGGCGCTCCATGCCGAGCGCCGACCAGTCCCGCTGCGCATCCTCGATCAGCTTGTCGGATTTACTGATCCAGATCGCCTTGCGGCGGCCCTGCATCCAGTTGTCGAGGATGATCCCGGCTGACTGGCGGCCCTTTCCCGCGCCGGTGCCATCGCCGAGCATGAAGCCGCGCCGGAAGCGGACGGCGTTCGCCGCGTCGGTAGGCGCTGCGCTCACGTTGTCAAAAGTCTCGTCGACCGTCCACGATCCGGCGAGAAGATCGCCATGCGCTTCGCCGGCGTAGATGACGGTCTCCAACTGGGCGTCGGAAAGCAGCGCGGTGATGTTCGCTGGCAGCATTGGCCGATAGCTGGGCTTGGGCGGCGAGACGCTCGCCATCGCCGCCGATTGCACCAGCTTGGTCGGATGGGCCTGAGAGCCGGGAATACGGATCGACTGCAATCCGTATTCCTCATAGATCGCCTCGGTCAGGCGTGCGCCCTCAGGCGGCGACCAGTCCACGATGTCATAGGCCAGCGGGATGCCTTCGGGATCGATGCTGGCAGGGGCATCGGGGCGAGTGGTTGTCGTGCGCGTGAGATAGCCGCTCACGGTCTTCAGTGGCGCCGAGATCGGCACGGATATTGCGGGCAGCGTGACCGGCAACCGGGGCGGCACATGCGTGCCGATCCAGTCGAGCAGCGTAGTGGCGTCGGGCGCCATGCCCGGCGAGGCCGGGAACAGTGTCGGATCGTCGGCGGGCAGCTTGTCGATGACCGTCAGCCGCGTTGGAAAGGTCGTGCCGTGTTTGGCATAGACCGCGCCGGCAATCGCGGCGCTGAACACGACGCGGCCGGACGCCTGCAAGCGGACGAAGGCCTCGCGCCAGTCGGGCATATCAGGGCCGACGTTCGCGCCGGTGATGGCGACGAGACGCCCGCCGGGCGCGAGCCGGTTCAGCGCTGAAGCGATGTGGCGAAAGCCTGCGTCAGCCGAGCGCCCCGCAACATGCGCCAGTGCCGAGAAGGGCGGGTTCATTAACGCCACGGAGGGCACGGCGGTGGCGTCCAGATAATCGTCGATCTGCGCGGCGTCGAAACGGGTGACGGGGGTTGCCGGAAAGAGCGATGCCAGCAATTCGACACGGGTCTCGGCCAGTTCATTGAGGATCAGCGCGCCGCTTGCCGTTGCCGCGAGGATGGCGAGCAGGCCGGTGCCTGCCGACGGCTCCAGCACACGGTCAGCCGGCGTGATCGCCGCCGCTGTCAGTGCCGCAAGCCCCAATGGCAGCGGCGTCGAAAATTGCTGGAATGCCTCGCTTTCCTCGGATCGGCGCGTGTGCGTCGGCAACAGAGCCGCGATCTTCGCCAGCACGGAAAGACGTGTAGCGGGAGAGGCGGCTTTGCGGAAAAGTGCTTTTCCGTATTTGTGCAGGAACAGGACGGTCGCGACCTCGCACGCCTCGTAGGCTGCTTTCCAGTCCCAGGCGCCGGCGGCGTCGGACGCGCCGAACGCGGTTTCCATGGCGCGGCGCAGGATAGCGGCGTCGATCTGATTGCCACGTTCGAGATGGGTGAGCAGCACATTGGCGGCGGCGAGAATGGCTGCCGACGGGGCGAGCGGAAGCGGCGCGGCCGATGCGGCGGTAACGGAAGACAGAATGTTCATGGGTGAAACCTCGAAAGAGCGTGACGGGACGAGCCCGCGCGGCGCTCTCTCTCGACCGCCCGGACTCAATCCCGTCCCGGCGGACCTCTTCCTCTCAAGGGCCTGGCATGAAAAAAGCGCCCAACCTTGAGGCGGGCGCTTTCGTTCAGCCGAAACGGCGGCCAGCGTCTGTGAAGGTGTAGGCTTTCGCGGCTATGGCCTCATCGACGCATTCATCGGAGATTTGATATTCATAGTCGCGTTCGAGCTGCCGGTAGAGCCATCGGGCCAGTTCGCGCAGGGCTTCAGCGACAATGTTGTCAGCATCACGCGTCATGTCCTGCATGGTGGGGCTGTCGCGCTCGACCGCTATTTCCATGCAATATTCGTGGGTATAGCGCCTACGGTGGCGAATATCGGCGCGAAGCTGGTAGAAATTTCGTCGCTGAATGGCCTGCAAGGCATCCGCGATCTCGTGCAGATCCGTGTCCATCGGCGCGTATTGCCTGATCTTCGCGGCGGCGTGACGCCCGTGAGCGTATTGGCCCTCGAAGCAGGCGCCATCGCCCTGACTCCAGAATCCACGAAAATAGATACATGGCTCCGAACGTGATCCCCCGCCCATGAGCCGGACGGCATTGGTTCGCAACGTCACGCCGAGGATGGCGCAGATGCTTTCAAAATCGACATAGACGGCGTCGTGCCAGTCGTGGTCGAAGGCGCCGTCACGATACCAGGCGCGCGCCTTGTCCTTGGCGTCGCCCGATAATTCCTCAAGCCGATAGACGGTGGTTTCGATGATCTCAGGCATCGCCGTCACCTCCGTCGAGAACCGAAGCCAGCCAGCCATCGGTATAGATCCAGCCAACGGTCTCGCCGGTGGCGAGGTCGAGCACATGCGCGCCGCCGCCAAAACCATCGAGCCGCGGTTTCGAGCAGGTGTTGGCGTATTGAAATCCCCATAGGCCGCTCAAATGAAATGCAGTGGCGCAGCGTTTGACGAACTGGATGACGCGCTCGGGATCGCCAGCGCCATCGTCGCGCATCCACAGATTCGTGCCGCCGTGCTCCGGCTGGATCGACAGCAGGAACCCTTCGGAAGGTGGGTCTTCTGATGCACCTTCTGCGGAAAGAGCGTTGTAGAGGTCGAGCGCAAGAGCGGCTTTCTCGGGTGCGCCGACATCGAGCAGGCACGAGAAGTGGGTGAAATAGTCGGCCATATCAGGCTCCTGAAACAAAAATGCCCGGCGCGAGGCCGGGCAAGTACGGGAATGTAGGTGAGATTGGCGGGGAGCGTCGCGCCACTCCCCGCCGGGATCGCTCACTCGGCGGCGATCATGCTTTCCTCGTCCTCCTCAGTGTCGGCGTGATCTTCCTCGTCGTCCTCTTCGGTAAGGAAAGCGGGAAGCGCTTCATCGCCGCCGGCCTGATCGGCAGGTGCGGCAGCGCTGTCGCCATCGGCACCGGCCAGGCGCAGCGGCTCGGGCAACCAGCCGGTGTCGGCCAGCAGACGTTCGGCCTCCTTGGCCATGTCGCCCTTCTTCATGTGGTCGATGAGCTGCGCGGCCCGCTCGCCGGCGGCCTCGCGGACGGCCTCCACGATGCGGGTCTTGGTGACGCGGCCGAGATAATTGCCGACCGTCGGCCGCCATCCGACTTGCGCCATGTCGAGGCCCGTCGCCCGCGCCAGTCGGTCGGCCTGTGCGAGGCGGACCTTCAGCCCGTGCTCGCTGACACCGGAGCCGCTATAGGGATTGGGCCGTTCGTAGAGCGCGTTGATGCCATAGCTGACGCAATGGGCGAGCAACTCCATGCGATTGTCGTCGTCGAGCGCGACGAGCCAATCCCACAGCGCCTCGTCATCGGCCGGAACATGGTCGCCCCAGCGATCATGCCGGTCGGTGACGGATTTTGCCGAAGGGCTGTCTTTCAACTCCTCGGCCTGTGCGGCGAAGTGAACCTCCCGGACATTGGCTTCCAGCGCGCCCGTCGCCGGGCGGTGCAGGAAGGTGTCCGAGACCAGCTTGTGCAGCAGCGCGGTCATGGCGATATGCGGGTGGTCCGCCACGGCGTCGCGCAGGGCGAGCGTGCGATGCGCCGTCAGTTCAGTGACGAGGCGCTCGGGCAGGGGCTTGATGCCATCCTCCTCGTCTTCCTCCGCCGCTGCCGGGGCAGGCTGGCCGCCGATGGTGATGGCGGCACGCTGGATGGCAGGCGCTTTCCCGGTCTCATGATCGCCGCCCTCCTGGACATCGTCACCTTCCAGCTGGGCGGGTCGTTCGTCCTCCGGGCGGACATAGCCGCGATCGACGACCAGCTTGCCTTTGGCGTCGAGGGTTGCGAAGACGCCGGCAATGGCGATCTCGGCGGGATCGTAGTGGACGGGCCGATTGTCGAGTTCCTCCATCGCCGCCTCGATCTCGCCAAGGCGTTGATCGATCTCGTCCGGCAGCTCGTCGGCATCTTCATATTCAGCGACCAAGCGATCAAATTCCACCTGCAAGGCGTCGCGCGTTGCCTGTTCCGCCTCGCTCATATCGAGCGGCGTCCCGGCAATCTCCCGCATTCCGTGGGTGACACCGTAGGGAATGCTCAACGCGGCCTCGACCCATTTCCAGCCCTCAGTAGCGATCTCGTCGGCGATGACCTTGAGCTTCTCGGCAACCAGGCGATCGAGCAGGCCGACATCCTGAAGCCATCCGCCGTCGTCGGACTGGAAGAGGTCGCGCAGCATCATGCCGCCGGCCGCCTCGTAGGCGTCGATGCCGACGAACACGGCGCGCTTGTCGGACGCGCGCACGGTGGTTTCGGTCAGCATCCGCCGGATCTGCCACGGCTCCTTCTGCCAACCGGCGCTGATCGCCTCCCAGACCTGTTTCTGCCGAGCGTGATCGGCCGACACGGTGAAGGCCATCAGCATTTCGAGCGTCATGTCGTCCTCGGCATAGATGTCGAGCAGCGTGGGCGAGACCGACGCCAGGCGCAGGCGCTGCTTCACCACGTTGACGCCGACGAAGAAGGCGGCGGCGATCGCTTCCTCGGTCATGCCCTTGTCGCGCATGGCCTGGAACGCCCGGAACTGGTCGAGCGGATGCAGCGGCGCCCGGTCGATGTTCTCGACCAGCGAGATTTCGTCGATCAGGATACCGCTGGCGGCGTCGCCGACGACGCATGGGACGGGCGTGGTTTTGGCGAGGCGCTTCTGCTTGGCGAGCAGTTCGAGCGCGCGATAGCGCCGACCGCCGGCGGGCACCTCGAACATGCCAGTCTCTACGCCCTCGGCGTCGAGGACGGGGCGAACATGCAGGGACTGGATGAGGCCGCGCCGGGCGATGGACTCGGCCAGCTCGTCGATCGACACGCCGGATTTCACGCGCCGGACGTTGGCCTGGCTGAGCACCAGCTTGTTGAAGGGAATGTCGCGCGACGACGAGAGGGTGATTTTCTGGATGGCAGTTGCCATTGTCATTACTCCGCGACGGGCAGCCGGGAGACTCTCTCTCGACCTCCAACCCGTCACGAAGCGAAGCGCCGCCCTCTTCCTCTGAAGGGGCAGCGCACGAGTACAGTGATCGGTAAGGGGAAACGGAACGCCGATTCCCAATCAGCGGGCTTCTGACTCCCAATCAGCCGGACTCGGCGGCCGAGGGTGAAAGCCGGAAATACGGCAAACCGCATCTCCGGCTTTGATGAGATCAGGCAGCCCGATCGAGCAGCTTCTTCGCCTTGGCTTCCATGTCGAGGCGGGCGTCCTGATGCGGCTTTTCGCGCGCGACCGCGGTGATGCCCTGCACGAAATCGAAGATGCTCTCGGGCGGGCGACCTTCCTCGACCAGCACCGCGTCGATGATCTTTCCGGTCTCGGCCTTGGAGAAGCCCCGCTTGCGCAGGAAATCGCTGCGGTCCTCATCCGTGCGCGCCACTATCCGCTCACGCGCCGTCTTGATCCCGTTGATGAACGGCAGCGGTGACGAGTTGGCGAAATTCAGCAGCGCCGGTTCGGCTTCATGGGCGAAGCGCGACGCGGCATATTTGCTGTGGCGGATGCTGATCTCCTCGAAATCCTCCACGCCCCACAGATTGCGGTTCTGGCACACAGCGCGCAGATAGAAGCTCGCCATGCCGAGCGTCTTGGCGCCGACCTCCGAGTTCCAGGCGTAGAAGCCGCGGAA
>CAZYOU010000126.1:0-6774 GCA_964649315.1 uncultured Stakelama sp. | reverse complement strand
TGCTCCACAGGGCCTGGCATGGCTGCACCGGCCCCATCTCATCGCGTTGACATCTCTAACGCACGACACCGGCGCGCGTTGACACGCCGCCGGTAACCGGTGTTTCGGAAGAGCAGGCGCTTAAGCCGGGGGGCGACATGTGTCAAGCGCTGTTACACTGTCTCTGCGGGATCATGCCAAATGCGGTTGCGGACTGCAACAGTGACATCCGGGCACACCCCTTGGAGGATCGCCCGACCGAACAGATAAGGGCAATTCCTTGCGATGATGTTTCATCTTGCGCGCGGGGATTGCCTGAAACATGGTCACATCCATTCAAACAAGGGGTTCCGGGCCGCTATGCCCTGGCTGTTCAATCTCATCCTCGTCGTTCACGTTATTGCCGGGGTGGTCGCGCTTACCAGCTGTTGGGGATCGGTGCTGACGCGCAAGGGTGGCCCGGCGCATCGGCGCTGGGGCAAGGCCTTCACCACTGCCATTTATACCGCCAGCTTCATGGCACTGGGCATGGGCACGTTGTCGGTGCGGTGGCCGCTGGCGATGCACCCGCAGTTGACCGACGAAACGCTGTACCGCGGGCTGTTCGGCTGGATGATGATCTATCTGGCGCTGCTGACGATCAGCATGACGCGTTATGGCCTGCAAATGGTGGCGAACAAGCGCAATCATGCCGCCAATCGCCACTGGTCGATGATCGCGCTGCAAATCGCGGTACTGGCGACGGGGGTTAATTGCTTTGTGCAGGGCATCATGCTTGGCCAGCCGCTGATGATTGCGGTCGCGATCATCGGCTTTGGCACGACCGCCACCTATCTCTGGTACATGTTCCGCGTCGCGCCGGGTGCACGGGATTACATCCCTGAACATTTGAAGGCGATGGTCGCCACCGGCATCGCCGCCTATACCGCCTTCCTGTCGGTTGGCCTGATCGAGCTGTTCCCCGATCAGGCGTTCAACCCGATCATCTGGGGGGTGCCCACGGTGGTCGGTGTTGGCTTGATCGGCTATTTTCTGCGCAATTTGCCGGGACGGGCGAAGAAGATCGCCGAGGCACGCTGATTATTCTTTGGTCGGCGTTGTATCGGGCACCGCCATTGCCTCGGTTGCCGTTTTCAGCCCGAGCATCTGCACCGCCATCACCTCGTCGACGGCAGGTGCGATCGCTTCGGCGCCGCCACGGATATGGCCGCCCACGACATAGCTGAGCTTGATGCGGGTCGCATTCTCGCCCTCCGCGGTCAGCGTCCAGGTCAACGTACCCGTCACCGCCTCGGCTTGAAGCGGGCCGAGCGCTGCGTTCAGCCGCATGATCTTTTGCGGCTGGAGATAGACGATCCGGCCATGCTCCACGCTACCACCGCCCGGAAGACGCTCGCAGAAACAGCCCGTCGCTTGCGAATCGAGATACAGATTGTTGCTGTCGCCCGAATAGGTGTGATCTTTGCTCCACCATTTCTGGGGCGCGCGGAGCATATCCCACACCTGCGCGGGGGACCGATCGATAACGATCGTCTGGCCGATCTCGAAGCTGGTCGGGGTGGTCGCGACGACTTCAGCAGCGACCGGGACCGGCATTGCAGTGAGCGCTAGTAAGACAATTGCCGATCGCCACCGCATTTCCATTCTCCCCAAACTACGCTCAACCCTTCGTTTTTTCGTGTCCCGCACTGGCGGCACGCACGTCCGGGTTCTGTTCGACAGCCTGCCGCACCCACTTCATAAAGTCACGGCCCGCAGTCTGGACGGCATTTGACGATGCGACATAGGCCATGTCGTCGCTATCGATCGCCACGGCCGACCATGCCGCCTGATGACCCGCAATCGCCGAACGCAGGGTACTCAGGCGCTGCCGCAATTCAGCATAAACCGGGGCGTTCTGTCTGATTGGCGGATACTCTTCCCCGATCGTCATGATGGTCATCATACGCATCGCTAATTCGCGACGAGCCTCAGCCAGATCCTGCTTGCGCATGGGATCGTTGCGGGTGGCGACCTGCGCCAGCCGTCGCGCCACCGCCTCGATTGCATCCATTTCAGCGATCATCTGCGATCGAGTTGTCATGGCCCATTCTATGCACTGCGCCGCCCCGGCGTGTCACGCTCTTCGCAGAGCGGACCATAACTTTTCAGGCCGATGTCTTCAGGATCGCTTCAATCGCATCACTCACATGCTCGATATCAGCCATGCCGTCGATCCGGTGAACGAGCTTGCGCGCGTCATAGATGGGCAGGATCGGCGCGGTCTTGGCGCGATATTCGGCCATGCGGGTGCGCACCGTTTCGGCATTGTCGTCGGCGCGGCGCTTGAACTCGGTGCTGCCGCACACGTCGCACACCCCGTCAGCCTTGGGCCGGTTGAACACTTCGTGATAGTTGGTGCCGCAGCTGGCGCAGCTATAGCGGCCGACGATCCGCTCGACGAGCGCATCCTCATCAACTTCGAGCTCGATAACATGATCCAGCATACGGCCATGCGCGGTCAGGATCTGGTCAAGCGATGCGGCCTGCGCAGCGGTGCGCGGATAGCCGTCAAAGATGGCGCCCTCATCAGCCACCATCGTGCCCAGTTTTTCATCGATCAGCGCAGAGACAATATCGTCGGACACAAGCTCGCCCGCTTCCATCACGGCCTTGGCCTTCAGCCCTGCCGGACTGCCCGATTTCACGGCCGCGCGCAGCATGTCTCCGGTCGAAAGCTGCACCATGCCGCGTTCGGCCTGTAACCGGCCCGCCTGCGTGCCCTTGCCCGCCCCGGGGGGCCCCAGCAGGATGATATTCAAATGCCCAGGTCCCCTCGTTCGACGCCTGCCCTCTTAACGGAGCCGGCCGCCCTTCAACTTCGCTTTCTTGATCAGATCGCCATATTGGTGCGCAAGCAAGTGGCTTTGGATCTGCGTCACCGTATCCATCGTCACATTCACGACGATCAGCAAGCTCGTGCCGCCCAGATAAAAGGGGATCGACAGCGCGGAAACCAGATATTCCGGCACGAGGCAGATGATCGTCAGATAGCCCGCACCGATCACGGTCAGCCGCGTCAGCACATAATCGAAATATTGTTCGGTATTCTTGCCCGGGCGGATGCCGGGGATGAAGCCGCCATGGCGCTTCAAATTGTCCGCCGTTTCTTCCGGATTGAACACAACCGCCGTGTAGAAGAACGAGAAGAAGATGATCCCCGCACCGTACAGCGTCATGTAGAGTGGCGAACCGTGCTGGAGATACTGGTTCATCGTGATGATCGCATCACCCCAGCTGCTCTCACCCTGCACATAATTGCCCGCAAACTGCGTGATCGTCAGCGGCATCAGCAGCAGCGACGAGGCGAAAATGGGAGGGATAACGCCGGCGGTGTTGATCTTCAGCGGCAAATGGCTGCGATCGGCCTGCATGCCGCGCTGCGTCTGGCGCTTGGGGTACTGGATCAGGATGCGGCGCTGCGCGCGCTCCATGAAGCAGATGAACAGGATCAGCACCACCACCGCGACAATGATGCCGAGCAAACGGACAACGTCGAGCGAACCGGTGCGGCTGCCCTCGAACAGGTTGTAGAGTGTGGTCGGCATGCTGGCGACGATGCCGGCCATGATGATCAGCGAAATGCCGTTGCCGATGCCGCGGCTGGTGATCTGCTCACCCAGCCACATCAGGAACATCGTGCCACCGACCAGCGAGATCACGGCGGCGATCCGGAACATGATGCCGGGTTCGATGACCGCGGCAACGCCCTGGCTCGCACCGAACGTCTCGAGGCCGAGCGCGATGAAATAGCCCTGCACCATCGTCAGACCGACGGTGCCATAGCGGGTATATTGGTTCAGCCGCTTGCGCCCGCTTTCGCCATCTTTCTTGATCGCGGCGAGCGTTGGCGACAGCGATGTGGCGAGCTGCACGACGATCGATGCAGTGATGTACGGCGTCACGCCCAGCGCCGTCAGGCTCATCCGCTCCAGCGAACCACCGGTGAACGAGTTGAACAGGTCGAGCACCCCGCCCTTGGTCTGCGCGGAAAGCAGGCCAAGCGCGGTCGGATCAATCCCCGGCAGCGGCACGAAGCTCAGCAGGCGGAACACAACCAGCGCGACGATGGTGAACCACAGCCGCTTCTTGAGATCGGTCGCCTGCGAGAATTTCGCGAAGCTGATGCTAGAGGCCATTTGCTCGGCTACTGATGCCATCGGTCTGATCGTCCTGGAAACTGAAACGGCGGGAAACGTGTTACCGCCCCGCCGCTCATATAGTCACGCAAGCGGGCTTGCCTAGCGCTTGATCGCCGAAGCGACGCGTTACGCCTTAAACGAGGCCTTGTGCGCCTGACGCTCCTTATACTTCACGCCCTTCTTGGCCGCGGCCTTTTCATTGGCGGGAACGACATGGATCACGTCAACCTTGCCGCCGAGCTTCTCGACCGCTTCGATCGCGCCCTTTGACGCACCGGCAACGGTGAAGCTCAGCTTGGTGGTCAGTTCGCCCTTGGCGAGCAGACGGACGCCGTCCTTGCCGCCGCGCGCCAGGCCAGCGGCCTTCAGCACGGCGTGGTCAACCGTCGCGTCCGTCGCGAGCTTGCCCGCGTCGATCATCTTCTGGATCGCGCCCAAGTTTACCTCGGCATAATCCTTGGCAAAGATGTTGTTGAAACCGCGCTTTGGCAGCCGCATGTGAAGCGGCATCTGGCCGCCTTCGAAACCGGCGATGGAGACGCCTTCGCGGCTCTTCTGGCCCTTCTGACCACGGCCGGCGGTCTTGCCCTTGCCGGAACCGATACCACGGCCCACGCGCATCCGCGACTTGCGGGCGCCTTCGTTATCACGGAGTTCGTTCAGTTTCATGTCGTGCACTCGCTTTCGCTTATTTCGCGCGGTTTTATATTCTAAAGCCCCTCCCCTTCAGGGGAGGGGTTGGGGTGGGGGCTGTCAACGGGCGCGCCGCTTGTGGACACGCCCCACCCCTGCCCCTCCCCTTCAGGGGAGGGGTTCCAGTCTTTTACCCTTCGACGCTCAGCATATGCGCGACCTTGCGGATCATGCCACGCACCTCAGGGGTGTCGTTCAGCTCCACGGTCTTGTGCATCTTGTTGAGGCCCAGGCCGATCAGCGTTGCGCGCTGATCGTTGGTGCGGCGGATCGGCGAACCGGTCTGCGTGATCTTGATGGTTGCCATGTCAGTTACTCCACGACCGCGAGCGCGTCGGCTTCGGCGGTCTGTGAACCACCGCGACCGAGCAGATCGGCGATCTTCTTGCCACGACGCTGCGCAACCGCCTTGGGGCTGGTCTGGCTGACCAGCGCCTCAAAGGTTGCACGGATCATGTTGTAGGGGTTCGACGTGCCGACCGACTTGGTCACCACATCGGCAACGCCCAGCGATTCGAACACGGCGCGCATCGGGCCGCCGGCGATGATGCCGGTACCCTGCGGTGCCGAGCGGACGGTCACGAGACCTGCACCGAAATGGCCCTTGCCATCATGATGCAGCGTACGGCCTTCCTTGAGCGGAACGCGGACCATTGCCTTCTTGGCAGCAGCGGTTGCCTTCGAAATGGCTTCCGGCACTTCGCGTGCCTTGCCATGGCCGAAGCCAACACGGCCCTTGCCATCGCCAACCACGACGAGTGCAGCGAAACCGAAGCGCTTGCCGCCCTTCACCGTCTTCGACACGCGGTTGATGTGGACCAGCTTTTCGATCAGTTCTTCGCCGCCGTCTTCGGCACCGGGGCCGCCACGACCGCGATTATCGCGACCGCCACGGCTGTCACGGCCGCGACCGTCGCGGTTGCCGCCACCACCACCGGGTGCGCCGCGACCGCGACCGCCACGTGGCGGACCGCCACGGTTGTCGCCAGCGGGTGCGCCTGCATCAGGAGCCTGGGTCTGGATTTCATCGGACATGTATTAGAACTCCAATCCGGCTTCGCGCGCGGCATCCGCCAGCGCCTTGACGCGACCATGATACAGAAAGCCGCCGCGATCGAAGACGACCTGCTTCACGCCTGCCTGCACGGCCGCTTCGGCAACACGCTTGCCGACACTCGTTGCTGCTTCGATGTTGGAACCGTTTGTGCCGCGCACGTCCTTTTCCAGCGTCGATGCGGCGACGATCGTCTTGCCAGCCGTATCGTCGATCACCTGGGCATAGATATGCTTGCCCGAACGGTGGATCGACAGACGCGGACGGCCCGAACCCCGCGCGCGGAGCGCGGTACGGTTGCGGCGACGCCGCTTCTCGAACAGAGACATTCCCTTGCTCATTACTTCTTCTTCCCTTCCTTGCGGAAGATGAACTCGCCGCGGTACTTGATGCCCTTGCCCTTATAGGGCTCTGGCGGCCGCCAGCGGCGGATTTCGGCGGCAATCTGGCCAACCTTCTGCTTGTCGATGCCGCTGATCTCGACCGTGGTCTGATCAGGCGTCTTGATCTCGATACCATCCGGAATCGCGAAATTGACGTGGTGGCTATAGCCAAGCTGCAGGTTCAGGTTACGACCCTGCGAAGCGGCACGATAACCGACACCGGTGATTTCGAGAACCTTCGAAAAGCCCTCGCTCACACCCGTCACAAGGTTCTGCACCAGCGTCCGCTGCATGCCCCAGAACGCGCGCGCGCGCTTGGTGTCGTTCGCCGGCTTCACCGAAATGCCGCCATCCTCAAGGATGTAGCTGATGTCATCCACCAGCGGCATGGTGAGTGTGCCCTTGGGCCCCTTCACCGAAATGATGCCGCCGTCGATGCTGGCCGTCACCCCTGCGGGGATCGGCACATTCTTTTTACCGATGC
>CAZYOU010000125.1:0-6882 GCA_964649315.1 uncultured Stakelama sp. | reverse complement strand
ACCACCTCCGCCGGTTCGAGGGCGAAGCATTCGGGCCGCAGCTCATCATCCGGGGGGCGGCCGAACGGCTGGTGCCGATCCTGATGACGGCGCTGTGTGCAGGGCTCGCGCTGCTGCCGCTGGTCGTTGCGGGCAATGCTCCAGGACATGAGATTGAGCATCCGATGGCAATCGTCATTCTGGGCGGGTTGGTGTCGTCGACGGCTCTGAACCTGTTCCTGATGCCCGCGCTTTACGCGCGCTTCGGTCAAGAGCGACCGGCGCTCGACGCCCAGCCACAGGCGGTGACGGCGTGAAGCGCCTCGCTCCTCTGATGGCGCTATTGGCGGGCGGCTGCATGGCCGCGCCGTCGCCACCACCGACGATCGCGCCACCAACCGCGACAGGGGCCTTTGCCGATCTACCCAGTGCCTCGATCGAGCCGGTGCCCGATGACTGGTGGCGGCTGTATGACGATCCGGTCCTCGACCGGCTCGTGCTGGCAAGCCTCGCTGCCAACGCGGACTTGCGCGTGGCCTATGCCAATCTCGACGGCGCGCGGGCGGCGCTGCGTCAGGCGCGGGCGGCGCGGTTACCCCAGACGACGGTGGAATCTGGGTTGACCGTCGACAACAGCGCGGGCCAGCCGAGCGCGTCATCCAATGTGCCGACCACCGACTATGATCTGGCGCTGACGGCGAGCTGGGATGCAGATCTGTTCGGGCGGCTGCGATCGGCGGCGTTGGCGGCGCGTGCGGACGCAGCGGCTCAAGAGGCGGCGCTAGATGGCATCCGCGTCGCCGTGGTCGCGGACACGGTGCTCGCCTATGTCGAGCTATGCGGCGCGACAAGGGCGCTGGGCGCGGTGGCTGAGCAGGTGAAGGTCCAGCAGGATGCGGTGGCGGTGGCGCGCGACCAGCTGCGCGCAGGCGAAGTCTCGCCGCTCGAAGTGTCGCAGGCTGCGAGCCTGCTGGCCACGACGACCGCGCTCCAGGCTCCGCTGGAAGCGGGACAGGCCAATGCCCGCTTCCGCCTTGCGACGCTGGCCGGGAGGCCACCGGCGGAGGCGCGCACGAACCCCGTCACCTGTGTGAAGCTACCCAAGTTGCGCACCGCCGCGCCGGTCGGCGATGGTGCAGCGCTGTTGCTACGGCGCCCGGATATCCGCGAGGCTGAGCGCCGCCTCGCTGCCGCCGCCGCACGCATTGGCGTGGCGCGCGCCGATCTCTTTCCGCGCGTCAATTTGGGCGGCGCGATCGGGTTGCTGACGGGGCGGGTGGTCGCGACCGGCTCGCCATTGGTCAGCTGGGCCTTCCCCAACCAGGCACCCGCACGGGCGCGGTTAGCGCAGGCGCGGGCGGGCGAACGTGCCGCGCTTGCTGGTTGGGACATTGCCGTGTTGCGCGCGCTGCGCGAAGTCGAGACCGCGCTAGCCGCTTACGATGCCGAGCAGCGCCGCAATCGGACGCTGGCGGAAGCGGACAAGGAGGCCCGGCTAACCGCCCGCCGCGCCGCCGCTCGGGTGCGACTCGGCGATGCCGCGCCGTTGCTGCGCCTCGATGCGGATCGCACGGTCGCGCAGGCATCGCTCGCCGTCGCCCTGTCCGATCTTGCCATCGCCCAGGCTCAAGTCGCGCTGTTCCGCGCGCTGGGCGGAGGCTGGCGCACTGCTGCGCCGCCGTTAGAATGACGCGATGCGCATCTTGATCGTTGAGGACGACGCCGACACCAACCGATTCGTCGCCCGGGGCCTTACTGAATTGGGGCACCAGATCGTCGCCAGCGGCGATGGCCGCGACGGGCTGTTCCAGGCGACCGAGGGCGGGTTCGATGCGCTGGTGGTCGATCGGATGCTGCCGGGCCTCGATGGGCTCTCATTGGTCAAGGCGCTGCGCGCGACCGGCGACACCACGCCCGTCCTGATGCTCACGGCGATCGATGGCATTGCCGACCGGGTCGAGGGGCTAGAGGGCGGCGCTGATGATTATCTGGTCAAGCCCTTTGCGTTCAGTGAACTCGCTGCACGCCTGATGGCGCTTGGGCGTCGCCCGGTCGCGTCGGTGCAGCCGGCGCGGCTGGAGGTCGGCGATATCGTCCTCGACCTGGATCGTCGCACAGTGACACGCGCGGGTCGCCGCGTCGCGATCCAGCCGCGCGAATTCGTGCTGCTCGCCGAATTAATGCGCAACCCCGGCCGGGTGATGACGCGCACCATGCTGCTCGAAAGGGTCTGGGATTTCGACTTCGATCCCAAGACCAACATCGTCGAAACGCACTTGAGTCGGCTGCGGTCGAAGCTCAACGCCGGGTTCGATACCGACCCGATCGAGACGGTGCGTGGCGCGGGCTATATGATCCGGGGCGAGTGATGAAGCGCTGGTGGCGCGGCACATTCGGGCTCGTCGCACTGGTCGCCCTTGGGTTTGCGCTGGCGACATTGGCGATCGGCGTGGTCGCGTTCGAGACGACGCACGAGGCGCTCGAACAGCAACTCGATCACCGCATCGCCGCCGAGACGCGGGCACTGATCGATGAGGGAGATGATGGCCCTACCGGCATCGCGGCAGCAATCCGTCGCCGCGAGGCCGCGCGGAGCACCGCGAGCCTCGCTTACCGGCTGGTCGATGCTGCCAATCGTCCGGTCGCCGGGCACCTTGATGCGCGTGTTCCGACCACGCCGGGCTATGTCGAACTGCTGCCCTATACTGAGGATGGCGAGCGCCGCATCGCACAGTCGCTGACCACAATCTTGCCGAGTGGGCACCGACTGATCGTCGCCGCCGACCGCGCGGTGATCGACGAGATGGATGTCACGTTGCTGCGGCTGTTCGCCGGCGCGTTCGGTGCGATGCTGCTGCTCGGCATCGCCGCCGCCTGGATCGTCGGGGCGGTCACGCGCGCGCGGCTGGCGCGGATCGACCGGACCGCCTTGGCGATCATCGATGGCGATCTCGCTCGGCGCGTGCCGGTCACCGGCAGCGGCGACGAGTTTGACGGGGTTGCGGCCACGCTCAACCGGATGCTCGACCGGATCGGCGGGCTAATGGACAATCTGCGCCAGGTGTCGAGCGACGTCGCCCACGATTTGCGCACCCCGTTGACAAGGCTGCACAACCGGCTCGACGAAGCGTTGGCGAGCGACGACCGTGCCATTCAACTTGTGGCTATCGAGGCAGCGGCAGCCGAGGCTCGCGACTTGCTGGAGATTTTCGCCGCGTTGCTGCGAATCGCCGAGGTCGAAGGGATGAGCGCGCGTGCCCATTTCACCGACGTGTCGCTGAGCGCGCTCGTAACCGACCTGGTCGAAGTCTATCGACCGGCCATGGAAGCCAGCGGGCATCGATTGGAATCCGCCATTGCCCCGGGCATCGTCGTCCAAGGCGACCGCCGATTGCTCCAGCGGCTGCTCAGCAATTTGCTCGACAACGCGATTGCGCACACACCCGTCGGCACCAAAGTGACGGTCGCGCTCGAACGGACCGGTGCCAGCGTGCGGTTAAGCGTCGCCGATGACGGCCCCGGTGTGCCGCCCGAAGCCGCAGCGACCTTATTTCAGCGTTTCACGAGGGCCGACAGCAGCCGCTCGACAACCGGACACGGGCTGGGGCTGACAATGGTATCTGCAATTGCCGCGGCCCATGATGGAACTGCAAGCGTAACGACCGACACCGAATTCGCTATCATGGTCGATATTCGTGCGACATGAGGTGGTGCCCCGCAGGGGACAAAGATAGGCAATCAGCTTATTGGATAATTTCCGGATCATGCGGCTGAAATTGGGCCGACAACTGACGTCTCAGTATCGGATTTGCGTCCGACAATAGCGGGCCCAAGATTCAGGCGACTGAGCGATAACCGATCATTTGAGAATTTTGGTTCGATGCGGCTGAAGCACTCAATGCAAGCCCACAAGCTACCGATTTTTCGGCAACAGGCTTACGATCAGCGAGAGGTCGCGTTGGCTTCGGCAGTATTCCATCGGCCGGGCACCCCCGAGCCGAGGATGACCGGATCTCAAGAATAAGTCTGCCAGCGCTTCGCTTGAGAACGACGCCTTCGCGGCGGCCTCAAGCCGACTGCGCACCTCCGCCAGATCACGCTCCTCTGTGATCCTGCGACGACGCGCCTTCCCATCTTGATCGAGCCGATTCTGGAAGTGTCGCATACCCTCGTCGCTCTCACCCGCGAAGTCGAGAAGGCTGATGTCGGCATCTTTGACCCGCTGCTCCAACCAGGCGGGAGCTTCATCCTGAAGAATGTCGCTTGCCTGCGACCGTATCCAGGCGATGCGCTCGGCTTTGGCCTCCTCCAGCGCGACTGCCTTTTCCGCGTCCGCGACCGCGATCAGGTCGATATTGCGCTGACGGATCGCTTCAAGCGGTAGGCCGCAAAGTTCATCAACCACCTTGGGCAAATAGCCCGACACCATCGATTGGAGCTTGGACAGGCGCGACGTAAGTAACTGATAGGCATCGCCGCCGGTCTCAACTAGCTGCGCCGCCGTCACGCCATCGATGCTATAGCTGTTCGCCCAGCTGGGATACGCCGCTTTGTGCTCCTCGACTTTTGCGTCGCGCAGCAGTTGCGTAACGATTTGACGCAGCTCCACCCGCCTATGGAGCAAATGTTGAAGGTCTTTTTCTATGAAGAATTTCTGATCTTCCGGGTTCCAGAATACGGCCGCCCCCATGCCTGACAGCGTCGCGAGATAATACCACACCGCTCTGTCCGGGCTCCCGTAGGATTCTCTACTAAACCCGGCCTCGTTCAGCCGTTTGAGTGGATAGTTGGAGAGGTCGGTGCGGATCATCCATCTAGGGAGCCGCGATGACAGGTCTCGCTCGTTCGGAAATTCGCCCTTAACCTCAAGGTCTCTGCAGCCAGGCGAATATGTCTCACTAGGCTTAATCACATAGGTATACAGCGCCTGCGCCTGCCAAAGACGATCGGTCACCGTGAACCAGTGACCGCAGTCGACTTTGACCCCAATCAGAGTCAACAGCCCGGCGCGACGGACTGCGACTGTCGCCTCGTCTACCCAACCTGCGGGCGGCTCGCCACGCCGTGCGCGCAAGATATGCCCTTTGAGCTTTGCCCCCCGCTCGGATTTTTTCTCAGCGACCGCGGCGTCGAGTTTACGCTTTGCCGCTGCGGCCTTGCGATGATGAATCCATGTTCGCGGGGAGTGATGAAGGATCGCAGCGTCCAGTTCAGCAGCTTCCATCATTCCAGGTTTCAAGCCCGACAGGTCGATCTCAACCATCGAGATGTCACGGCCTTGAACCTTGGTGCGCTTTTCATTCCCAACCGCATGAGAGACGCGGAACTCAACTGCCAGTTCGTTCCCATTTGTTCGGACGAGTGCGTCAGGCTGAAACGTATCGACCTTGTGCTCAAGGAGAACTTCGTCGAACTGATAGATGCCAGCCACAAAGACCCTTTCTTCGATGCCTTCATCCTGAAGGAAAAGGCTCGGCAGTGACAGCATCTTGCTGGCAGCGAGGATTTCCTTCGCGTAGCGATGCAGCGCGGTTTCTCCCGTGCACTGGGAATCCGGTCGGTGTGCGAAATGCTGACGCTTGTTGCGGGGCTGCCTGAGCGTCAGCACTTCCTCGCAATCAAGGCAACGGAACGGCCCCTGCCGATGATTCGCAACAGAGGAAACATGCCGCGCAACGCCGTCACCGCAGCGAGCGAAGGGCACCTTGAGATATGCTTGGCCAGTTGGCTGCGGCCTTAGGATTGCTGTGGCGCATGGACGGCGCGGTGGAGGAGCAGACGCGGGATTAGTGTGATCCACGATCACAGGTTTTGCACCTTCGCATCCATGAGAAATGCGCGAGCCAGCCTCGCTCCAATATCGTCACCGCGGGCGACGTCGATCGAGAACAACTCAAGGCAATCGTCGCTGGAATTGACGGCATATTCGCCGATCAGTCCTTCATCGCATCCAGCTTCCCTGTGATGCGGATAGAGCAAGGTCAGCTTGCCGCACTGGTAAAGCCGACCATAGGCCATCATCTGATACACATCGGCCTGCGACACGCCGCGCTTGGGGTCGTCAATACGAGCGACGATCCGCTTCCACTTGGTATCTATCACTTGCAGGACTGCGCCACCGCGCTTGATGAGGATATCGGGCCGGGTCTGGAACACCTGCCGGCGATCCTCGGTCTCGAGGCAATAGAGCCGCCCGCCCTGACTGACGACACGGAGGTCGGTGTCGGCCAGCGCGCGCTTCAGCATGCGCGCGATGTATTCCTCGAACAGCATATTCATTTCGAACAGCAGCGAGAAGCCGTCGCCGCCGCCGGCGGAGGTCGTCTGGAACCGTTCACCCAGCAGTAGGCGAGCGAGATTCAGCAGTTCACGCCAGCGCCCATTGGTGCGATCCAAAACTACATCGTCCCACCGCAACGCCGGGACCGGCACGTCTGCGATATCGGCATAAGCGAAGGCCAACTCGCGCAAGCGACGCAGGTTGTCGGTGGTGCGGGCAACGCGGGAGAGCCGCATGACCGCCGCCTTCATGATCCGATTGAGCGCGATGTCCGGGGTCAGCGCATCATAGCGACACGCAAGCCGCGATGGCTCAACGGCCAACGTCGTGAACTGGCGTGTCACATTCAGCCGCCCACGCAGGGCGGGAAGGTCGTCGGCATGCTCGACATAGCGGCGGGGCATTCCCTGCCGCACAGCATCGACCAGCTTCTCTGAGAAAAGACGGATCAGGATCTCCAGCAGTGTCTCGCGCTGCCAGTCGAGCGCGGTTACCTGCCCCGCGTCGATTTTCAGGTCGAGCGCGACGGCGAGCATGTGGACCAGCCGGCGACGGATGCTGCCGGTAGCATGGTCGCCCTCCACACCCGGAATATCGATTTTGGGCAGGATCTCGAGCACGGT
>CAZYOU010000124.1:0-6937 GCA_964649315.1 uncultured Stakelama sp. | reverse complement strand
GCTCGGGTCGCTGGCACCGAGATTGGCGTGACCGAACCTGATGCGACCTTCTCGACCTGTTTCGGCGCGCCCTTCATGCCGCGCCACCCAAGCGTCTATGGCAATCTGCTCAAGGAGCGGATCGCCAAGGGCGGGGTCGATTGCTGGTTGGTCAACACCGGCTGGACCGGCGGCAAGGCCACGATGCCGGGGATCAACCGGATGCCGATCAAGGCGACACGCGCGCTGCTCAACGCCGCACTCGATGGCAGCCTGAACGATGCCGATTTCCGCACCGATCCCAATTTCGGGTTCAAGGTGCCGACCAGCGTGCCGGGCGTGGACAGTGCGATCCTCGATCCGCGTGAAGCTTGGGCGGACAAGCAAGCCTATGATGCGACCGCCGCCAAGCTGGTCGACCAGTTCGTCGAAAATTTCGCGCAATTCGCGGATCATGTCGACGAGGGCGTCCGCCAATCGGCCCCCAAGGTAAGCCAGCCCGCCTGACCGGCCCGATCATCCGGGCCTTCCAATTGTGAAAGCCCGACAGATGACCGATCATACGCCCCGCCTGTTCGATACCGATGCTGCCGTTCGGCACGTCGGTATCGGGCTTTTGGAACGCACTCTGTCGCGTCCTAAATGGACGCACGAGGCCCATCTCGCCGCAACGACGTGGCTGGTCGTCGAGCGACCCGACATCGATCTCGACGCCGATCTGCGCGGCATTATCTCGCGGTATAACGAGAGCGTCGGTGGGGTGAACGACGCAACCCAGGGCTATCACCACACGATCACCTGCTGCTTCCTGTCGGCCGTACGCGACCATGTGCGCGAGAGCGAAGGGCAGGGGCTGGCTGAACGCGTCAACGCTCTGCTTTTGTCGCCACGCGGGCGGCGAGATTGGCCGCTGCGTTTCTATTCGCGCGGGCGACTGTTCTCGATCGAGGCACGGCTGGGGTGGGCGGCACCGGATCTTTCAGCCAGAGGCTGAAGGCCGATTTGCAGCTATCGTCCAAAACTCGGTCGCGCAGCGCAGATTTCAAGAATCCTGCAACCCGCCCATCGCTGGACAACTGAATTTAACCCGGAGCTGTGTCGGCAGCTGCGTGGAAGGGTTAAATTTCTAACGCGATGAAGCGGCCTACCAGCGCGATGATCAGCGTCGTGATAGCGAAAGCGAAAAGATTGCCGAGACGCCGCGCCGCTTCGAAGAATAAATATTGCAAAGCACTTTACAATGCAAAGTGCTTTGCAATATGAGACAGGCATGGAGCCGCCGCTGATTCTTTTTGACGATAAGCGTCATCTCGACGCGTTGATTGCTGCCGGACGCAGGGCCGCCGCGCTCGACGGGCAACATTTGCTTGGCTGGGGACTTATCGCGTCGGTCGTTCTTGCGCTCCAATATGCCGCTGAGGTTGGCGATTGGCTGCCGAGCAGGCTATTGTGGCTCTGGCAGCCTCTCGCGCTTATGGGCTTCGTGATCGCGATCTTTGTTGCGCGGGGCGGGGCGGGGCGGCGGTTCGGTCATCCGGTGGCACGGGCCTATACGCTCGCGTTCACGTTCGCTGGCGTGGCGCTGGCCGGTTTTATGGTGACTGCTGGCGCGGGTGCGCGCCCAGACGGATTGGCTACCATCTTGCTCCTCACCGGTGTTCTTGGTGGGGCGTTTTTTATGGTCGCCATTGCAACACCACTGCGCTGGATGGCATTGCCAGCGCTGGGTTGGCTCGGTTTGACAGCTTTCTATGCCGCACAGCATGTGGTTATCCCGGTCGATTGGCTTCGCCTCTCGCTTGCCTTCGCCCTGCTGCTGGCGCTTCCAGGCGCCCTTCTAGTCCGCAGGGTGCCGCGATGAAGCCCTTCAACTATCGCGCGCTCGACGAGGTGCTGCACAGCCGCGTGCGGCTCGGCATCATGGCCTTCCTCAAGGGGGCGCGCCAATCGGACTTCGTCGAACTGCGCGAGGCGCTAGACCTGACCGACGGCAATCTCGCCGCCCAGTTGCGCAAGCTTGAGGAGAACGGCCATGTCCGTATCGCCAAGGGCTATCTCGGCAAGCGCACCCGCATGACTGTGACAGTTACAAAGCAAGGCGACGCTGCGTTCGAGGCCTATCTCGACCGCCTGCGAAGCTTATTCCCCGACGGCTGACGCTGCCGCCCCACCCCCTGCGATCGGAGATTTGCGATGACGAAACGTTGGCTGCCGCTGGCCGCCGCGCTGGCCATTGGCGTCCTCAACGGATGCGCCGGGCACGGCAAGAAGGTTGCGCTCCCAGTTCCGCCTGCGCCCTACGCCGAGACTCTCGACGAGCGTTGGCGGGCCTCGGCTGAAGCTGGACGCAAGGCGCTCGAGGAAGCGCGCGTGCGTCATGGGCTGCCCTCGTTATCGGTGGCGGTCGCGTATGACGGCAGGATCGTTTGGGCAGCGGCGAGTGGCTGGGCCGATCTGAGCCATCGCACTCCAGCGAGCCTCGCTACCCGCTACCGCATCGGCAGCACATCGAAGGCAATCACCGCAACGGTCCTGGCACGCATGGTGGACCAAGGCACCATGAGCCTGGATGCCCCCGCAAGCACCTGGGCGAGCGACCTGCCCAACCCGCAATGGCTCGCGCTAACCCCGCGCCAACTCGCCTCGCACACGGCTGGTATTGTAGATTATGATCAGAACCGCGACCTTATCGGGCTTTTCCACTCGATCCGCGAGCGCAAGCAATTTGCCAGTGTGACGGATGCGCTTTCCATATTCGACGGCAACAAGCTCAAGTTCGTCCCCGGTAGCGGCTTTCGCTATACAAGTTTCGACGTGGTCTTGCTGTCAGCACTGATGGAGAAGGCGGCCGGTACGCCGTTCCCTAACTTGCTCGAGCGCGAGATCGCCCACCCGCTCGCTGCCATAAGCCTGTCGGCCGATTATCAGGACAGCGTATTGCCCGATCGCGCGACCTTCTACTGGCGAAAGGGCACCAAGTTGAGGCCGTGGGGGCGGGTCAACCACAGCTACAAATGGGCCGCCGGGGGCCTGATCGCGACTTCGAGCGATCTGACCAGAATTGGATCAGCCTGGCTTGACCCATCGTACATCGCGCCTGCCACGCGCGCGGCGTTCTGGACGCCGCAGAAGCTGGCAAACGGCGAGATCAACGAGCAGAGCTACGCCATCGGCTGGCGCGCAAACGTTAACCGGCGGGTTTTGGGCGAGGACCGGCCGGTATGGAACGTGCACCATGGCGGCGTTTCCAAGGGTGCCTACAGCTGGCTGGTGATCTATCCCGAATATCGCCTGGTCGTTGCGCTCAATGCCAATGCGAGGCTCGACGACTTCGCCGATTTTATGGCGATCGAGCAGGCGATCACCCGCGAGTTTCTCGCAAAGTCGGCTGACGGGCAATGAGACATCAGGTTGCCAACAAGCTGAGCCCTAACCAAGGGCGCCTTTTCCCATCTGAGCGCCTAGAAGCGGCCAGGCCGTGATCCACCAAAAATTGACGTTCGTGAACCCGTGAGCCACATCAGTAGTCACCCACCTTACACCACTACCCTTTCCGCGCCGCAATATGCCGGTCGATCACGCCGTCCAGCACCGTCATCGGCACGTTGCCGCCGAGCACCACCGCGTCGTTGAACTTGCGGAAATCATAGCGTGCGCCAAGCGCCGCCTTGGCCTTGTCGCGGAGCTGGTTGATGCGGGTGTGGCCGAGCTTGTAGCCGCACGCCTGGCCGGGCCAGGTGCAGTAGCGTTCGACTTCGCTGCGGACTTCGATGGGGTTCGATCCATTCTCGGTGACGAAAAAAGCGATCCCTTCGTCGCGGGTCCAGCGCTTGGCGTGGATGCCGGTATCGACGACCAGCCGACATGCGCGAAACGCCAGCGACTGAAGATAGCCGAGCCGCCCGGCGGGAAAATTGTCATACACCCCCAGTTCGTCGGCAATCTGTTCGGCGTACAGGCCCCAGCCTTCGCTATAAGCGCTGAAGGACATGAGCGTGCGTATCAGCGGTTGTTTGAAGGCATATTCGCCCTGCCAGGCATGGCCCGGGATCGCCTCATGATAGGCAAGGTCGGGCAGGCTGTAGCGCGTCCAGCGTGATGTGGTGCCCAGGTTGATCCAGAACCGGCCGGGCTCCTTGCCATCGATCGAGCCGGCCCCGCCATAGGCACCCGGCGCGCCGGGTTCAGCGGCGGGCGACATGCGCGTGACCTCGACAAAACCCGGCACCAGCGTTTCGAACGCCCGCGGCATCTGCTCGCGGATTTCCCGCAGCTTTTCGCGCAGATACGCCATGATGAGAGCCCGCCCCCGATCACCTTCCGGAAACAGATATCGCGGGTCTTTGCCCAAGGCAGTCATCCGCGCGCCGACCGATCCGATCGTGTAACCCTCCGCCTTCAGGATCACGTCCATCTTGGCGTGCAACCGCGCGAGTTCATCGCGGCCCTGAGCATGGACTTCGTCTGGCGTCATCGTGGTGGTGGTCGCCGCGCCGAGCGCCCAGGCGTAATAAGCATCACCCTGGAGGAGCTTCCAGACGCCCGCATCGCTGGTGGTCTGTGCCTTTTGCGCCTCTAACGCAGCGATTTGCGCGGTGAGGGCAGGGGCAATTCGGTCGGCGGCAATCTTTGCGGCTTTTGCTCCATAGTCGCCCGGCATTTTCGCGGTGCGCTTGGCAAGCGACGTCACAATATCCCATTGCTCGACGGTGCCGGTGCGCGCGATCTCGAGCTGCTTGAGCGCCTGCGCGAGCGCGAAATCGGGCAGGCAAACGCCCATCGCGCCCGCCGCGCGGACCTGTTCGGCCTCACCATTCAATTGATCGGCATAGGCAATCATCCGCGCCAGATAGGCATCGGCATCATCGGTCGATTCGATCTGGTGGTTGAGGTCCAGCAGCTGGGGAATATCGAGATAGGCACCGACATTCTGCGCGACGACATAGGGTGAATTGCGCCAGCCCGAGGTGAGCGTGGCCACATCGCCATAGGGCAGGGCGTATCCCGCGGCGGCCTGCTGATAGGCGGTTTGCACCACCTCGACATTGGTGCGCGTCGCGGGGCTGAGCGCGGCGACATCGATGGCGTTGAGTTTGGCGAGCACCTCCCGGGTGCGGGCGGCGGCGGCGGCCTTGCCCGCTGCGCTTCGGTCACTCAATCGCCGCTTCAGCGCAGCGCGTTTGCCCTTGTCGAGCCCGAGACCGGCAGCCGCTTCGGGATAATCGGCAAAGATCGTCTCGGCGGTTTCCGCCAGCATCGCGTCGGCTGCGGCATCGGCGCTGGATGCCGCAAAGCCAGGAACGGGGAGGATTGTTGCCAGTGCGGCGGCGCTGCTGCCCTGCAGCACCTCACGACGATTAAAGGTCATCCAACTTCTCCCGAACGCTACTCACCTGAACTTATGATGACGGCGATGCGGTCGCGCAACCGATCTGCTGTCACAGAATGATCCTATTGGCTATGCTTGGAAAGGCGCAGCGGGCGCTCGATCGAAAGGGAACAGGCCATGTCGATGTTGGATGGATTGCTGGGGCAGGTGACGCAGAATGTCGATATCAAGAACCTTGCTGCCAAGGTGGGCCTGACGCCCGACCAGGTCGAAGCTGCGGTCGGTGCGCTCGGCAAGGCACACCCTGCGCCCGGTGATACGGTGGCGACCGCCGCATCCGCGACCGGGCTATCGCCCGATATCCTGCAACAGATCGTCGGCCATATCGGCGGCGAGGGGTCGCTCGCGCAGTTTGCCAGTCTGCTGAGTGGTGCAGGGGCATCCGGGGTGATGGGCCAGATCGGTGGGATGCTCGACCGCGATGGCGACGGCAACCCGATGAACGATATTGCCGGTCTGGCACAGGGGTTGTTTGGCAAGAAGTGAACGATCCTCGTGGCGCGGAGCTAGGGTTCGCCCCGCGCCACGAAGGCGATCAATGCGTCAGTTCTTCTGGAATGGTGCCGCCATTCTCCGCAAGCTTGCGCATCACTTGCTTGTGCAGCCAGATGTTCATCTCAACACTACCGTCCTTTTCGCCGGTATAGCCGAGCTCTTCGGCAAGTTCCTTGCGGTTGCTAAGGCTCGAGTCGAGGCCGATCAGCTTCATCAGATCGACGATCGACGTGCGCCAATTGAGCTTCTCGCTGTGATGCGATGCGATCTCGTCGAGCAGCGCGGTCACGTCGACCTGCATTGGCGCGGTGGCCGTCATCGTCGGGGCGTCGGGGGCGGGGGCAAGGGCGGTTGGCGAACCCGGGGCGACGGGCGCTTCAGCCGTCTTGGCGGCAGCTTTGCCCCAGATGGCATCCTTGATCATGCCGAAAATGCTCATGCGTCGCTCCTGTCGATGTCGGGAAGGTCCGATGAGGTTCCAAACGTGACGGGTCGGCGAAGGTTGCAGCCGATCGTTACGTCAGCGCGATTTGTGCCTCGACCACCAGCTTGCCGCCGCGCACCCCGGTCACGCGCAACCGCGTGCCAACGGCAGCATCGGCCCCCAACGCCGACCACACACCGTCGCCCACCCGCACGCGACCCTCGCCATCGATGATCGGTTCGACCACCGTCACCACTTCACCGATCAACCGCGCGCTGCGATCGTTGAGCATCGGGTCTTCGCTCGCCACCGGATAATCCTGATACCAGCGCCGCCCGATCAGGATCGACACGACACTCCACACGGCGAAGGCGAGCATTTGCAGCGGCAGCGTAAGCGCCGGCAGCGCAAACACTGCCAGCCCCGTGATCGCTGCTGCGACCGCAAGGAACACCAAAAACACCCCGGGTAACGCCAGCTCCGCCGCGCCGAGCAGGATCGCGAGCGCGATCCAGATCAGCGCGGCATTGGCGATCAGGTCATCAAGGCTCACGGGCGGGGCTCACTGGTCACGTGACTCGAACGGCCCGCGCACTTGCGCCGGTGGCGGGGGCGGCGACGCGACATGCTCGCCCAAAGCTTCCTTCGCC
>CAZYOU010000123.1:0-6962 GCA_964649315.1 uncultured Stakelama sp. | reverse complement strand
TGAACCCGCGCGTTTCGCGCTCTTCGGCGCTGGCGTCGAAGGCGACGGGCTTCCCGATCGCCAAGGTCGCGGCGAAGCTGGCGGTGGGCTATACGCTCGATGAGATCATGAACGACATCACCGGTGCCACGCCTGCATCGTTCGAACCGACGATCGATTATGTCGTCACCAAGATCCCGCGTTTCGCCTTCGAAAAGTTCAAGGGCGCTGAACCGCTGCTCAACACCGCGATGAAATCGGTCGGCGAGGTGATGGCGATCGGCCGCAACATCCATGAATCGATGCAAAAGGCGCTGCGCGGGCTGGAGACGGGGCTGAGCGGCTTCAATCATGTCGATAACCTTGTCGGCGCACCGCGGGCGGAAATCGAGGCGGAACTGGCGCGGCCGACGCCCGACCGGCTGCTTGTCGCCGCCCAGGCCCTGCGCGAGGGCTTCACCGTCGCCGAGGTCCACGCGATCGCCAAATACGATCCGTGGTTCCTGGAACGGATCGCGGAAATCGTCGCGGCAGAGGAAGAAGTCTGCGCGAACGGCCTGCCGCGTGATGCGCAGGGTATGCGCCGTCTGAAATCGATGGGCTTTTCGGACAAGCGCCTCGCCTATCTCGCCCTGAAATCCGCGAATATGCGCCAGGGGTCGGAAGCGATGGCGCGCAGTTCCGGGCTGATCGGCGATGTCATCAAGGCGATGACCGGCGGCGTCACCGAAACAGAGGTTCGCGCGCTGCGCCACAAGCTGGGCGTTCGGCCCGTCTTCAAGCGGATCGACACCTGCGCGGCGGAGTTCAACGCGAAGACGCCGTACATGTACTCGACCTACGAAGGCCCCAGCTTCGGCGAGCCAGAATGCGAGAGTGAGCCCACCGCGGCGCGCAAGATCGTCATCCTCGGCGGCGGGCCGAACCGGATCGGGCAGGGGATCGAGTTCGATTATTGCTGCTGCCACGCCTGCTTCGCGCTCCACGATGCGGGCTATGAAACGATCATGGTCAACTGCAACCCGGAAACGGTGAGCACCGATTATGACACCAGTGACCGGCTCTATTTCGAACCGCTGACGGCGGAGGATGTGCTCGAAATCCTCCACACCGAACAACAGAATGGCACGCTGGTTGGCGTGATCGTCCAGTTCGGCGGGCAGACCCCGCTGAACCTGGCCAAAGCGCTGGAGGATGCAGGCATCCCGATCCTCGGCACCAGCCCCGATGCGATCGACCTGGCGGAGGACCGCGAGCGCTTTGCCGCGCTGATCGACAAGCTCGGCCTTCGCCAGCCCGCCAATGGCATTGCGCGCAGCCGGGATGAGGCGATCGCGGTCGCCCAGCGGATCGGCTATCCGGTGCTGATGCGGCCCAGTTACGTGCTCGGTGGGCGCGCGATGGAAATCGTCGACGGTCCCGAACAGCTCGAAAACTATATCCAGACGGCGGTGCTGGTATCAGGCGACTCGCCGGTTCTGATCGACCAGTATCTGCGCGATGCGATCGAGGTCGACGTCGACGCGATCTGCGACGGCACGGACGTTACCGTTGCCGGCGTGCTCCAGCATATCGAGGAAGCCGGCGTGCATTCGGGCGACAGCGCCTGTTCGATCCCGCCCTATTCGCTTGGCGCCGACATCATCGCCGAGATCGAGCGCCAGACGACCGCACTCGGCGCGGCGCTGTCCGTCAAGGGGCTGATGAACATCCAGTTCGCGGTGAAGGACGGGCTCGTCTACCTCATCGAGGTTAACCCGCGCGCGTCGCGCACCGTGCCGTTCGTGGCGAAAGCTATCGGCGCGCCGATCGCCAAGATTGCCGCCCGGGTGATGGCGGGCGAATTGCTCGCCAATCTACCACCGGTCGACCGCCACATCGATTATTACGCCGTGAAAGAGGCGGTATTCCCGTTCGGGCGCTTCCCGGGCGTCGATCCTGTACTGTCGCCCGAAATGAAGAGCACCGGCGAGGTGATGGGAATCGACCCCGATTTCACGCTCGCCTTCGCCAAGTCGCAGCTGGGTGCGGGAACGATGTTGCCCAAATCGGGCACGGTATTCATCAGCGTGAAGGACAGCGACAAGCCAGTCATCCTCCCCGCTGCGCGGATATTGGTGGCGCAGGGCTTTGCGATCGTCGCGACCGGCGGCACCGCCGATTACCTCGCCGAAAACGGCGTTGCGGTCGAACGCGTGAACAAGGTGGCACAGGGGCGGCCGCACATTGTCGACCGGATCAAGGACGGCAAAATCGCGCTGATCTTCAACACCACCGAGGGCTGGCAGTCGCTGAAGGATTCGCAACCAATCCGCGCCTGTGCGCTTGCCCAGAAGATCCCGTACTTCACGACCGCACCCGCCAGCGTTGAAGCGGCAAAGGCAATTGCAGCGCTTTCGACGCAAAGCCTTGAAGTACGCCCCTTGCAGTCCTATTATTCCCATTCGCATAGTTGACCCCCGACATTGATGAATGCGTGCGGGCGGGCCCTGTGGGTCTGCACGGGAACAGGATTTTGGACGAAGGACGCAAGCGATGGCGACGGTCGAGAAAATGCCGATGCTGCAGGAAGGCTATGAAAAGCTTTCCACCGAACTGAAGCGCCTCAAGGCTGAACGCCCGCTAATCGTGGATGCGATCGAGGAAGCGCGCGCACACGGTGACCTCTCCGAAAACGCGGAATATCACGCGGCCAAAGAACGTCAGGGCCAGATCGAAGCGTCGATCAGCGATATCGAGGATAAGCTGTCGCGCGCCCAAATCATCGATCCGAAGGAAATGTCGGGCGACAAAGTCGTGTTCGGCGCGACCGTGACTCTACTCGACGAAGACGACAAGCCGATCAAGTATCAAATCGTCGGCCAGACCGAGGCGGATGCCAATGTCGGCCGCATTTCGTACAACTCACCGCTCGGCCGTGCGCTTATCGGCCGCAAAGTCGATGACGAAGTCGAAGTGACGGTGCCATCGGGTGACCGCTATTACGTCGTCTCGAAGGTTGAATTCATCTGACACGCTCGGCGTTAGAGGAGACTCCGGCGACCGTCATCATCGCCGGCGTGACCGTCGCGATTTCGGCCCTGATTACGCTGTTCGGGGTCGAAGGCTATGCCGCCATCGGCGGCGGCTTCATTCCGGCCAGCCTGTCGGTATCGCTGGTCGCGCCGCATGGCATATTGATGCTGCCCTTTTGGCTGACGCCGCTCAGCGCCACGTTGGTGCATGGCGGCTTCCTGCATCTCGCCTTCAACATGGTGATGCTTGTCTATTGTGGCCGCTTGCTTGAACGTGCGCTGGGTTGGCAGGGGATGGCCGCGCTGTATGTGATCGGTGCCTATGCAGGCGCTGCCGGGCACTGGGCGTTCGAACCAGGCTCTGCCGCGCCGATGATCGGGGCGAGTGGCGCGATTTCGGCGATCCTCGCGGGCTATGCGATGCTGTTTGCCGAACGGCCCGTGCCCGCCATCGGGCCGATCCCGTCGCGGGTCGTGCGGATCGCGTGGCTGGCAGCGGGATGGATCGCGATCCAGCTGCTGATCGGCCTTGCCTCGGGCGGCGGTGGCACGGGCATCGCGATCGGCGCCCATATCGGCGGATTTGCCGCCGGGCTGTTGCTTGCGCGGCCCTTGTTGCTGTGGCGCTATCGTAACGCCTGAGCCTCTTTAGTCGCTGCTTGTACCGGGTGCCGGTGCCATCAGGTCGGGCTGCACAAGCCGGTGCAGGTGGACCACCACATATTTCATCTCGGCATCATCGACCGTGCGCTGCGCGGCCGCCCGCCATGCCTTTTCGGCGCTTTTGTAATCCGGAAAAATGCCGACGATATCGATCGAGTCGAGATCGTTGAAATCCAGCGTCATCGGATCGGGTACGCGCCCACCGAAAACGAGATGTAATTTGCTCATGCGCGATCAGCCTCGCCGAAAAAAGCTTCGCTTAACGCGTGTTGCACGGCGTTTGAAGCCTAGTCTTTGGAGGGCGTTGGCGCGGCAACTTTGGTTGCGGCATCGCCTGCCGTCTTCACCGCGGTCATCACGCCGTCGATCAGCTTGCCGACTTGCGCGCGTGCCGCATCGCGACTGATGCCGTTGGCCATCAATTCCGCCGTGCCGGCATCACGGGCGGCGCGGGCGGCAGCGGTTGCGCCTTGGGTCAGGCGCTTGCCCACGGGGCCGAGCATTTCGGTTTCGCGCTCAGTGCGGGGCAGCAGCGCGCCGGCAAGCACGCCCACCGCAATACCCCCGGCAAGCACCGCCAGCGGATTACTCTCGATCCCTTCGGCAGTGCGGCGCGCGGCGGCCTGCGCGGTATCAATCACACCATCCAGCGCCGTCGACGCTGCGTGGGTCGCATTGCCCATCACCTTTTTCGCGGTAGCGACAGGCTCTGCGGTCGTGCTCGAAGCGGTCGGCTGGGTTGGCTGATCAGTCATCGGTTTTCCCTTCCCGGGGCGCGGGCACCCCATCGTCACTATCATTATCTGTTGAACGCGGCGCTGGCGAGGCGGTTGCAGTATTTTCGTCGCGCGCGAACGCGTCAATCAACCAATCCCGCGCAAAAATCGCCACCAATGTCGCGCCGATTCCAATCAGCGGTCCGGGATTGCGCCGTGCCGCTGCCATCGCGCCTTCGGCGATTTCCATTCCGGTATCGCGGAGTTCGGCAACGGCATCGCGGATCAGCGCCCGGGGGTGGAGGCGCGCCTGAATATCGACCAATGTTCCCGTCAGGCGTTCGCGGGCCTGTGCAGCCTCGATCGCGGCGACACTGCGCTGCGGATCATCACCGGTCATGGCAGGCGATCCCGCTGGGTTTTGCTGTTGATTTCGGTCACGCGGCTGATCTTGGCGATGGCCAGCCATCCCATCAACCCGGCGACGGTGATGGCGCCGATGACGACCGTCGCCGTTGCGCCCACCGCGCCGAGTATCGGGCGCAGAATAACCACCAGCCCGACCAGCAAGGCAATGATGGCCGATTGGGCGAGCAGAAACGCGGTCAGGATCATGATGATCGCGGTGCGCGCTTCGGTCAGGCGCGCGAAGACGTTCGCGCGATAAAGCCGGATTTCGGCGCGCACAAAGGTTTCGGCATCGTCGACCAGTCGGCTGAACAGCGCGACAATCGATTCATCCGTTTCGACCGGGGGCGGTTTGGCGCGGGAAGTGTCGACCGGTGCTTCCTGAGCACCGGCTGCAACCGGGTCGCTGTCGGCCTCAGCCCGGATTTGCTCAGTCATCGAAGATCATATCCCCGCCCACAGCGGTTCAGGCTTTGGCGGAAGGGGGCGAGGTATCGTTATCGGCAGCCTTGTCAGCACCGTCGAGACCGGCCTTCACCAAGCGCGCAACGACGAAACCAAGCGCCGCCGCAATGCCGATCGCAACCGCAGGACTTTTGCGGACAAAGGCAGAGGCATCGGCGATCAGATCCTCGACCTCCTTTGCCTTCAGGCTTTCGGAAAATCCGGCGATGCCATCGGCGGCGGTGCGGGCATATTGGCCATATTGGGGTCCGATCTTTTCATCGACGGTGTTGGCGGCATCGCCCATCAGGCGCGAAACTTCGTCCAGCGCACCGCCTGCGCGATCCTTGCCGACGGCCACATAATCGCGGGCCTTGTCTGTCGCCTGGCGCGCCAGCTTGGCGGCCTCGTCCTTGATCGTCTGCGCTGTGTTGGTCGCCTGATCCGCGCTGTCATCAGCCGTTTCGGCGGCCAGTACGGTGACGCCGGCGCTGCCTGCACCGTCCTTGATCGGTGCCTGCGGCACTGGGCGCTTGCGGGCGGGCTTGATGGGGGTATCGTTCGTTTCGTCGGCCATGATCAACTGCCCTTTTCGGTTCCAACTGAATAACGGTCGCCAGCTATTTGCGTTCCCGCGGTGCCAAGCAATTTGCCCCCGCCAATCGAAGCAGATAGAGCGCCGCCAGCGTCTGCACGCCAGTGTGACATCAGCATTAGGAGCATCATTTCATGACCGCAATCATCGACATCCACGCGCGTCAGATTGTCGACAGCCGCGGCAACCCGACGGTTGAGGTCGATGTGATGCTGGAGGATGGCAGCTTCGGGCGCGCCGCGGTGCCGTCGGGCGCATCGACCGGCGCTTACGAGGCCGTTGAGCGGCGCGATGGCGCCAAGGGGCAGTGGCTCGGCAAGGGCGTGCAGGGCGCGGTTGACGCGGTGAATGCTGACATCGCCGAGGAGATTGTCGGCGTCGATGCCGAGGATCAGCGCGAGATCGACCAGATCATGATCGAGCTGGACGGCACGCCGAACAAGGCGCGGCTGGGCGCGAATGCGATCCTGGGCGTCAGCCTTGCGGTCGCCAAGGCAGCAGCGGATTCGCGCGGGATGCCGCTCTACCGTTATGTCGGCGGGGTTTCGGCGCACCTGCTCCCCGTGCCGATGATGAACATCATCAATGGCGGCGAACATGCCGATAACCCGATTGATTTTCAGGAGTTCATGATCGTGCCGGTCGGCGCGGATTCGATTTTCGAAGCAGTCCGCTGCGGATCGGAGATTTTTCACACGCTGAAAAAGCGTTTGCATGAAAAGGGGCTGTCGACCGCGGTGGGCGACGAGGGCGGTTTCGCCCCGAACATCGCCAGCACCACCGACGCGCTCGATTTCATCATGGGGTCGATCGAGGCGGCGGGCTACACGCCGGGCGATGATGTGATGCTCGCGCTCGACTGCGCGGCGACTGAGTTCTTCAGGAACGGCGCCTATCATATCAGCGGCGAGGGCAAGGTGCTCAATCCGGACGAAATGGCCGGCTATCTCGCCGATCTCGCCCAGCGCTACCCGATCTTCTCCATCGAGGACGGCATGAGCGAGGATGATTTCGAGGGCTGGAAGGCGCTGACCGATCTGATCGGCGACAAGGTACAGCTGGTAGGGGACGATCTGTTCGTTACCAATCCCGAACGCCTGTCGATGGGGATCGACAAGGGCCTCGCCAATTCGCTGCTTGTGA
>CAZYOU010000122.1:0-6962 GCA_964649315.1 uncultured Stakelama sp. | reverse complement strand
GCCATTCCTGCACAATTACATTCACTAGTGGATATGTAAATTGAGACATATGAGCCGGCCACCGGAGCAAGCCCCGCTGGACGTCCATATAGGAACGGCTTAATTTAACCGAGTATCGACGCCTTAAAACCGTCGAACCCGGAGCCGCCGCCCACATGTCCCTTCATCTAAACCGACAATGTCAAAGAGCGCAAAAGACCGACGCTTTCCCGAACCTCTTTTCATCGAGGGCTGGGCTAGCGCCGAGGATTTGGTGACTGCAGAAGCGAACCGTGTGGTTCATCGCTGCGGTGGAGTGGCTTATATGGGTGGCTCCAACAGCCGTCAACGGCTTTTTGCAATTTTCTTACAAGCCACCCTGTACCCCGCAGAAATCCTAGGGTTTACGGCTCTGTAATCACCTTGGCGCATAGCATTTGGCCATGGAATCACCCGCCACTCCCTTGATTCGCGAGTCGGAATCGCTGGCCGATCAGGTCCGCAGCGCCGTCATCTGGCGTTCGGGCAGCCAGATTTTCGCGCAGATCGTGCAATGGGGTGCCACCTTCCTCGTGATTCGCATTCTTGCGCCCGCCGATTACGGCCTGTTCGCGATGACGCAGGTCGTTGTCCTGCTGCTCAACATGCTGAATGGCTATGGCCTGGCAAGCGGCCTGATTCGCCAGCCCGACGTCACCGACCGCCAGATCAGGCAGCTGTTCGGGATGATGCTGCTCGTCAATCTGGGGCTCGCTGTCATCCAGCTGATCCTCGCCCCCGTTGCCGCCGCCTATTACCGCCAGCCGATCATTGGCCAGATGCTACAGGTGCAGGCGCTGATCTATCTGACGACGCCATTCATGGCGCTGGCCTATGCGCTGCTGTCGCGTTCCATGGATTTCCGGCGGCAAGCCCGCGTGAACATCCTGTCGTCGATCGCGAGTGCCGCAGCAGCGCTCGGCGGTGCGCTGGCCGGGTTCGGCGTGTGGACGCTGGTGATCGCCCCGATCGTCATGTTCGCGGTGCGCGCGGTCGGGCTGACGGTCGCTGCACGATCGCTGATGTGGCCCTTGTTCGATTTTCGCGGCGCGGGGCATCTCGCACGCTATGGCAGCGTGATGGCTGTCGGCCAGCTGCTGTGGTTCGTCGAAAGCCAGATGGACGTGTTCATCGCCGGTCGCGTCCTCGATCCGCATATGCTGGGCATCTATACCACCAGCCTGTTCCTCACCCAGATTTTCGTGTCGAAAGTTGTACCGCCGCTCAACGAGGTCGCCTTTTCAGCCTATGCGCGGATGCAGCATGACAGCGCAGCGATTGCGAAAGGATTTGCGCGCAGCGTCCGCGTGATCATGACAGCGGCCCTGCCATTCTATGTCGGGCTTGCCGTCACCGCTGAACCGATTGTGCTGACGATGCTGGGCGACAAATGGGCCGAGGCCATTCCGATCGTCATGATCCTGGCGTGCGCGATGCCAATGCTGACGCTTCAGGTGCTGCTGGCGCCCGCCTGCGATGCGATCGGGCGCCCGGGCATCAGCGTGCGCAATGGCGCGACCGGGGCGGTGCTGCTGACGGCTGCTTATCTGATCGGCATTCAATGGGGCGTGATGGGGCTCGCCTGGTCATGGCTGGCCGCCTATCCGGTATATCTGGGAATCAGCCTGAAGCGCACGTTGCCGGTGATCGGCGTATCCGCACAGGGGCTTGGCGCCTCTATTCTGCCGCCGCTGATGGCAGCGATCGCGATGGGGGTGTCGGTTTTCGCGCTCGATTCGGGCCTGGCCGGATGGTCAGCACCGATCCGCCTGAGCCTGCTGGTCGCGGTTGGGGCCGCCGTTTATGTGGGGTGGCTCGCGCTGTTTTCGCGCGCGGTGATCGATGAAATCGTGATGATCGTCCGTCGACGGCCAACCACCCAGCCAATGCCCGCACGGGCCTGATCACACCGTCTGGATATAATCGCGCATGGCTGCGGCATCAGCCTCGATCCGGTCGATGCGGTACTTCACGAGATCGCCGATCGACACCACGCCGATAATCTTGCCGCCTTCGAGTACGGGCAAATGGCGGATTCGCCGCCGCGACATCAACGACAGCGCACCGATCACCGAATCACCGGGGCTGACGGTGATCGCCGGCGCGGTCATCACATCACCCACCTTTCGGGTCAGCGCATCGACACCGTGGCTTTTCAGCGCGTGAATGACATCGCGTTCGGAAAAAATGCCCGCCACAGTGGGGCCGTCCATCACCGGCAACGCGCCGATTCGTTTTTCGGCAAGCAAGGCGGCGGCTTCCATCACTGTCTGGTGCGCGGTAACGGACAGGACATCGCGTCCCTTGGTGCCCAGGATCGCTGCGATCGTCATGCGATTCTCTCCTCAATCCCGCCCGTCGATGCGGGTACGGTATTATGTGCCCTTGAGGATTCCACTTTTCGGCGGCAATTGAAAGCAATGCCTGAAATACCCGCCAGTCTCGACGATCCCGATTATGCCGCCTTTGCCTGGGGCCGCTACCGCATGATCCTGCGCTGGATGACCGGGGCGATGATCATCATCGTCACCGCCGCCATCCTGCTGCTCGATTACGCCTATGGGCCGCTGTCCTGGATCACGATTGCGGCCGCAGTCGGCGGCTTTGGCGGGACAATCATGCTGACGGCAGCATTGATGGGGCTGGTATTCCTCAGTTCCGGCACCGGGCATGACGAGCAGGTCAAAAACATCGATTAGCGATCAGGCCTGATCGTATAATCGAGCGTTGCCGTGCCATTGGCGGGTACCGTAACCGACCACAGTGGCAAGCCGTCGCGTTTGCCCATCCTTGAAGCAAACCGGATCTGGCCGTCAGGGCGCTCGAATTTGGCCTCAAAAGCGATCGGCCAGGGATTGGCGTTGGTGGCCGTCAACCGGTAGCGTTCGGGTTCGTTCTTGCGCCGTGGTCGCATCAGGGTCGATTCGACCGCTGCCGTCACTGACGGGGTCGATCCGAGCTTGAACTCGACATCCTCTCCCACGGCCTTGTCGTCGATCGACGATTCATCGACCAGCATCGGCCGCCCATCAGTTTGCTCGAACACGATCGCCCTGCCCGCTGGCAAGGGGAGCCCAAGCCCGGCATCGGTGCGGTTGCGGGCGCGGATGATGCGTTCGGGTTCATCGGCTGCACCGCCATAAACGTCGCTGACATAGACGATCGCCACCGGCACGCTGTCCTTTGAAAGCAAGCCGATTTGCTTTTGCGCCTGCGACGCCACGGTGACTGGATCGCTGATTCGGTAGAGCTTGAAATCACCGAGCTCTTCCTGCCGCGCGATACGCGATGCGGTGACGACGACTGATTCTGCACGCGCGTCCATCGCCATTGCGACCGGCGGCGGTGCGGCCATTGGCGGTGGTGGCGGAGGCGGGGGCGGGGGCGGGGGCGGCGCCAGCGTGGATGCGCCTGGCCAGCAGTTCAGCGTAAGCGCCGACGCGGTATAATTGCCAAAACTGGGTTCGGATTCGCGGTTGGGCTTGCCCGCAATCACCTGCGCACCCGCCGCCACGAAACTCGTCACATCGCTTGAGGCAAGCGTGATCCAGGCAAACACGTCGGCACGCTGGCCGCCGGGCTGCAATTGGATGACATAATCCGCCTGCCAGTCGAACCCGCCCGCCAGATAGGACAAGGTGATCGTCGTGCTGGCCGCAACCGGACTGTCAACCTCGATCGACAGCGTTGGCTTGGGCGACAAGCCGGGGGGCACGGCATCATAGACGATCGTTTCGGGCAGACCGGTGCAGCGCATCGCTTCAAACCCCGCGCCGGTTTGCAGCACGGCCGCACCCGCTGCCCCTGACCGAATCGTCGCCTGTTCTTCCCGCACCTTGCCCGTCGCCGGATCAGTGCGGCGCAGAATCACCCGGCGACCGAGTGCGCGATCGTACAGGCTGCGCGGGGAGAGAAGATCGGCGTCGAGATTCTTTTCGCGCACCCCGACAGGCAAGCCCGTGACGATCGCACTTTCAGGAAAGATATTGCCGGCCACACCCTCGAACCGGATCGTCGACCTGCCCGCGGGCACCGCAATCGTCCGCGTTTCCGTGATCAGCGCATAGCCCTGAGGGGATCCCCGACTGATCGCCTCATCCGCATCGCGATAGGGCGCGCGATAAACCGTCACCGAAACCGTTTCCGGTCCGGCCGACGTCACGATCGACTGCGCCGCTGCCGGACTTACGGCAACGACCGACAGGATCAACGCGAGGGCCAGCCGCCCGCGCATGAGCATCAATACCGCGTGTCGAACGAAACGGTCAGCACCGTCTCGCCATTGGCCGGGACGGGGACGTGCCAGACGCGCGCATCGAGCGATACCTGTTCGCCGGGCAGGCTTTCCACCGGCACCCGCGTATCATGGTAATAACTGTCGAGCCCGGCCTGAGTCACATCCACGGTCACCGCTTCGGGCCGGGCATTGGTGATGCGGTAGCTCATCGTGGTGCGATAATAGGTAACGGCCTGGTCGACGGTGACCGTGCTCGTCTGGCCATCCTTATTGATGCGATACTTGCCCGAACGCTCCCATTCGTCGCTCAATATCTTTTCGCGTTTTTCGACCGAGGGCTTCACCTTTACGTCGAACGCCTCGCCGGTCTTGATCGCCAGCGTCGACCCCATCGGGGTGTGGCCGATCGCGTTTTCGCCGATGAATTGCGGCTGGCCCTTCGCATCGCGGACATAGACCCGCACTGTGCCCGCGGGCAGCGCATCGCCGAGCCCGCCACTGCGCGACGACGAGAAGGTGAGCACGGTGGCGACGCTTTGCGGATCGTTCGCGGTTTGCAGCCAGCCATTGCGATAATCATAGGCCTTGCGCGCGGGCACGCCGTCCACGCTCAGAAAGCTGACCTGTTTCTGCTGATTGGCGGCAATCGTGGTGCGGGCACCCAGCGGATAGAGGTAGAAATCCCCCAGCCGCGCGCGCGCCGCGCTTTCGGTGCCGGCGCGGGTGCCCGGTGCCACCGATGTTCGCCCACGATTGATATTGCCCGGCGCACCAGCCACCAGCACGGTATCGGCATTGGCATAGCGCGTCGCGCCCGAATTGCGCAGCGTCACCCAGCCCTGCACGTCGATGACGCCCTTCCCCTCATCGAACAGCGCGACATAATCGGCGTTCCAGCCGAGCCCGCCAGTGAGATAGCTGATCGTCACCGGGCGGGTTCCCGCCGCCTTGGTATCCAGCGTCACCGACAAGGTCGGCCGCGCGCGCAAATTGGGCGGCAACGAATTGAACACCACGCGCACCGGCAAACCATCATCGCGCAGAATCTCGATCCGGTTGCCGATCTGGAGCACGACACCGTCATTCGATGCCAGCACCTTGGCCTGTTCGCGCGTCTCAGCCCCGGTCGCGGGGTTGGTGCGCAGCAGCGTTATCGTCTGCCCCACGGCTTTTTCCATCAGCGCCGACGGGCTGAGCAGATCATAATCGTAGTTCTGCTCGACGATCGTCGTGCCCGCCGCGCTCAGCCGCACCGTTTCCGGGCGGATCTGGGTCGACACATCCGGGAAATCCTGGCGCGACACGCCCGATGGCAGGTTGAGCTGCCGTGTATCCTGCACCAGCGCGACATTGTTGTTATAGATGGTGACCGCAACATCGCCCTGCGCAGAACGCTCGCCCGCTTCCTGCGCGATGGCGGCAGCGGGTGCCGCGACCATGATTGCCAACATCACTTTGCGCATCGCCAACCTCTCCCGATGTATCACCGACATGCTAGAGTCAGCGCCGGGTGGGTCAACCATGTCCTTGCTTCTACCAACAAAAAAACGGCGGGCCGTGAAGCCCGCCGCTGCTAAATTACGTGCCGAAACTGCCGGTCGTTCGCGTGCGATTACTCGACAGGCGTTGCCTCGGTCGCTGCTGCTTTGCGGCGGCGGCGGGGCTTTTCTTCTGCCGGTTCGGCATCGTCCGTCACGATCGCCGACAGGCTGAGCGAAGGCGGCAGGCGATCGGCATCGATCGCGATATCGTCGTCACCATGCTGGCGCGTTTCAGCCACCGGCAAGGGACGACGCGGGCGTCCGCGGCGGGGACGATCGGCTTCATCGTCGTTCCGGGGCGCGGGAGCAGCGTCGACATTCTGTTCGGGCTGATAGCCCTGATCGACCTGGGGACGCCGCGCGGGACGATCGGCACCGTCACGCGGTGCGGAATCACGCTGACCATTGCTGCGGCTGCCATTGGCATCGCGCTGCTGATCACGGTTCTGATCGCGACCATTGGCGCGATTACCGTCACGGTTGCCGCCATCGCGTTGGCCCTCGCGTTGGCCGTCACGCGGCGCATCGCGATGGCCGCTATCGCGGCCATTGGGGCGATCGTTACGCTCATTGCGCTCGCCGCGATCATTACCTCGGTCGCCCTGATAGGGATCGACCCGATCCTCGGCCATGCCCTCGACATTGCCGTCGAAATCCTCGTCGTCGCCCTCTTCGAACGGATCGTTCTGGCTGCGGCGGGGCTGATTTTCTTCGAAGCGCGAGCGCGTTTCGGCAAGCACGCGGAAATAATGATCGGCAAACTGCAGATAATATTCGGTGTTGACGCGGTCACCCTGCATCTGGGCGTCGCGCGCCAGCGTCTTGTATTTCTCGAGCAGCTGGGCCGCATTGCCGCGTGCCCGATTATCAATGCGATTGCCGTTTTCGGGACCACGCCCCGGATTGCCACCACCTTGCGAGCGCTGCCCGCCACGACCGCGACGGCGGCCGGCTTGACGATTGTTGATCAAGTCCTGTTGTCCTCGTGCCTTAGATTCAAAACCGGCGTCGCTCCGTAGATGCGGATGCAAGCCCTTCGGCGCGCTCGCCCCGACTTCCGGGAACGAATGCGTCTGCCACGGCCACCGGACGACAGCGGCTTCATGACGAAGGAACTGGGCAACTGCCCATTTTCAACCACCAATGTCGAAAATGCGTGCCCCTGC
>CAZYOU010000121.1:0-6978 GCA_964649315.1 uncultured Stakelama sp. | reverse complement strand
TCTCGCCCTTGATGTCGTGGACGATGGCCGAGCCCGGCCAGGTCAGCAGCGAGGGGATGACGAGGCCGACGCCCTTGCCCGAGCGGGTCGGCGCGAAGCACAGCACATGCTCCGGCCCGTCGTGGCGAAGATAGTCGTGGGTAAAACGACCGAGCACCACCCCATTGGGACCAAGCAGCCCGGCAGCCTTCACTTCCGCCGTATCGGCCCAGCGCGCCGAACCATAGGTCTCGACCTTCTTGGCTTCGCGCGCCCGCCAGACCGACATGCCGATCGCCACGGCGGCGGCGATCAGACCGCCTGATGCCGCGATATAGGCGCCCTCAATGAAGATCGACGGGGCGTAGGCATCATACCCATACCACCACCAGAAGAAGGACGGCGGATAGTAGAAGGGGAAGCCCAGTAAAGTGAACCAGGGGTGTCCGAGTTCGGGCTGGAAGGCGAGCCGCCACGCAACCCATTCGGTAGCGCCCCAGATGCAAAGAAAGACGATGGTGAAGACGGCGAGGATCTGGCCCCAGAGGATTTTGGTCGCGGACATAGGCAATTCCTTTTTGGGCAAAGGGTCTTGGAGAAAATCAGAGGCCCAGGCCGCGCTTGCGCCCGAAGCTCCAGTCGATGCCGCCGTCATCGCGGGCGACGCCGGAGACATGACGGCCGAGCTGCTTTTCGAGGGACGGCGTCCACGGCACGAGCTGGAAGCCAAGGCCGTCGTCGATCATGGCGAAGCGGCCGGAGGCGAGCGTGATGCGCTGGCGATAGGAGCCGGCGACATATTCGCCGTTGCCCGCGCGGTTGAAGGGTTGGCCAGTCTCGGCAGCGAGCTTCTCGCCGAGCGCGTCCAGTTCTCGGCGGCGCAGCGTATCGATCAGGTTGCGGCCAAAAGTGACTCGCTGACCGTGCCGTTCGCCGAAGCCCTGTTCGACCAGATGGGCGGCGCGGGCGCTCATGGCGTGGCGCATCTCGGCGCCGAAGCCGCCTTCCGATAGCGCCACCGACTCGCGGGAAATATTCTGCCGGTCGAGCCAGGTCGCGCCTGTCGCGGTAATCTGGCGGTCGATGTCAAGATCGGAACGGACAGCGAGCACGACGCGACGCTCGCCCTTGGCGTCCTCGAACCTGCGAAGCTCGACGATTGATCCTGTCACGCTGTCGCCGGCGGCGTCGAAATCGCGCAGCCTGACGTGGTGGGTGCGGCCGTCGACGCCATCGATCACAGCGTAGGCCGTGCCCTTCAGCTCATCGTCGAGACCACGATCGACCAGCCGGCCGATGATCGGCGTATCGAGATTTTCAGCGGCGAGGACATAGCCCGCCGAACTTCGCTCGATGCCGCGTTCGGTCAGCGCGCGGTGCATCCGCTTGATGATGTCGCCGCGCTCGCCCATCTCGCGCAGCGTCGGCTCGGCATCATCGGCGATAATCCATTGGCCGGGGCCGACCTGATCGGCGAGGCCGAGCGATTCCAGCTTGCGAAGACGGCCAACCTTCAAGGCATGATATTCGTCGGGCGTGGCGTGGCGGTCGGGCGCTATGTCGATGACGCCGGTGTCGTGTCCGTCGCGCACGAGCTGGCGGTCGAGTTGGGTCCAGCGCTCGGCCTCGACCTGCCGGTCTAGATTGCGGCGGATGTCGAGATCGGTGCGCGGCCCGAGATCCTGCGTGACGAGATCGGCGGCGCGGGCGCGCATTCCCTCCTTGATGTAGTCGCGGGCGATGACGAGATCCTGGCCATCGTCGGTGCGGCCGCGCACGATGATGTGGACGTGGGGATTGTCGGTGTTCCAGTGATCGACGCCGGCCCAATCGAGCTTCGTGCCAAGATCGCTTTCCATCTGGCTCATCAGTTCGCGGGTGAAGCCACGGAGGTCGGTCATCTCCACGGCGTCCTCCGGCGAGACGATGAAGCGGAAATGATGCCGATCCTCCTCGCAGTGCTCCGCGAAAGCCCGGCCATCCACGTCGTCACTACCCGGCCCGAATAGCAGGGCCTTCTCCCCGTCACGGGTCACGCCCTCGCGGCGCAGATAGTTGAGGTGGGCCTTGAGCGGCGTTGCGTGCTGATGGTGGCGCACTACCCGCGTCTTGATGACGACGATGCGGGAACGGCCTGTCAGGAGGCGATTGGCGCGAACGCTCGCCGTGCGGCCACGGCCGAAGGTCGAGCGATTGCCGGAGGTGATGCGGCCCGAGCGCGATATGCGCGCGCCAGCCTTCTGCGCGGCGGCGAGCGCCTGCGCGATGAAGGGGCGCGCGGCTTGTTTGCCGGATGAGCGGATGCGGCCTGGGCGGACGCGAAAATCGCTGTCGCCGGTCATGGCCGAGACCCCGCACATCGCGTCAGGCCACGGAAATCATGGAGAAATGCGGGTTTCCGCGAGGTGCGCCCATAATCCGCACCTCGCGAAATCGCTCCATAACCCCTTGAAACCACACGACCGACAACCGCCGCACCTCGCGGCTTTTTATCTCGCCATCCTTCGGTCGTGTTGCCCGTGCTCCCCCTTCGCGCCCCCCATGACACGCTGGAATGCGCTATCGTGCGAACAGGAACCTGCGCGCTCATTGCGCCGTTCCGCCGTTTGCCCGCGCGACGAACAGGCCATTCGACTGCGGCACGATGGCGGAGACATCGCGCACGATGGGCGTCGCCGAAGCATCGCTCGACGGACGCTCGGCCGACACGGACTCGGCAGCCGGTCTGCGATCGGGCTGCCGATCAGAAACGAGCACGAACAATGAGGAGCGGGTCCAGGCCAGTAAATCTACCGACGCGACGACGGTGATGCCGGGATCGCCGGCACTGTCGAGATTGGGCGCGACGGTGGCGACATAGGCGCGCGTTTCGGACGGTAGCGGGCGCCCCTTCAGCGACGCCTCGTAGCGGCCCGGTCCGGCGTTGTAGGCGGCAATCCAGCCGGGCGATCCGTAGCGGTCATAAAGCAGCCGGATGTAGGCCGCGCCCGCGATGATGCTGTCGTGCGGATCGTAGGGATCGCTGCCGAGACCATGGCGGATGCGCAGATCACTCCATGTCGCGGGCATGATCTGCATCAGGCCCATCGCGCCTTTGGGCGATAGGGCACGCGCATCGCCGTTGCTTTCGGCGGCAAGGATGGCGCGTATCCATGCGGCGGGAAGTTGGAAACGCTGCGCCGCCTCGGCGATGTAGTCGCCATAGGGATCGCGCGGCGACGGGCGGATGACGCCTGGCGCTTGTGCGAAGGCCGGCCCCGAAACCCCGCAAGCGAGCGAGATGCCGGAAAGGAGAAGGAAGGCGGCGCAGCGCATGGCGTCACTCCTTTCCGTCGTGCTTGGGCTGACGGCTCCAGTGCAGCGACCAGGCATTGCCGGTCTCGTCATCACGGAACAGGTTGGCGCGGATCGGCTGCGGCAGCGCCGGATCGTCGATGACCAGCGCGAGGTATTCGCCCGCGCGCTCGCCGGTGCGCCTCCAAGCCGCGCCGATCTCTGCGCCCGGCTCGCCGGTCTCACCGTCGACGATGTGGACGCGATACTGCGGCGTGTTGTCGGTTTCCGATGGTTCGGCCGTGACGATGAGCACGTCCTGGGCCATCATCAATGTCGTCAGATGTCCGACGAAGCCTGCTTCATCGCGAGTGAATGTGCCGATCTGTGGCATGGCGGTTCCTTGGCGGTGGCGTTGAAGGAATCATCGGTGAGCACCGCTCCCGCCGATGGGGAAGCGGTCAGCGCGTGGCGGCGCGCCAGATGAAGCGGCCATCGCCGGCTTCATCGGTGTAGAGGGGCGTCGCCTTGCCGATGACGTCGCGCGCCGGCAGCGGGCCGAAATAGCGACCGTCGAGGCTGTCGGGCACGGATGGGTTCATCAGGAAGATCTCGCCGTTCGCGATGCGACGGCAGCCCTGCCAGACGGGCAGCGGACGGCCGCGCCTGTCATGGTCGAGCGCGTCGCCGAAGGGCACCGCATCGACCGTCACGGCGTTGCCGGTGCGGCAGACTTCCTGCCCCGGCAGCGCGGCGATGTGCTTGAGCAGCGGCACGCCGCGCCCGATATAGCCGCGCCCGACCATGAAGTCGGCGAGCGGCATGTCGGGCATGACCGCGACCAGATCGCCAACCTGGAGAGGACTTGGACGTTCCAGATCATAGAAGCCGATGGGCACGCTGGCCGAAGCGTTCCAGAGCAGCTTTACCGGCAGGGAAACGCAGGAACCGATGGCAATGGCCATCAACGAAAAATACGTCACCATGACATAGCCGAAGCGGGTCATCCTTCGACCCTCCGCCGCTTGAGCCATGCCTGATGACGTTCCATCGTGTAGGCGCGCGGCTCCTGGCCGGCGCTCAGACGGTGATGAACGTGGCGCCAGTGATCGGGACAAACCTCGCAGGCGTCAATGTCTGCGGCTTCCACCGCGTCGACGTGACGGAACACCTGTTCAACGTTGGGCCAGCCTTCGATCTTCAGCAGGATTTCGCCGCCGGGGCTCACAAAGGGCAGCGTCTGATAGGACTCGCCCGGCATCACCGCGCGCACGATGTCCATGCGCGAGATGATCGTGCCGAAGTCGTTGGCCGCCCAACGAACGAAGGCGAAGACGCTGCCGGGGAGATATGAAAAGACACGACGGCGGCGGTCGAGCACATGCTCGCGCGCTTCGCGGCCGAACCTGATCCAGTTCTCGATGCGCTTCTCCACCCAGGTCAGTTCGACATGGGTGAGATTGTCGGACGCTTGCGTGATCGGCACGGCCGCGCCGCGCACGCGGAGGGCCGCGTTGCCGGTCATGATGGGTCTCCAGAGGTTGCGGGAAATTCGCGCGCGAGGAGATCGCGCAGCATGTCGGCGACGGTGACGCCGCGCTTGAACGCGGCGATCTTGATCCGGCCGCGCAGATCCGGCGTCACGTCGATGGTCAGCCGCGCGGTGAAACCAGCGGCCTCGCCATTACGCGGCGGAGCGTCAGCCGCCTTGATCCAGTGTTCGGGATCGGCGGGCCGGGCGGCGAAGCCGCGGCGGATCGGGCGCTGGCTCATAGCGCGGCCCTCCCGATGCCCAGGTGTTCGATTTCGTCGGCCAGCGCCGCGATTTCACGTGCGGCCGGCGTTTCGCCATCCAGTTCGGACACCAGTCGGCCAGATTGCGCCGCTTCCGCAAAGGCGATGCGCTGGCCGATGGTGGCGGCGAGCACCGGCGGGTCATGGTCCGCCAGGTTCTCGGCCGTCTCGCGGGCCAGCACGGTGCGCGCGGCGCAACGGTTGAGCACGAAGCGCGCAACGAGATCGGGTCGATAGATGCGCGCTTCGGCGACGAGCGCCAGCATTTCGGCTGAGGCCCAGCCATCGAGCGGTGATGGCTGGACGGGGATCAGCACGAGGTCGGCGGCAAGAAGCGCCGAGCGCATCAGCGCGGCGACACGCGGCGGCCCGTCGATGACGACGTGATCGGCATCACGGGCAAGCTCGGGGGCTTCTCGGTGCAGCGTATTGCGCGCCAGGCCGACGACGCCGAACAGGCGCGTCAGGCCTTCGCGGCTGCGCTGCTGCGACCAGTCGAGCGCCGAAGCTTGCGGGTCCGCGTCGATCAGCGTGACCCGCTTTCCCTTACCGGCCCATTCGCCAGCAAGATTCAGCGCCAGCGTCGTCTTGCCGACGCCGCCCTTCTGGTTGAGGAACGCCACGATCATGGCCTGCCTCCCGAGCGACTGGCGAAGGGAAGCTGAGGGACGTCGGACGCGGCTTGCGGGGAGCGGTTTCGGCGCGTTTTCGCGGTCGAACCGAGGGCGTCGGCGGCCTCCCGAATGAGGTTCTCCACCTCGCGCGCGCGCGCTAAAAAGTTAGATTCTTTGTTAGACTCTAAGTTAAGGGCAGGATTTTTCGTTTTGGCATATGGGGTTACACCCCGTTTGGGTTCCTGCTGGCACGATAGGGCGGTTCCCGATAGCACGGGCCTGAGGGTTCCCGATGGCACGAGGCCATCCACAGGTTTTCCACAGGGCGGAAAAGGCTCGAAGGCAAGCAGCGTTCGGCCACCGATCTCGACCTCCAGAAACAGCCTGTAGCCGGGCAAAGGCTGGCGACGGATGATGTCGCGTAGCTCGAAGGCGAAGCGCTTGAACGGGGACAGCGCGCCGGATTTCTGGTGCAGATGGCGAAAGTCGAAGCGCCAGCCCTTGCGCTGGCTACCACCATGCTTGCGCACGATGCGGTAGAGCCAGCGTTCGAGGCCGCCCGCGAGATTGAAATAGGCGCGGTCGATGGTGAGGATGAGCGCGTCATCGAGCACCGCCTGGTAGAACCAGTCGGGCAGGATCATCTCGATGCCGTCCGGCCTGCCGTTGCGGTCGGTGCGCTCCTTCCACTCGTTGATCCACGAGAAGCGGTGACGACGACCCTCGGCGGGCTGGCGGATCGATGTGCAGACGGTCGTGGACTGAAGCCGGTCCAGCGCCGCCTTCAGGCGCTGATAGTCGCGCAAAGACGTGCCGCGACCGATGAAGCGCAGGATTTCGTAGGGAGTGGCCGCCATCAGACGCGAGGTGCGAAGGCCCGCGTCACGAGCCTCGACGATCTGGCTCGCGGCCCAGATCAGGATGTCGGCATCCCAGATCGTCGCCATGCCGTGCTCGGCCACCGCTTCGACGCGAATGGTGATCTCATTCATCCTGAAGTCGATCGGCGTCGTCCGATGGGTCTTGGCCAGGCTGAAGAACGGATAAGTCATGAGATCCTGCGCATCTCGCGGCGCCAGATCACCAGGCAGCGCCCGGAAAAGGATGAGCTGCTCACGCTCGGACCGTGGGCGATGGCGCGCTGACATGGGTCAGCGGCGCGCCAGATTGGTGGACCCCGCGACGCCAAGCGCCCTGCGCTTGGCCGGCAGCACGGTCGCAATGCCGGGGTCGGAAGTGGACGCCTTGCGGCCGGATTCGACCCAGGTCTGGAGGTCCTCGACACGATAGACCACCCGCCCACCGAGCTTGGAGTAGC
>CAZYOU010000120.1:0-7258 GCA_964649315.1 uncultured Stakelama sp. | reverse complement strand
CGACACGGGGGCGTTGCTGCGCGCGCTGCTGGAATGGATGGCATGCGAAGGACACTCGCGCTTTGCCGGGATCGATCCAGCTTCGGTCGAACAACTTTGCAAATGGTTGCGCAGTCGTCCTGCACGCGCCGGCGGAGGCAAAGGCAATATCTCAACTGCCACAATCACGAACTATCTGCTCGTGATCAAAGACCTTTATCGTCAGCGGGAAAAGCTGAACGATGCGCCACTGGTCGATCCGCTGCCGCTGGAAACGACCTATGAGGCCGCCGGCCACACCAGGGCGACCAAGGGCGTCATACCGTTCATCCCCGAAGACGTGGCCGTTGCAATCCTGAGCGAAGCCCTGCGGTGGGTCGAGGAGCATGGCGATACGATCGTCGCAGCCGAAGCGATCCGCCGCGAAGCGCGAGCGCAGGGTCTGCGGCGCGGCAAGCGCCAGGCATCTGATCATGTTAGAGCGGCGCTGAGGCTCGCATCGCTGGCCGGACCATCGGGCGAGCGGCTCGATGGCGCCTATGCAGTTCGGCACGCCGCCGTCCACCTCGTCGAGGCGTGCTATATCTTGATCGCGGGCTTCGTCGGGATGCGGTCCAGCGAAATCCTGTCAATGAAAACAGGGGCAATCGAGCATCACCCGATCGGCGGAACCGGCGTTAATCAGGCATATGTCGTGTCCCGGCTGTTCAAGACTGTCGACGATCTCGATGGCCGTAGGGAGCGCTGGGTTGCCCCGGCACCGGTCGTGCGCGCGGTGGAGCTGCTCGAACAGCTGAGCGCGCCGCTGCGCGAAGCCTCGGGCCGCGACGATCTGTTCCTGGTGAAGAACACGCAGTATGGCCAAATCGTGCCGGTGACGCACATGCATATCGCCTGGCGCATCAATGACTTTGCGCGGCATGTCGGCATCCCCGATCTTGATGGGAAACCCTGGAGGTTCAGCACGCACCAGTTCCGCAAGACCTTTGCCCGGTTTATTGCCAGGCGCGACCGTACCCAGCTTCTGGGCCTGGCCGAGCACTTCAAGCATGCTTCCGTTGCCATGACCGCGCGGGGCTACGTCGGCAACGACTTCGACCTGCATGGCCTCATCGACCACGAAGCCCGCGCCGAAACCGCAGCCGCCCTCGACCGCCTGCTCGCCGCGAAACGGCTCGGCGGCAAGATGGGCGAACGTATCGTCGCCGGAAACGCCCGGTTCCGCGGCCGCGCGGGCGAACAGGTACGCCGAGACTATGTTGCGTTCATCCTCAAGGAGACGGATCTTCGCATCCATGCCTGCGACTATGGCTGGTGCGTGTTCCAGCAGGAGACCTCCCGCTGCGGCGGCGAACTGCAACCGAATGAGGCCGGACGAGCGCCGGCGGTCTGCCTCTCATGCGCCAACATGGTGATCGAAGCGAAGCACGGAGCCTACTGGCGGGATCGCCGGAGACGCAATGCTGCGCTGTTGCCGGAGGCCAATCCGATGACGGCGGCCGTGCTCAATGAGGCGATCGGACAATGCGAGCGGGTGCTCACGCAAATCGGAGATGACGATGGGCAAGGATGATCAGGGGCAGCGCTGGCAATCCGCGGCAAGGAGCTACCGGGCGGCGCTGGCGAGGCTGGTGCGCGGCGAAGGGCGCCACGCCGACCATGCGGGACGCGTGGTGAAGATCACGCCGACTTCGGTCGCGCGCGAAGCGGGACGCAGTCGCAATCCGCTCTATACGAGCCATCGGGACATCCTCGACGAGATCGAAGCTGCGGCAGGACCAGGCACGCCCGCACGCGACCTGGCAGCGCGCATCGCCACGCTCGAGACCGAGCTGACGCACCTCAGGGCCGATGCCCGGCGTCACGCCGAGGAGCGGCGCGAACTCGCCAGCGAGAACCTGACGCTGTTGCACCGCGCCCGAAGCGCAGAGGATCGGCTCACGGCGCTCCTGCGGCGAATGCCTGAGGCATCCACCGCAGGTGCCATCATGCAGCCACGCTGAGTTGTTCGGGCTGCTGCGTATGCATCCAGTCAGCTGCCGCCTGCGCTTTGCTCGCCAGCGTGAAAATCGCGCGAGCGTCGGCCTTGAGCACGCGTAGCCAGGACGCGATGTACGCCGCATGGTCCGGTCGTGGATGGTGCGCGATACCGAGATCTGCCATGACCAAGGCGGCTCCCAGATCTGCGATGGCCTCCTCCGCTGCATATCTGTCCGATCCGAACCTGCCGGACAAATCACGGTCGCAGCGGGACGCCGCTCCTGTGGCATGCAGACCTTCATGGAAAAGCGTACCATAATAAGCGGCAGGCTCCCTGAACTGTGCGAAGGGTGGCATTTGCACGCGATCTTCCGAAGGAATATAGTACGCCTCGTTGCCGCCATGCCGGCACTCAATGCCAAGGTTGCCCCAAAAGATATCGGCGTTCCGCATCCGCGCATCGTCGGACAGGAGATCGATGGTTGGTGGAGCATAACCCTCGACCTGCGCCTCGTTGAAAACGCTGTACCCCCGCGCAAACATGCGAGCGCGGCCACGCCCCTCCTGCTCGGAATCCCGGTCATCGGGATCCTCGCCGCGATCGTTGACCTTCCAGAAGACAATCGTGGTGGCCTGCTCGCCCTTGCGAACCTGGGCACGCAGCGCTTGCCACTGACGATAGCTGGCCCAGCGTCCGGAACTGTAGCCTGCAGCCTGCGCCGCGATCCACAAGCTGAGAATGTTGGATCCCCGGTAAGCCTTGCCGGTGCCGGCGTTGATGGGGCGCGAGGTCGCTGATCCATCGTGATGCCACGGCATTGTCCACGAGCCCGCCCCTGCCTCGATGGCGGCAACGATCTCGTTGGTGACGCGCGTGTATATATCGGTGCGTTCTTTGCTGCGCATGATCAGGACTCCCGTCCTGAAATCGCACAGCAGGCCGTACGATGGTTGGGAAACAGCAGCGCGCAAAGGCCATCGACTGTCCTCGAAATGAGGACACTTGCGATGTTACATACCTCATGCGCCCGGACCGATGCGTAATGGTCCATCGTCCGAAAGGTCCGCTGATGCGGCATCTGGATGTAGTCGAGGGTGGGCGTGAAAAAGGCCTGATCCCCGCCATGCCGGACCTCGGCTGGGATTACCTCGAAGAAAGCATCGATCGCCGCCTGATGCTGCGAAGGATCGATCGGCGCCGGATCTTCGATCGCCGGATAGTAATGAGCTGGAAGGCCGTCGATCTGGTCGGCGTTGAAGACGATGTAGTGGCGCAGGAAGCGAATGCTTCGCTCCTTTTCGGCACCAGTGACAGGGTTCGCCTCGGTCTTCTTGAAGCTCGAATAATAGACCGACAGTGAGCCGACCTCACCGCGGCGGACATGGCCACCGAGCGCCTCGGCCTGGCGGTACGTCATCCAGTAGCGCGACCGGTACCCTTGCGCGTCGCCGATCGCCCAGAGGTAAAAAGTGTTGATGCCAGTATAGGGCGTGCCGCAATGACGGAGCGGCCGACCACCGCTTCCCTGAACGCGCCAGGGACGACTCCAGGGCGGAACGCCCTCCTCGAGCTTCTTGATGATAAGGTTGGTGATCTCTGCCGCGACATCGCGGCTCGGTTTCGCTGTAGCGGACATGACGATCAGCTCCGGAAAACGGGCACAAGGGGCCGCCGGTGCTGTGCATCGGCGGACTGGTGCCCAGCAGGAGGACGAGTGATGGGGCGGGAACCGCCGGCACGCCGCCGGCCCCGCCCCGCTCAGCGGTCAGGCAGCGGGTTCGAGCACCTCGTCGCCAGCCTGGGACGAGTCAGCGGCCGCGTCGGCAACACCGCCCGAATCGTCTTCGTCATGTTCTGCCTCATCGGCCTCGATGACGACGTCCTCGGGCTGCCTGTCGAGGAACCGCATCGCGTTTGGTACCCAGGCGAGGGCCGCTTCCTTGACCTCAGCTTCGACGATTGTGTCGCCTGCGAAGAGCTTCTCGCAGCTCGCTGAGATCTCGGTCTTTTTGAGCGAGGCATGCCGGCCGCTGAGCGCGGGCCCGCCCACTTCGTCGAGAAGGCTGAGGATACTGCCCTTGTTCACCCGGTCGAAGAAGTTCTCCGACGTCGGGCGCCACCAGCTGGCGACATCGATTTCGAGGATCGATGCCAGTCGGTTGTGAAGGGGGATCTGCTCGTTGCTGATGCCCGGCTTCGCCTCGAGCGAGATCGCCACGATGTAGGCAAGCCAGTTCGCCTTGCTGTCATCGTCGAGCGCCCGGAAGCGCTCGAAGCGTTCGACCTCGTTTTCGTGCTCGGTCCAGCCCGCGTCGAGACCTTCATGAGCCTCAGCCAGATAGTCCCGCGCGCGCGACGTGGGCATGTCGCCGGTGTTCGGGTCCTGCGGCCCGCTCGCGCGGATCGTGGTTCCGTATTTCGTCGAGTTGTAGGTGTAGCGGCTCGACGTCTTGGTCCGGGCATCGACCATCACGAACAACCCATAGTCGAGCGCCAGTGCGGGCTGGGCGAGGAGGCAGGACGCGAGAATGTCACGGCGTTGCATCGCCAGTTCGTCATAGAGGCGGGAGCTGAGCGGCTTGCCCCCCGGCGCCACGGCCTCGGGGCGATGGCTCGGCTCGGACGGCTTGGGGCCGCCGATGCGGAAACCACCTGACGACCGTTCGCCATCCTCGCCCTCGCTGCCCTCGTCGTCAGCGGGCTCCTCGCTGAGGATCTGCTGCTCGCTGTAATATTGGGTGTCGAGTACCATCGCACCCTGCGGCGTGAGGAGCAGGAACGCGCCGACATGCGCTTTCAGTTCGTCCGGGAGAACGGGTGCGCGGTTCTCGATCGCCTCGGCCTCCTGGATCAGGCGATCATCTTCCTGGTCGAGCAACTTGAAGTCTTCTTCGAGGAGAGACTCGTCCTGCATCTCGGTTTCGAGCTCGGAACGCCGCTCGTCGATTGCGGTCAGGCGAAGCGCCTGTTCCTCAGTCAGGTCGGGCTGGCGAAGGATGGCCCGATAGAGACCGTGCGCCGCATTATGCGCGTAGTTGCTGGCGATCGGTCGGATCCATGCAAGACCGGTCTCCTCGCCGGCGCGCTTGGCCTCGGCTTCCATGATCTCGCCGGCGAGCCGATGCGCGATCTCGGGATCGACCCACCGGTCGTTGCCGTCGGTGAACAGGTCGCCATCGATCTTGCCCCCCGCGTCAATATAGCGGGTCTCGCCGACCAGAATGGCGATCGGGTCATTCGCCTTCAGGGTCTCGTTGGCGATGACGCGACGAATCGTGTCAGCGTTCACATAGCTGTTCTGGTAGTTGTTCCAGACCAGAAGCTGCTTCTCCTGGTTCTCGGTCGACGCATAGGCCTTGGCGACGTCGAGGGTGATTTCACCGGAGCTCAAGGCTTCGAAGATCGGCTCGGCAAGGGCGGCGAGACGGAGGCGTCCTTCGACGAAACGACGCGTGACGCCGAATCGCTTGGCGACAGCATCAATATCGCCACTCGTTCCGATGAAGTGCTGGAACGCGCGGCATTCCTCGGCCGGCGTCATTTTGAGCTGCTGGAAGTTGGTCGCCGTCGAGGTTTCGGAGAGCGTCGCCTCATCGGCCTGAAGCACCATCACGGGCACGTCATAGTCGTCGGCCTTGATCGTGCCTGCGTCGGCGAGACGCTGAAGCGCGCGAAGGCGGCGGCCACCATCGAACACCTCAAAGGTGCCGCGTGGTTTTTTGGCCGGCGTGACGAGCAGGTTCTGGAGAACGCCTCGCGCCTCGATATCGGCCGCCATCTGCGGAATCTGCAGCTTTTCTTCGGGCAGTCGGCGGACATTGATTGGCGAGAGACGGAGCTTGTTGAGCTTCATGGTCTGGATCACTGGAGTAACTCCTTCTGGCATCCGGCACATCCCGGACACCACTCCCGATCCCCCTTCCCTCTTTCCCAGGGTGCCTTGAGACGATGCCGAAGGCCCCCATGGGTCATGCGTCAGCGAACCCGCGCGTAGCGGTCGGAACCAGCGGCCAGACTAATGGGGAAAGGTGTTGCGAACCCGCCTAAGGTCGCCGTCATCGCGTTGGGGCGACCTGCCTAAAACCCGACGCGTTGGATGTAGCGCTCGAAGTACTGAACTTCGTTTCGGTCTTGCTTGGTGTCCCCCTCAAATCCTAAGCTGGTCATCAACCGATGGGGGAGCCGCGGATGACGGGCAGACGCGGACTATCACCCATCATTTTTGTCGGTCGTCCCGACCTGATCGATCTCGCTGACGACGTCGAATACGAACATCTTGGCGATGCGCTGAATGAAGCAGCGAAGACGGCGACCGAGATTACAATACTCGGCGGCTTCTACAGTGTTGAACCGCTTATCGCGCTCTGTCGAAATGTACCCCCGGCAAAGCGGCGGACCTGCCGGATTAGGATCGCAGTTGGCCTCGACGCTGCCTCATCCATTCCTAAGACGTGGGAGGACATGCGCCGGCTGAGGAAGGCTTTGATCGATCTGCGCTTCGTCGACCCTATTGTTTCAATCGTCGACAGCAAGCCGGTCCACTTCCACACCAAGCTCTACCGTTTTCTGCACACGACCCAACCAATGTGGTTTGTGGGTTCGGCGAATCCGGGCAGTAGCCGGCACGAGTTGATGGTGCGCTTTGCGGGACGGCACGACGCGCTATCCTCCTATGTCGCGGCCGCTTTCGCCAAAGCCGCTGATGTCAGCCGTACCAAGCCGACCAGCGGAATTGCTTCCTTGCGCGATTTCATCATGACCGGTGTCCTTTGTCACAAGCCGCCGGTCCACCGACTCTTCACCTTCAATGCATTCCACATCGAACCCGAGCATCGCGAACAGCTCGCTGCTGCGCTGGCGGGCTCGTCGGGGGTCAGCCATGCCAGCCCTGAAACCAAGGGATTCGGGTTTAATCTCAGGAGCGCCCTGCCCGAGGATATGCAGGATGATCCGTTTATCGTCGGAGCCAAGGCCAGCCGCGTCCCTGTGGCGCGGTATTCGATCGACACGGTTTTTGGCCGGTGGATGCCCGATGCCTATGCCTCCCGCCTCAGACGTAAAGTTGCGCATGAAGAAGCCGCCCGAGCAGAGCGTCTGGTCCGTATCGGTCAGGCTCTACGGCCTCCGGAAGGACAGGCGGCCGTGCGGAACGCGCTTGAGGATCATGTGGTCTCCATGGGTTCGTTTCTCGAGAGGCAGGGGATTGACGCCAGGCCGATCTCAAACCGCGAAGCCCGCTTTGGTGTAGAGGGCGGTGACAAACCAGGCCAATGGAACGCCGGCGATTTGCTGAGCGTG
>CAZYOU010000119.1:0-7299 GCA_964649315.1 uncultured Stakelama sp. | reverse complement strand
TGCGGTCCATCTTCAGCACGTCGATCGGCAGTTTCTGAAGATGGGCAAGGTTTGAATAACCGGTGCCGAAATCGTCCATCGCCAACGTGGTGCCCAGTCCCTTCAGGGCGTGCATGATCTGGGCGACGCGATCAGGATCGGCGATGAGCGCGCTTTCGGTCAGTTCAAGCGTGAACCGTTCGCCGCGCAATCCCGATGCGGCCAGCGCCCGCTCCACCATACGGGGCACATTGTCGCGCTGGAGCTGGATTGCCGACAGGTTCACCGCAAAGCGCGTACCGCAATCACCGCCTGCCCGCACATCCCATGCCGCGAGCGTTTCAGCGGCTTCGGTCATCGCCCAGCGACCGAGCGGCACGATAAGTCCCGATTCTTCGGCCACGGGAATGAAGTCACAGGGGGAAATCTCGTTACCCTGCTCGTCGAGCCACCGGGTCAGCGCCTCGAACGATACAACCTTACCCGTGGCGAGATCGCAAATCGGCTGAAAGGTAAGCCGCAGATGGTTGCCATCAAGCGCGCGGCGCAACGCGGTTTCCATCCCGAACTGTTCGCGGACAATATCGAATGCCTGGGTTTGGTAGGCCTCCACGCAACCACTCGCCTTAGACCGCTTCACCGCAAATTGTGCGTGACGGATCAGGTCTTCCGAATCGTCAATTATGTCGGAGCCGAAGGCGATCCCAATCGAGCACGAAACGCGAATTTCGAATGCCGACAGTCTGAACGGGGTGGCGAGCGCACCCTCGATACGTTTTGCGACATGATCGGCATCCCCGCGCCCTTCATCGAGGCTCATCAGAATGCCGAACTCATCGCCGCCGGTCCGTGCGAGCACATCGCGACCACGCAACGCCCCCTTCAAGCGGCGCGCGACCGTCATCAGCAGCTCGTCACCTGCCATCGATCCCATACAGGCATTGACGCGGCTGAACCGATCGAGATTAACAATCAGCACCGCAAAACGTGCCTGCTGTGCCTTGTCGACGCCGACGACGTCTTCAAGGATCTCGCTGAAACCAGCCCGGTTGGGCAGCCCAGTAAGGCTGTCGGTTATCATCTCGCGACGAAGATTTTGCTCGGTGCGTAGGATCGATGTGTGATCGATCAACGTCAAAAGACAACGGAATACACCCGCGCCCGACGCGCGCGACAGGTGAACCCGGTAATGGCGGCAGTCGATGGATTCGCCAAATTCCCAATCGAACGAATCCCGATGCAACGCCGATTCAAGGAAGGCCGCGATGCGCGCGCCAAGTTGCATCGCCACGGGCGACCGATCCGCGCTCCGCCCCATGTTAAGGGCCTCGAATGCGCTGTTCATCAGTGGGAAACTGAAAACGCCCTTGTCCAGCGACACAACCGCCGCCGGAATGGGCAGCAACTCGATCCGTTCGACCGGGGTAACGGCGGGCGTTGCGTCAACCAATACGTCGTCCGGCGCTGCGGCTACTGCCGCGCGATCAGCGGTAATCTTGGATCGAAGCTGTCCGAATACCATAGCTGACAGCGCTTAACCTCAATAAGTTAAAGCCGCCTGAAGCACCGATTGGAGACAATGTCGTGCATCGGGACCACCATCCGATATCGACCCGGCGACCACCGATGCGATCGCCTAGAATCGATTGTCGCGCGGAAACCCGTTAGGAGGCATTCGCCCGGCGGCACCGCGTGCGGCACGCCAAGGCGCCATATCGGGTTCATTGCGCATCCGTCGGCTTTCGCCGCCCATTGCCCAGCTAAGGCCTTGGGCCATCAGGAAGCTCGTCACGTCCGCAAGCCCGCCATCGCGGTATCGTTGCAGTTGCACCCCCTGCCCGCGCGCCATTTCCGGCAGCTCGGTAATCGGGAAGACGAGCAGGCGGCGATTGTCGCCGATCACCGCGATGTAATCCGCCGCCGGATCGACCGGCTTCAGCCGCGATAGCCGCGCCCCGATGCGCGGCGTCACCACCGTCTTGCCCTTGCGCGTTTCGGCAATCAGGTCCGCCGTCTTGACGATGAAACCGCGTCCGTCGCTGGCAGCGACAAGATGCTTTTCAGCACGGCTGGCGGGAAACAAATCGACGATCCCCGTTTCGCCATCCAGGTCGATCATCAGCCGCACCGGTTCGCCGAAACCGCGCCCGCCGGGCAGCTTGTCAGCCGCCAGCGTATAAAACCGCCCGGTTTCGGCGGCGAGCAGGATCTTGTCCGTGGTCTGCGCGTGGAAGGCAAAGGCAGGGCCGTCACCTTCCTTAAACTTCAGCGCCTCGGTACCGGCCGTATCGATATGGCCCTTCATCGCCCTGATCCAGCCGCGCTGCGACAGGATGACGGTGATCGGCTCACGGTCGATCATCGCCTCAAGCGGAATCTCGCGCGCTGGTGCTGCTTCTGCGACGGTGGTGCGGCGTTTGCCGAGCGGCGTTTCCTGACCATAACGGATCAGCAGCTTGCCGAGATCCTTCTTCATTCGCGTCCGCTGGCGCGCGTCGCTGCCGAGCAGTGCCTCGAGCCCCGCGCGCTCTTCCTCCAGCTTGTCGCGCTCCTTACGCAACTCCATTTCCTCAAGGCGGCGCAGCGAGCGCAGACGCATGTTGAGAATGGCTTCTGCCTGGCGATCGGTGAGTTCGAACTCGGCGATCATTACCGGCTTGGGCTCGTCCTCATTGCGGATGATCTCGATCACGCGGTCGAGGTTGAGGAAGGCGATGATGTAACCGTCGAGCAGCTCAACCCGGTCGGCGATCTTGTCGAGCCGGTGCTGCGACTTGCGCTGGAGCACGATGAACTGGTGGTCGAGCCAGGCCGACAACGCCTCGCGCAGGCTCATCACACGCGGCGTGCGGCGCGCGTCAAGAACGTTCAGGTTGAGCGGTACACGGACTTCGAGATCGCTCAGCCGGAACAAGCTTTCCATCAGCAGATCGGGGTCAACCGTGCGGCTGCGCGGTTCAAGCACGATGCGGATTTCGCTGTCAGACTCGTCACGCACATCGACGAAGATCGGCAGCTTCTTATCATTGACGATCGCCGCCAGCGCCTCGATCAGCTTCCCCTTCTGGATGCCGTAAGGGATCTCGGTGACGATCGCGTGCCAGGTGCCACGCCCCTGATCCTCGATATGCCAGCGCGCCCGCACGCGAAAACTGCCGCGCCCTGTCGCATAGGTCTCAGCGATGCTGGCTGCACTGTCCACCACCAGCCCGCCGGTCGGGAAATCGGGGCCCGCGACCTTGCTCATGATCGCGGCATCATCGGCCTTGGGATCATCGATCAGCAGCAAGGCTGCCTCGATCAGTTCGGCGGCATTGTGCGGCGGGATGCTCGTCGCCATGCCCACTGCGATGCCGCTTGCACCATTCGCCAGCAGGTTCGGGAACAAGCCGGGGAACAGCTCAGGCTCTTCTTCTTCACCATTATAGGTGGGCTTCAGGTCGGTGGCGTTCTCGTCGAGCCCGTCCATCAGGTCGATTGCGACCTGGGTCAGCCGCGCCTCGGTGTAGCGATAGGCAGCAGCATTATCGCCATCGATATTGCCGAAATTGCCCTGCCCATCGACGAGCGGATAACGCAGCGCGAAATCCTGCGCGAGCCGCACCATCGCATCATAAACCGACTGATCGCCGTGCGGGTGGTACTTGCCGATCACGTCGCCGACCACGCGCGCACACTTCTTGTACCCCTGCGCCGGATCAAGCTTCAGGAGCCGCATCGCCCAGAGCAGCCGGCGATGCACCGGCTTCAGCCCGTCGCGCACATCGGGAAGCGAGCGCGCGGTGATCGTCGACATCGCGTAGACGAGGTACCGCTCCGACAGCGCACTATCGAACGGCGCGTCGGTCTGGCCGGGGATAGGATCGGGCTGCGGCGCAGGGGCGTCGGGATCAATCAGGTCGGTGGTCATCGCCTGCCCGATAGCAGCGCGATTCTGCGGTGGCGAGGGGGAAGCCGCAGGCATCGCACTTGGACAAGCTGGTCGCGGCGGGTTAGGCCATTCCCATGCTGAGACTTGCTCTTTTCGCGCTGTTGGCCATCACACCTGTGATGACAATCAATACCCCGCTTCTGACCTGGCCTGATCTGACTGGCCGTGCGCGGCCCGCGCCCGATGCGACCGTCAGCTATGGCAGTGATCCATATCAGAAGGTCGATGTCTGGCTGCCCAAGGGAGCGGGCAAGCACCCGGTGGTGCTGATGGTGCATGGCGGGTGCTGGCAAACGAGCATTGCCGACCGGACGCTAATGAACTGGATCGCCGAGGATCTGCGCGGGCGCGGGATTGCGGTGTGGAACATCGATTATCGCGGCGTTGACCGGCCGGGCGGCGGATATCCGGGGACGTTCGTCGATGTTGGTGTTGCGACCGACGCGCTCGCAAAGCACGCGGATCGGTACAAGCTCGACACAAACCGCGTCGTTGCCGTTGGTCATTCGGCCGGCGGGCATTTGGCGTTATGGCTGGCTGGACGTGCAAAACTGCCGAAGGCAAGCCCGCTACGCACCGCCAAACCGCTGAAAATCGCGCACGTCGTGAGCCTCGGCGGGCTGCCCGATCTGGAGGCGACCGCGGCCAGCCCGGACAATGGCTGTGGCACCGATGTGGTCGCTCGACTGACAGGATCGAAAACCGCCGATCATCCCGACGTTTTTGCTGACACGTCCATACCGCGGCTGCTGCCGATCGGGGTGCCGCAGGATTTGGTGAATGGCGAGAATGACCGGATCATCCCGATGCGGCTCGGCACCGGCTATGCCGAACAAGCGACCAAAGCGGGCGACAACGTGGCCCTCCACCGAATTCCCGCGACCGGCCATGTCGAGCTGATCGCCCCCGAAAGCGCGGCCTGGGGGAAGGCCCGATCGCTGATCGAAACGGCACTGCAATGATGACGCTCGACCAAGCCCGCGCGATCGACGCCGCCGATCCGCTGCGCGCGTTCCGCGATCGGTTCACGCTGCCTAATGGCGTGATTTACCTCGACGGCAATTCGCTTGGCCCCCTGCCCCGCGCCACCGACCCGGCCATCACCAACATGGTCGAACGGCAATGGGGCGAGCGGCTGATCCGCAGCTGGAACGAGGGCTGGATCGACGCGCCGCAGCGGATCGGTGACAAGATCGCGCGGCTGATTGGCGCTGACGCTGGTGAGGTGATCGTCACCGATTCCACCTCGGTCAATCTGTTCAAACTGATCGTCGCGGCGCTGCGCTTTGACCCGACCCGGACCGTCATCGTCAGCGAGGCCGGCAATTTTCCGACCGATCTCCATATTGCCGAAGGTGCCGTCGGCTGCGTGCCCGGCGCGACCCTGAACGCTGTTCCGCGCAACCAAATCGGCGCTGCGATCAACGATCGGACCGCCCTCGTGCTGCTGACGCACGTCCATTACAAAACCGCCGAACGCTTCGACATGGCCGAATGGACCGCGCGGGCACATGCCGCCGGGGCGTTGATCCTGTGGGACTTGAGTCACAGCGCAGGCGCCATTCCGATCGACTTGAACGGCTGTAGTGCCGATCTCGCGGTTGGGTGCGGCTATAAATATCTGAATGGCGGCCCCGGTGCGCCCGCTTATCTCTACGTCGCCAGCCGATTGCAGGAACGGCTTGCGAGTCCGCTATCGGGCTGGATGGGGCATGCCGCCCCGTTCGACTTCGCCGATGGTTATGACCCCGCGCCGGGCATCAAGCGTTGGCTGGCGGGCACGCCGCCGATGCTCGCAATGGCTGCTCTCGAAACGGGGGTCGACGTGATGCTGGAGGCCGACCAAGCAGCAATTGCTGCAAAAAGCGCGAGCCTGTTCAACCTTATGGCCTCGATCGGCGATGCGCTTGGGCTCGACTGCGTCAGCCCGCGCGATCCGGTGCAACGCGGCAGCCATATCAGCTTCCGCTACCCCCAGGCCTATGCGCTATGTCAGGCACTGATTGCCGAGGGCGTCATAGGCGATTTCCGCGATCCGGACATTCTGCGCTTCGGGTTGACGCCGCTCTACGTCAGCCACGAGGACCTCGTCCGCGCGGGCGCCATCATGGCGACGATCCTCGCCGACGAACGGCATACCGATCCTGCATTCTCAAAGCGGTACGCCGTCACCTGATCTTCGATTGGTCGCAGCAACGATCCGCGATATGGTTAACGCGGGTTTTAGGGAGACGGCGATGCGATTCGCATTGGGTTTTGCAGGGCTTTTGATGTTGCTGGCGGGCTGTTCGCCGATCGGAGTCGATCCCGCGGCGATGGCGGGCGGGCAAAGCCCTGCCGCGGGTCGCAGCAATGCCAGCGACACCGCGCTCGGTGACGATTTCGATTATCGCTATGCTTTCCGCATGCCCGCAGGGCGCGTTGCCGAAGTGCAGGACGGCCATGTTCGCGCCTGTGACCAGCTTGGCCGTGCGCGCTGCCGTGTCCTCACCAATCGCTATCATGTGAATGATGGCGACAATAGCGTCACGGCGGTGCTCGCCTTCCAGATCGATCCTGTCATCGCCCGCACGTTCGGGCGGAATGCCGGGGCTGCCGTGAAGAACGCTGGCGGCTTGGTGATGGATTCGCGCATGGTCGGCAGCGACAGCGCGTCACGCGGCGGCGGCACGATTGCCCGGCTACGGGAGGAAATCGCCAATATCGACCTGCAGCTCAAGGGCACCATGAGCGATGCCCAGCGTCTCGCCGCCACCGAAAAACAGGATCGCCTGCGTGAGGCCGTCGCCACGATCGGCGAATTGGACCGCGCGACAATGCAGGGGCTGGCGACGACACCGGTACTGTTCACCTATCAGTCCGGCACGGTGATTCCTTCGCTTGGGGGATCGGCCACAGCAACCTTCGACAATGCCGGCGAGACCTTTGTCCAGTCGGCCGCAGCGATGGCGCAGATCCTCGCCGGCGTTGGTCCCTGGATCGTCGTCCTGTTCGGGGTGGCGCTGATCCTGCGTCAGTTCGTGCCCCGCGAGGAGGCCGAGCCCGTTCGGGTTGCCACGATGAGCAGTCCGGAACCCAGCCCCGACGGCGGCGGTGATCGTGGCGTATTGCAGCGCTGGTTTGGGCGGGAGGACAGTGCGCCTGCCGAGACCGAGGATGCCCGCTAATCGCGACGATCGGTCGACGCGCTGACCCAAGCGCGCGATTGCGTGGTCCCGGTGCTTTCGATATAGACTGGCCCATTGCCCCGGCCCGCGCGACGTAACTGCCCGCGCGGACGGGGCAGCTTCTTTTGTGCACTTCATCAAAGGTAACGCCGCCATGGCACGCCGCCGCCAAATCTATGAGGGCAAGGCCAAAATCCTTTACGAAGGGCCTGAACCCGGCAC
>CAZYOU010000118.1:0-7600 GCA_964649315.1 uncultured Stakelama sp. | reverse complement strand
TTTTCTGCAGGCAGAGCGAATAGGCAATGCGCCCGCCCGTGACAAATAGAGACTCCGGCGAAGACGCCAGCCTGATTGGCCTGCGCGCGCTCGCCTGGGCATTGTCCGACGGTGATCGCGCGAGCCGCCTGCTCGCACTGACCGGGCTCGATCCGCAGGCGCTGCGGGCCAATGCAGGCGACCCTGCAACGCTGGCCGCCGTGCTCGGCTTTCTCGAATCGCATGAACCTGATCTTGTCGCCTGTGCAGATGCACTCGCCATCACCCCCGCCGCGCTGGTCCGCGCGCGCCAACTGCTGGATGCCCCATGAAACCCCTCCTCATTACTGACTGCGACGAAGTGCTGCTGCACATGGCCCGGCATTTCGGCACCTGGCTGGGCGAAGCGCATGACATCGATTTCAAGCTCGCGCATGGTGACATGGCGACAAGCATGACGCGGCGCGACGGCACACCGCTGGAGCGCGAAGAGATGTGGACCTATCTGTCCGGCTTTTTTCCTGCCGAATTGGGGCGGCAGACACTGGTACCGCACGCCGCCGAATCGATCGCTGCGCTGGCGGAAATTGCCGACGTGGTTGTGCTCACCAATTTGCAGGATCATTGCCGCCCCGCGCGGACGGCACAGCTCGAATCCTTCGGCATCGTTCACCGGGTTGAAACGAACCAGGGCGGCAAAGGAAGCCGCGTCGCCGCGCTTGCCGCCGAATATGGCAACCCGGTCACCGTTTTCGTCGACGATCTGGCGGTGCACCTCGAATCCTGCGCCAATCATGCGCCGCATGTTCACCGGCTGCATATGGTATCCGAACCCGATCTGGCTCCGCATGTGCCGCCAGCGCCCGCCGCCCACGCCCGAATCGATGACTGGCGCGAAGCAAAGGACTGGATCGCCGCGCGGTTCGCCGCGGGGGTGCCGGCCAATGCCTGACCGCCTGATGCTTGACCCATTTGGGGCTGCGTGGTTTGGCTTGTGCCATGACTGATCGAATCACTCCCAAGCTCGCCGAACTCGGCCTCTCCCTGCCTGTCGCCGCTGCACCGGTGGCGGCTTATGTCCCTGCGGTCGAAGTGGGTGGGCTACTCCACATTTCGGGCCAGCTGCCGTTCGATGAGGGTAAGTTGATGACCGGGCGGGTCGGCGAAAACCGGGATCTTGCCTATGCGCAGATGGCGGCCGAGCGCTGTGCGCTGATGCTCGTCGCGCAGATGAAGCAGGCGCTGGGCGGGCTCGACCGGGTGGTGCGGATCGTGAAACTGGGCGTGTTCGTGAACAGCACGGTCGATTTTACCGATCAGGCAAAGGTCGCCAACGGCGCATCCGAACTGATGGTCGCCTTGTTCGGGGAGGCTGGCAAACATGCGCGCAGTGCCGTGGGCGTCGCGGTTCTCCCGCTGGGCGCGGTCGTTGAAGTCGACGCGATTGTTCAGGTCAGCCCATCGGCTAGCGGGAACTGATGGCGCCATTATGAGCGAGCGCGATCTCGTCGCTCGATTATCGCCGGGCGTCGCCAGCATTGCCGCTTCCGATTGGGATGCGTGTTCGGGCACGGACAACCCGTTTCTGAGCCATGCCTTTCTGTCGATCCTTGAAGAATCAGGCAGCGTCTCACCACGCGCGGGGTGGCAATCGATCCCGATCGTGATCGACGGTGCGGATGGCAAACCCGCGGCAATCGCACCGGCCTATGCCAAGGGGCACAGCCAGGGCGAATATGTGTTCGATCATGCCTGGGCCGATGCCTGGCACCGCGCAGGCGGGCAATATTACCCCAAGGTGCAGGTTGCGGTGCCCTTCTCCCCCGTTCCCGGGCCCCGACTATTACTGCGCGATCCTGCCTGCGGGTCGGCATTGATCGCCGCGATTGAAGCGGTGACCGAACAACAGGGACTGTCGAGCGCACACGCCACCTTTGTCAGCCCGGAACAGCTGCCCTTGTTTGAACAGGCCGGATGGCTGATCCGCGCCGGCACACAGTTCCATTGGCGGAACGAAGGCTATGGCAGCTTCGACGATTTTCTGGGCGCGCTTGCGAGCCGCAAGCGCAAGGCGATCCGCAAGGAACGCAGCGCAGCGGTTGAAGGCCTGTCGATCCGGCACGTAACTGGTGCGGACCTGACCGAGGCCGATTGGGATGCGTTCTGGGTTTTCTATCAGGATACGGGCGCGCGCAAATGGGGCACGCCCTATCTCACGCGCCAGTTCTTCTCGCTGCTGGGGGAGCAGATGGCAGACCGGGTGCTGCTGATTCTCGCTGAGCGCAACGGGCAGCCGATAGCGGGTGCGTTAAACCTGATCGGGACTGATACGCTCTATGGCCGCTACTGGGGCGCAACCGAAGATGTGCCCTTCCTTCATTTCGAGCTCTGCTATTATCAGGCGATCGACGCCGCCATCGCGCGCGGGCTGCAATCGGTTGAGGCCGGTGCACAGGGCGAGCATAAACTCGCGCGCGGCTATGCACCGGTTGCGACGTGGTCAGCGCACTTCATCCCCGATCCGAATTTTCGCCGTGCCATCGCCGATTTCCTGCGACGCGAGCGCGAAGCGGTGGCAGCAGACCGCGAGTATCTGGGCCAGATGACGCCCTTCAAACGCGCCTGACAGCTTAGCGTGGCGGTGGGGTGAGTTCCTCCCGCGTCAATTCCACCGCCGGCTTGCTATGATCGACGCGAAAGACCGCGCTCGTTCCGTCGCGCCAAACCGGTATCAGGCCGGCCTCCAGCTTTTTGTCATAAGCCGGCGGCTGGATCAGCCAGACATAATCATAGGAATCGCGTGGAAACTTGGCGAGCGATCGTGCAATTGGCCGCCACCATTCGCGCGGGCACTGAACATCGGTGACGATCTGCGACGGATCGTGCCGAAAACCGCGCGTTGCCTTGTACTGCGTCGTCAACAGTTGGGCGCCGGCCATCGACCATTGATCATTGGCATAGGCCATCCGCCGTTCGAGCGCGATCGCGGGCAGATGCTCGAGCCGGCTCATCAGCCATTCGTTGTAACAGGTTTCGCCGACAAAGCTGATCAGCCGCGCGCCCACCGGAATATGATTGAGCGCTTTCAACTCGCGGTCATAGCTCTGGTCATATTGCCAGAAACTGACGGCCGTGGCGGTGATCCTGACCCCAAAGAACAACAGCCCCAGCGCGGCAAGCGTGGCAGCGCCGCGGATGGACAGGCCTTTTTTTGGGCGAAGCGCGATCAGCCCGATCGCGACCATGAATGGGGCCAGCCGCATATCGGCATAGGCCGAACCGAATACCACGCGCGGCACCACAATGAACACAGCGAGCAGAAACAGCGCGGACAGCGCCAGATTGCGCGAATACTCGATGTTTGGATCGCGAAAGCCTTTGAACAGGATCAGGTACAGGACCGCTGTCGATGCAATATCAAATGCTTGCCAGCGATCGCGCAGCACCATCCACACCCAGCCGATCTTGGCCCGCCAGTTGAACCAGTCGCCGGTCTGGCCGCTCACCCCGCCGCCATTGCGCCATGCTACCATCAGCGCCATCGGCAGCGCGAGTGGCAGGCAGCCGATCCCGGCACGCACCCAGGCGTTCAGCCAGCGATGGCCCAGATCATGCTGGCGGATCATTTCGGCCGAGAAAGCCAGCACCCCCAAAAAGCCCCAGCCATAGGTGTGGCAAAGCCACAACAGGCACGAAATCGGCACGAACACGATCGTCCGCGTGCGCAGCTTGCCGAGCCGTGCCAGCCGCAGCCAAAGCGCAAACGCATTGAGAGCGAGTGCCATCGACAGCGCAAAATTGACGAAACCAAAATGAAACGGGAAGCTATAGGCAAGCGGCAGGGCAAACAGCGCGGTTGCCGGAATTTTGCCATGCACTTCGCGCGCGATCCAGAGCAGCCCGGTCACGATCAGCGGCGGCGTGACCAGCACGATTAGCTTGACCGCGAATTCCAGCCCGAAGATCGGCGCCAGCGGAATGATCAGCAGATCAAGCCCGAGATTGCCGATCAGCGCCCAGTTGAACCGGTACCATTCGGCGAGCCAGGGATAAGTATCGCGATCGAGTTGCACCCGGTAGCGACCCATATGGCCGGGCAGATCGACCAGTGGCGGAATATCCGGCCACAGCAGCGGTATCGCCGACAACAGTGCGACGATACCCACGAACATGCGTGTTTGCCACCAATGAAGCGTTGCCGTGCTTTCCTGCATGGCGGGCTTCTAGTCGGTGGATGGCACCGGGGACAAGCTTGGCCGCTTCACCACCAGCAGGAAATCGTCGCCATGTCGCCAAACGACCTGCAGACCGTTCAGATCGCTGGGGTTCAGCGCGGTTGCGTCGATCAGCCAGACATGATCGAAGCGGTCCAGCGGGGCATTTTCCAGTGCGTGGCGAAGCGTCCGAAACTCGGAGGATGCCGGGCAGGGGGCTGCGGTGACGATCTGCGAGGGATCATGGGCGAAGCCGACGATGCCCGGCATCGTCACCCGCAACAGCGCGGCGCTGCCCAGATCGGGCTGGTCATTGGTAAAGGCGACCCGGCGGGCGAGCGCCATGCTGGGCAGGTGGACCGTGCGCGGCAACCGCCACGCCGGGGTGCAGGGGACCTGGACGAAACTGACAAGGCGCGCGCCGCGCGGGATGTGATCAAGCGCAGCCAAATGCCGCGCCCAGACGTTGCTTTCCATTGCGAAGCTCGTTGCGCCCGCCGCTGTCCGCACCCCGAGCAGCGCCAGGCCGATCAAGGCGATTATTGCCTGTTCGCGTATCGGGACGGTCTCGTCCGATCGGACGGCGAGCAGCGCCATGATCCACACCAGCGGCGCAATCCGCGCATCGCCATAAGCCGAGCCAAACGGCATCGCGACGAACAACGCGAGCAACAGCAAGGCGGCAAGGCCTGGTGCCATGGCGAGGCGATATTGCGGATGGCGGATCGCTCGGTAGATCAGCAACGCAACGATCAGAATCGTCGCGACATCGAACCAGCGCCAGCGATCGCGCAGGCCCATCACCAGCCAGCCGGGTTTCAGCGCAAGGCTCGCCAGCCAGTCGCTACCGGTGCCGCTGTTGCCGGGTTGCCAGCCGAGAAACATCATCGCCGGCAGGGCAAGCGGCAGGCAGCCAAGGCCGCCATGGATGATCGCAATTGGCCAGCGATGGCCGGCCGCACGCTGGCGAGCAAATTCGGCGGCAAAGGCAAGCAGGCCGAGAATGAGCCAGCCAAAAACATGTGCGGTCCACACCAGCGCGCCAATCAAGACGAACACAAGCGCGCGTTGCCCCATCCGACCCTGTCGCCCGAGCCGCAGCCACAGCGCCAGGCCAGCCAGCGCCAGTGCGACGGCGAGCGCGTAATTCAGAAAGCCGAATTGAAACCCCAGATGATAGGCAAAGGGCAGTGCCAGCAACGCCAACGGCTGCACCCGGCCATGCACCTCATGCGAAATCCACAGCATCGCTCCCGACATCAGCATCGGGATCGCAATGACGATTACCTTGACCGCAAGCTCCAGCCCGATCAGCGGCGCCAGCGCGGCGACGAGCAGATCGACCCCCAGATAGCCGATCGCCCGCCATTCGAATTGGAAGAAGCCGCTCAGCAGATCGGCATCGTCGCCGCCGAGCATGACCCGGTATCGGCCGAGCTGTACCGGCAGATCGGTGAGCGGCGGTAGCGGGAACCAGATCAGCGGAATCGCAGCAACGAGCACCGCCGCCAACGCAAAGCGGCGGGTTGCCCACCACGGCTCGGTCATCGCAGCCGCCAGATGCCCGGTGCGACCGGAATCAGCCAGGCCGGTGCGCGACCTGATTCGAGGCGCGAGATCAGCCGACGCTGGTCATCGTGTAGCGACGGATCGAGCGCACCGAACCCCCCGCCGCAGAGAAGGATGTAATCGGCCTTTACCATCATGGCGATGGCGTGGGCGGTATCGGGGGCGCTCAAGAAAATGCGGTACATTGCGGCATTGCCGGCATTGTTGCGGTGATAAGGGGCCGCAATCACGCGGTGCTTCGTCCCGGCAATCGCATAAGCGCCCAGGTCCATCGGTGCGATCACCGTGCCGCGCGGCAGATTGGCGAGCGCGGCGATCATGGTCGGACTTGTACAAGCCACTGGTGCAGCTGCGTCGGTGGCATTTGCGGGCGCGTGCGGCGGTGTCGACAGCGCCTGGGCCGCGATCGGATAGAGCATCCCGGCCGAGCCAATCCACGCGCCTGCCAGCCAGGCCGGACCACGGCGACGGGCGGCGGTGATGACGGCGGCAAGCGCGGGCGCGGCGAGGATCGCGCCGCCATAGGCCCCGCGCAATTGCACCATGCACAGCAACAGGGCGGTCAGCTGGAACGCGATGATCACCGCCCAGATCAGGCTGCGTCGCCGCCAGGCACAGGCAATACTGGCGATCAGCCCGATGATCATCAGCCCCGTATAGCCCAGACTGGCATCAATCGGCGCGGTGAAGATGGATTGCGCCTCGCCGACATTGGCGAGCCACAGCCGCGCCAGCAGCGGATCGACACTGCCATAGGGATTGAGGCACGGTCGCGCCGTTGGCACCAGCACGGCCGCTGCGGCAAGCGCGACGAGTCCGCTTGCGGCGATCCGGTCGCGTGGTGATCCGGTCGCCGACCCAAACAGGGCAAGCGCGATCGGGGCAAAGCTGGCCGCTTGCGCTGCTTGCCACGCGATCCGGGTAAAGCCGTCGCACGCCGGATAGGCCCAGCCATCGGGCGCAAGGATGATGCGCGCAAACGCCAGTGAAAGACCAAGCGCAAGTCCATAGCTCATCAATTGTCCGCCCGGGCCGCCGCTTGCCCAGCGCAACCAGATGATGACGGCCGCTACCAGCATGAACGGCGCGGTTTCAAGCCCGATCACGAGGCTGGCACACGTCGCGAGCCCGATCACCGCGCCCCCCAAATGATCGGCGATCCGTCCGGGCAGGAGCAACAGCATCCGCACGATGACCAGCAGCAGCACGATCTGCAGGCTGTGATGATCGATTCGGCCCGGCATGAACAAGGTCGTCGCCGGATAGCCGATGGCAGCGACGATCATCGCGGTGCGGGCAATGGCGGGGTCAAGTGCACGCGCAATCCGCCCGGTGAGTGCCAGCGCGGCGGTAAACAACAGCGCGGGCCAGGCAATGACGGCGATCATTTCGGCGCGGGCAGCCCCTAGCGCCGGCGTCAACTGCGCGATGATTGCCGCGGGCACCAGATCGGGCAGCCGCGACCAGTGCATTGCTAACCCACTCATTCCAAGGCGATGCTGGCTGACATCACGAAATGGTTGGCCACCCAACCAGTCGCGGATTTGCTGCAGCCGCATCGCGTCATCGGTGTCGGGCAGGTGGAGCTGCGCGAGATTGGCCCAATCGCGCCACGCCCAGCCAATCGTCAGCACGGCCGCAATCGCGATCGCCACTGCCCCATCGCCGATGATCGACCGCCAATATCCCCGCCGCGCCATAGCCGGCATTTACCGGCACAGCGTTAAGGTGCGCTTAGCGTGGCGGCCGGAAAATGTGGATTATGGCTGGTCGCGCCGCCCCAGCAGCCGCAATCGCAGCGCGTTCAGTTTGATGAAGCCCGCCGCATCGCGCTGATC
>CAZYOU010000117.1:0-7685 GCA_964649315.1 uncultured Stakelama sp. | reverse complement strand
ACGAAGGCGTGTGCATCGCGCGCTCGAACAAGGGCATGGGCAGCAACTTCACCGTCCGCAAGATCAGCTTCGGTGAAGGCGTGGAACGCGTTTTCCCTCTCTATTCGCCGAACATCGACAGCATCGAAGTTGTCCGCAAGGGCGTCGTGCGGCGCGCCAAGCTCTATTATCTGCGCGGTCTGCGCGGCAAGCGTGCGCGTATCGCCGAGCGTCGCGATGCCCGCCCGGAAAAGGGCACCGCCGCCGCCGAATAATCCGCGACCGCCTGCAAACGTCTCCAAAAAGCCGCGTCGGACAGGTTCGACGCGGCTTTTTCGTCGGCATCACCAACTGTGTTATTGCCACATGACACATCGACGTTAAGGGGGCTGATGACCGGGGACATCTCCATCAATCCTTCAGAGCCAGACGACGCACCGCGGATCGCGGTGATGGATATCCTGCGCGGGATCGCGATCCTCGGCATCTTGTTCATGAATATCGCCGACATGGGGCAATCCTTCCACGCCTCTACCGCCGATATCATGCACCTCGGCTGGGGCGGGTGGGATCAGCTGGCGTGGTGGCTGCGCGAGGTGCTGGCCAATGGCACAACCCGTGGCTTGCTCGAAATGTTGTTCGGGGCAGGGATGGTGATCCTGACCGACCGGATCGCGACACGGGTGGGCGAACAGGCGCTGCTGCGGCGCTATTATGTTCGAAACATGGTGCTGTTTCTGCTTGGTGTGGTCCATATGTACGTCCTGTTGTGGCCGGGCGACATTCTCCACAGCTATGGCCTTGCCGCGCTGATTGCGGTGTTCGCCCGTGCGTGGCAGCCACGCTGGTTGCTGGCGGCTGGCATGATGATGGCCGCGCTTCAGCTGAGCTTCGGGGGCTATTTCGATTATTATCAGGCCAAGGTGTGGACGGCGGAAGTCACCGCAGTCGAGCAACGCGTCCTCGCGGGTGAGGCGATCAACCCGGCTGAACGCACATTGCTGGATGACGCACGCGGTCGTCGGGCCCGTGACGCCAAGCGTGCAACAGAAGCGTCAGCGCAGATTGCGGCCGAAGATCGCGGGCGACGCGGCGACACGCGAAGCTGGGTAACAACGCAAATCGAGGTCTCACGCAGCCGTTTTCCAGCGGCAATGGAGATATTCGTCGTCTGGGAAGCCCTCGGCACGATGCTGATCGGCGCGGCGTTGTTCAAACTCGGCGTCATTCAGGGGCGGCGCAGCCACCGCTTTTACCTTATCATGACGCTGGTTGCCTACGGAGTCGCTATCCCGCTGCGGCTTATCGGCGCCTGGGAGCAGGCAAGTTTGGCGGAAGGGCCGCATATCACCGTCTTCACGGTCGAAACAGCGCGACTGCTGATGACGCTGGGGCATGTGGGTCTGGTGAACCTTTTGATCGTCCGTGCAAGCGGCCTTCAGTTGCTACGACCATTTGAGGCGGCGGGAAAAACCGCGCTATCCGTATACGTTGCCCAAACATTGATCACTTTGTGGCTGCTGTTCCCGCCCTTCGGGCTTCATTTATATGGTCAACTCACCTGGGCACCGCTGATGGTGCTGGCGCTAGCGATCAACCTGGCCCTGTTGATGCTGGCAAATCTGTACCTGCGTTACCTTGATATCGGCCCGGTTGAATGGCTGTGGCGTTCGCTCATCGCGTGGCGAGCGCTGCCCTGGCGCAAGGGTTAAGTCAGCTGTGCTGCTTTGTTGCCGATGCGGGCAACCCTTTACGTTGTAAGTTCAACCCGCAATAACGCCGCATCAATCGTCCGCACGCGTCGGGCGGCACAAAATCGGAATCGGGGATGCACGGTGGCAAAAAGTGTGAGCGTTGGGTTGTGGTTATCGGCAGCGTTGTTGCCGACGCTGGGAATGACCGGATTGACGGCGAGCGTGGCGATGGCCGCTGAACCTACAGCCGCCACGCCGCTGACGCTGAAGCGCGTTTTCGCCAGCCCTGATCTGTCCGGCTCGCAGCCCCGAGCGCTTCGCCTTTCGCCCGATGGCCGTCTGCTCACCTCGCTGCGCGCGCGCGCCGACGAAAAGGACCGTTTCGATCTTTGGGCGCTCGACACGACCACGGGCAAGGAACGCATGCTGGTCGATTCGAAGAAAATTGGATCCGGTGCAGAACTTTCCGAGGCGGAAAAGATGCAGCGCGAACGGGCACGGATCGGCGGGTCGCGCGGGATTGTCGCCTATGACTGGGCGCCCGATGGCAAATCGATCCTCGTGCCGATCGATGGCGATTTGTTCCTCGCCACCCTCGACGGCAAGGTAACGCGGCTGACCGATACGAAAGATGGCGAGCTGAACCCCGTGATCAGCCCAGCGGGCGGCTTTGTGAGCTTTGTGCGCGATCAAAACCTCTATGTGCAGCCGATAGCCGGCGGCCCCGCGCGCCAGCTGACGACGACCGGGGCGGGCACCGTGCATTGGGGCGAGGCCGAATTCGTCGCACAGGAGGAAATGGATCGTCGTACCGGCTATTGGTGGTCGCCCGGCGACAAACTGATCGCCGTCGAGCGGTTTGACGACGCGCCCGTCGGCGTCGTTACGCGCACCGCCATCGGGGCAGAAGGCACCAAGGTGTTCGACCAGCGCTATCCAGCTGCCGGTACGCCGAATGCGCTTGTCGAGCTCTACGTGATGAAGCCCGATGGCTCGGCGCAGACGAAGGTCGATCTGGGCAACGACCCCGATATCTATCTCGCCCGGGTTGATTGGACCCCCGACGGCAAGGCCCTGCTCGTCCAGCGCCAGACGCGCGACCAGAAGCAACTCGATATCCTGCGCGTCGACCCTGCCACGGGCAAATCCACGCTTTTGTTCAGCGAAAAGTCGGGCGAGCGCAGCTGGATAAACCTGTCGGACAGTTACCATGTGATGGCCGATGGCAGCCTGGTCTGGCGTTCGGAGCGCAGCGGCTACGGGCATCTTTATCACTACCACAACGGCAAATGGACTCAGCTGACCAGCGGTGACTGGGTCGTCACCCGACTGGTCGGCGTCGATGAGAAAAAGGGGCGGCTATATTTCAGCGGCAACAAGGACGATGTGCTCGAACAGCATCTCTACGCCGTCGATATCGCCCGCCCCAACACGGTAACGCTCCTCACTGAGCGCGGCTGGACGAATGGTGCGAGTATGGATGCCGCCGCAAGCCGGTTTATCATCACGCGGTCAAACCCTAATCAACCAGCGCAAACCTATCTCGCTGACACCACCGGCAAGCGGATCGCGTGGATCAACGAAAATGCGATCAAGCCAGGCCATCCCTATCACCCCTATCTCGCCAGCCATGAGCCGCGCCAGTTCGGCACGCTGAAGGCCGACGATGGCACCACGCTGTACTGGGAAATGATCACGCCGAAGCTGGAGCCGGGCAAGAAATACCCCGTGTTTTTCCAGCATTATGGCGGCCCTGGCACGGGCCAGCAGGTGACACGTGGATGGAACGGCACGCTGGCGCAGTTTCTGGTCGATCAGGGCTATATCTATTTCCAGATCGACAATCGCGGTTCGTTCAACCGCGGCAAGGCGTTTGAGGATCACATCTATCACGCGATGGGCACCGTCGAGGTGGCCGATCAGCTGGCAGGGGCAAAGTTCCTCAAGACGCAGCCTTTTGTCGATCCCGATCGGATTGCGACCTATGGCTGGTCCTATGGCGGTTACATGACCATCAAAATGCTTCAGGCGAATCCGGGCGTGTATGCAGCCGGCATTTCTGGCGCGCCGGTCACCAAATGGGAATTGTACGACACCCATTATACCGAGCGATATCTGGGCGACCCGCGCACCGATCCACAAAGCTATGCCAGCTCGAACGCGCTGGCCGATGCCGCCAAGATCAACGATCCACTACTGCTCATCCACGGTATGTCCGACGACAACGTCATCTTTGACAACGCCACCGCCTTTGCCGCCGCGATGCAACGACAGGCAAGGCCGTTTGAGATGATGTTCTATCCAGGGCAGACTCACCGCGTCGGTGGCCCCGGCATCAGCGAGCATTTGTGGACGACGATCCTCGATTTCCTCGATCGTCGGATGCCGCCGAAAAATTAATCTTGCGCAGCGCATTATTGCACTTCGGCGCGTCAGGCTGGACAATCACCGCCGGAGGCGTATGCGACCGGAAAGATCGTCGTTTGGAGCGTATTATGGGTTACCGGATCGTGGTTGTTGGCGCGACTGGCAATGTCGGGCGCGAAATGCTCAACATTCTGGCCGAGCGTGAATTTCCGCTCGCCGATGTGGCGGCGGTAGCGTCGTCGCGCAGTCAGGGCACCGAAATTGATTTCGGCGACAGCGGCCGGATGCTGAAGGTGCAAAGCCTTGAGCATTTCGATCCGACTGGCTGGGATATGGCGTTGTTCGCCATCGGTTCGGAAGGGTCACGGCTGCACGCGCCGCGCTTTGCGGCGGCAGGCTGCACCGTGATCGACAATGCCTCCGAATACCGGATGGACCCCGATGTGCCGCTGATCGTGCCGGAAGTGAACCCGCAGGATATCGACGGGTATCGGCGCAAGAACATCATCGCCAACCCCAATTGCTCGACCGCGCAGATGGTCGTCGCCCTGAAGCCGCTGCATGATTATGCAACGATCAAGCGCGTCGTCGTGTCGACCTATCAATCGGTGTCGGGCGCCGGCAAAATGGGGATGGACGAGCTGTTCGAGCAGAGCCGCAACATCTTTGTTGGCGACAGTGCGGAGGCGCACAAGTTCACCAAGCAGATCGCGTTCAACGTGATCCCGCATATCGGCGATTTCCACGACGACGGATCAACGTCAGAAGAGTGGAAAATGGTGGTCGAAACCAAGAAAATTCTCGACCCGAAGATCAAGGTCACGGCGACCTGCGTGCGCGTGCCGGTGTTTGTCGGCCATAGCGAAGCGATCACGATCGAGTTTGAGCGCGAGATTTCAGCCAAGAAGGCGCAGAGTCTGCTGCGCGAAGCCCCCGGCGTAATGCTGGTCGATAAGCGCGAGGATGGCGGGTACGTGACACCGATCGAATGCGTCGGCGACTATGCGACCTTTGTCAGCCGCGTGCGCGAGGACCCGACCGTCGACAATGGCTTGGTGCTGTGGTGCGTCAGTGATAACCTCCGTAAAGGCGCGGCGCTGAACGCGGTGCAGATCGCGGAATTGCTGGGGCGGCGGCATTTGAAGAAGGCGGCTTGAGCGGCTGATAGCATTTTGCTATCACTGCTGCGATGAAGCAGGTTCTTGTCCGTAATCTGGCAGATGAAACCATTGCCGCGTACAAGCGGGCGGCGCGCGACAATGGCCGATCGCTTGAGGCGGAGCTTCGCGATGTGATCGAACGCGGTCGGCCCAAGCAGCGATTGTCGCCCGAACAGCTTCGGTCGCTGGTATCGCACCTGCATGCACTGACACCGGATAGCGCGGCATTGATCGATAGCACGGCGCTGATCCGCGAGGACCGCGACGCACGGTAATGCTCATCGTCGATGCAAGCGTCGTGATGAAATTGCTGACGCGTGAAGGGGGATCGACGATCGCGATCGATCGAGTCAGTCGAGCGCAGGAACGGACTGCGCCAGATTGGATACAAGCAGAAATCGCCAGTGCCCTTGCCAAAAAGGTGCGCTACGCGGGGCTGCCGATTGAAACGGCCCGGGAGGCATTTGCGGCGCTGCCATTGATCATGCCCGACCTTGCGCCCACTGCACCGTTGATAGCGCACGCGATCGAGCTTTCGGTCGAGCTATCGCACGCGCTGTACGATTGTTTGTATTTGGCGCTTGCGCTGCAAACCGGGGGTAAATTGCTCACCGCTGACCACAAATTCGTGACAGTTGTCAGCTTGTCGCAGTATCACCGTCAAGTGGAGCTACTGGAATGATAACGGAGCATATTGGAGGCGGCTGCCGCTGTGGCGCGTGCCGTTACACGCTGGCGGTTGATACGATGCCCCCAGTCTATGCCTGTCATTGCCAGCATTGCCAGACCTGGTCGGGCAGCGCCTTTACCGAACAGGCGATGATCCGCAGCGATGCCATCACCGCCGCCGGACCAATAGTGGAATATGCCGCAGAAAGGCCAAGCGGAGGTGTTTCGACCCAGCATGTCTGCAGCGTCTGCCATACGCGGCTGTGGAACACCAACACGGTGTGGCCGGCAATGGCGGTAGTACGCGCTGGGACGCTTGACGCTGCCGAGACGCTCAGCCCGCTGATGCACATCTGGACCAAGCGCAAACAGCCCTGGCTGACGATCGACCCCGCTGTGCCGAGCTTCGAGGAAAATGCGCCCCCCGCCGCGTTCATGAAGCTGATGGCATGACAGACCCGACCATCCACCACTTTGCTGGGTTCGACGGTGCCGATCTTGTCTGGCGGGAGATCGGGGAGGGGCGGCCGCTGCTGCTGCTGCATGGGCTGTTCTCGGACGCCAACACCAACTGGATCAAATACGGCCATGCCGCCGCGATTGTCGCGCGCGGCTTTCGCGTGATCATGCCCGATCTGCGTGCGCATGGCGACAGCGCCAAGCCGCACGAGGCGTCCGCCTATCCGCTCGACGTGCTGGCAAAAGACGGTCTGGCGTTGGTCGAGCATCTGGGGCTCAGCGATTATGATCTCGGCGGCTATTCGCTTGGCGCGCGGACGACGGGGCGGATGCTGGTGCTGGGCGCTAAACCCCGCCGCGTGATTTTTTCTGGCATGGGTTATGAGGGGCTCACGCAGACTGGAAAGCGCATCGACTTTTTCCGCCATGTTCTCACCCATCCCGGCGCCTTTGCCAGCGGGTCTGCGGAATGGTTGGCCAGGGCCTTCTTAAAGTCCAGCGATGGCGACCCCAACGCGTTGATCCATATACTCGATACCTTCGTCAACATGACCGATGCCGATTTGGCTGCCATTACCCAGCCCGTGCTGGTGCTGTCAGGCAAGGATGATTTCGACAATGGATCGGCCGAGGCACTGGCCAGGGCGCTGCCACAGGCGCGTTATGTCGAAGTGCCCGGCAATCATATGAGCGCGGTGGTGAAACCCGAACTGGGTGAGGCAATTGCGCGCTTTTTGGCGGGTTGACCCTATTGGCGCAGTCTGGTCCTGTAGGCCCATTAAAATGAAAAGCAGAGGAATGCCCATGAACCGCCTCCCCGCATCGGTTTCGTTGTCGGCCATCGCGCTGACGATCGCGCTGCTCGCCAGCCCGGCAACCGCCAAGGATAAGAAGCCCGCCGCTGAAACTGCGACCAGGACGGTGGCGCTCACCGCAGCGGACGCCGATGCCTTTGTGGCTGCTGCCGAAAAGCAGCTGGCTGAATATTCGATCGACGCCAGCCGCATCCAATGGGTGAACGCCACCTATATCACCGACGATACCGATGCGCTCGCCGCCAAGTCCGGGGCCGAGGGCACCGAACTCGCGGTCAAGCTCGCGCTTGAAGCAGCCCGGTTCCAGAAGGTGGCGGACCTCTCGCCCGATACAAGCCGCAAGCTCGATCTGCTGCGCGGCACGATCACGCTGCCAGCCCCGACCAAGCCGGGTGCCGCCGATGAACTGGCGACGATCGTCACGCGGATGTCCTCGCAATATGGCAAGGGCAAGGGCACGCTTGATGGCAAGCCGATCAACGGCAGCGATATCGAAGCCGCGATGGGCACGATGCGCGATCCCGCCAAGACGAAGGAAATGC
>CAZYOU010000116.1:0-7749 GCA_964649315.1 uncultured Stakelama sp. | reverse complement strand
ACAAGATCCGCATCCCGCTGAACGAAAGCCAGGACGAGCATTCGCAGATCGAGGAGTTCATTAAGGATTACAAGGGCGAAGGCATCCAGCACATCGCCATGGCGACCGACGATATCTTCAAGACGGTCGATACGCTGCGCGCCAATGGCATCCGTTTTCAGGACACGATCGACACCTATTTCGACCTGATCGACAAGCGCTTGCCCGGCCACGGCCATGACGTGGAGGAGATGCGGAAGCGCAAGATCCTGATCGACGGCGCCCCGGAGACGGGCGGCGGGCTGCTGCTGCAGATCTTCACCGAAAATATGGTCGGGCCGATCTTTTTCGAAATCATTCAACGCAAGGGCAATGACGGCTTTGGCGAGGGCAATTTCAAGGCGCTGTTCGAGAGCATCGAGCTCGACCAGATCCGCCGAGGGGTCATTCCCGCGACGGCAGCGTGAGCCTGAAACGATTACCGTCACCCTGAACTCGTTCAGGGTCCACCGTGCAACGAGTCCTGCAAGCGTGATTGGAGAAGTGGATGCTGAAACAAGTTCGGCATGACGGAAGTGGGTACATGACCGGCTTCGGCAATCATTTCAGCACTGAAACGGTGCCCGGCGCGCTGCCGATCGGGCGCAATTCGCCTCAGCGGCCCGCATTTGGGCTTTACACCGAGCAACTGAGCGGCAACGCCTTCACCGCGCCGCGTGCCGAGAACCGGCGCTCGTGGCTGTATCGCCTGCGCCCCTCCGCAGCGCATCCCGCCTTCACGCGCTATAGCGGCGCGGCGAACTTCGTAGCCGCCAGCCGCGATGCGCCGCTCGCCCCCAACCGCTTGCGCTGGGGACCAATCGACGCCTCGCCCGGCACCGACTGGCTCGACAGCATGACGACCATGCTGGTGGCAGGCGATGGCCCGCTCAGCCAGACCGGCGTCGCGGTGCACCTCTACGCCTGCGATACCGACATGACGTCGCGGGCCTTCGTTTCGGGCGATGGCGAGCTGATCATCATCCCGCAGGCAGGCGCCCTCACCCTGCTGACCGAGATGGGACGGATCGACATCGTTCCCGGCCAGATTGCGCTCATTCCACGCGGCGTCCGTTTCCGCGTCACCCTTCCGGACGGGGTCGCACGCGGCTATGTCGCCGAGAATTACGGCGCGCCGTTCCGCTTACCCGATCTGGGGCCAATCGGTGCCAATTGCCTCGCCAATCCCCGCGATTTCGAAACGCCGGTTGCCTGGTTCGAGGATGTCGAGGGCGATTTCGAGCTCGTCCAGAAGTTCAGCGGCATTCTTTGGACGACGCAGCTTGGCCGATCACCGCTGGACGTCGTCGCCTGGCACGGCAATCTCGCGCCCTGCCGCTATGATCTCGCGCGCTTCAACACGATCAATACGGTCAGCTTCGATCATCCCGATCCGTCGATCTTCACCGTGCTCACCAGCCCAAGCGATATCCCCGGCACCGCGAACGTTGATTTCGTCATCTTCCCGCCGCGCTGGATGGTAGCCGAAGATACGTTCCGCCCACCCTGGTTCCATCGCAATGTGATGTCGGAAGCGATGGGGCTGATCACGGGGGCGTATGACGCCAAAGCCGATGGTTTCGTGCCCGGCGCGCTGTCGCTCCATAACCAAATGAGCGGCCACGGTCCGGATGTCGCGAGCTGGGAAGCCGCCAGTAGGGCCGATCTGAAACCCCACAAGATCGACGGCACGATGGCGTTCATGGTCGAAAGCCGCTGGGTGTTCCAGCCGACCGAAGTGGCGCTGCAATCAGCAGCGCTGGACCCGGATTATGATGCGGTATGGCGTGGCTTCCCGAAGGCGCAGCTACCCGGCGGAACGCCTGCGTAACTGCTTTTTTGGGAACAACCCGGGCAGCTCAACCGTCTGGTGTGGCGACAATCAAAGTCGACCAAATCAGGCCCCAGTCTATGTATCCATGGCAACATGATGCCCAGCATCTGCTGGAAGCGAAACTTTTCGAGCATGTCGAGGACAAGGCGTTTCCGTGCGTCGGTGCAAAGGCGGCGCTGGCACGCGGTACGCTGGAAGTGCTCGCTTGCGATAACATCACCAGCGCGTGGGATGATCTGCGCATTCATGAGGGGCTGTTGCGCTTCGCCGGGCAATATCGCGACACACCGACGATGTTCCGCAGCTTCGCGGTGATCTTTGAAGGGCCAGAAAGGCTGTCAGAAGCCGAATTCGAGGCGGTGCTGTGGCAACGCGTGCAATCATTATCAGACAAGGATGTCTGGCGCGGGCAATCCTATGACGACCGCGTGAGCCCCGATCCCGATAATCCGCATTTCTCGCTGAGCTTTGGCGGCGAGGCGTTCTTCATCGTTGGGCTGCACCCTAGCGCAAGCCGCCCTGCGCGCCGGTTTGAGCGACCGACCATGGTGTTCAACCTGCACGATCAGTTCGAGCGACTGCGCGACGAGGGGCGATACGAAGGCTTGCGCGAAAAGATCATGGTGCGTGACGAAGCGCTGGCCGGGGATCGCAACCCGATGCTCGCGCGCCACGGCCAAGCAAGCGAGGCACGTCAGTATAGCGGGCGCATGGTCGATGAGGACTGGGCCTGTCCGTTCAATTACGGCCAGAATGACCAATGAGCGTTGAGCGCATTGCCGAGCGAAGCGGCGTGGCATTTGAATTGCTGCGAGGTGAAACGCTGACCGTGATCGATCCAATGGGCATGCAGGTCGCCGATCTGGTCGCATATAATCGTGGTGACATGGCCGAAGTCATCTCATCGGGCCGCTCACTCGATTACGCGGAGACGATCCGGCTCACTATCGGACATAGCCTCTATTCCAATCGCTCCCGGCCGATGCTGGACATCGTCGCCGATAGTGTTGGCGTGCATGATTTCTTGCTGACGCCCTGCTCGGTCGATACGTTCGACCATTTCTATCCCGATCTCGAGCGGCACCGCGGGTGTTTTGGCAATCTCGTCGCAGCACTCGAGCCTTATGGCATTGGGCCCGATGCCATTCCGGTCGCCTTCAACTGCTTTATGAACGTGCCCGTCGATGGCGGGACAGGTCGACTGCGCGTGCTACCCCCGATCAGTAAAGCGAGCGACCACATCGATTTCATCGCGCGGATGGACTTGATCATCGGCCTGACCGCCTGTTCTGCACCCGCCAGCAATGGCGGCAGTTTCAAGCCGATCGATTACCGGATCACGCCCTCATAAATATTGTTTCGTGCCTGTCGATTCCACTCGCGCTCATGCGTCTCCCGGGTACGATCACGCTTCGGTGATCGCGAAGGGAAGGATGAGCTGCGATGAAATATCTGCTGACGATCTATGAAAACGAAGCGGTGTATAATGACGGCACCGGCGCTGCGATGGGCGCGATCATCGAAAAGCACATGGCGTTCGGTGACGAGATCGGCAGTGCGATGCTGAACGGTGCAGGCCTGCAACCGGTTGCCAGCGCGACGACGGTCCGCACCGATGGCGGCAAGCAAACGCTGCACGACGGCCCCTTTGCCGAAACGCGCGAGCAGCTGGGCGGGTTCTACATGATCGAGGCGGCCGATCTCGACGCGGCAATCGCGATCGCCAAGAAGGTGCCGCTCGCCGCCGATGGCGCGATCGAGGTGCGCCCGATCATGGCACCGCCCGGCATGTGAGCACCGCTCACCTCGATGCGGTGTTTCGGGCGGCAGGCGGGCGGATCATCGCTGCGCTCGCCGCCCGGTTCCGCAACCTTGATCTGGCCGAAGAGGCCTTTGCGGAAGCTTGCGCACGCGCTGTGACCGCCTGGTCAGAAGATCTGCCGCGCGATCCGGCGGGCTGGCTGTTCCGCGTGGCTGAACGAGTGGCGATCGATCAGCTTCGCCGGGCGGGTACGCGCGCTGTTGCGCAGTTGCCCGAACCCGAGCCTGAACCGACGGCAGAGGAATTGATGATGGCCGATGCCCGCCTGATCCCCGATGAACGGCTGCAGCTGATCTTTGTCTGCTGTCACCCCGCAATCCACCCCGAAGCACGCGCTGCGCTAACCCTGCGACTCGTCTGCGGGCTGTCGACCGAAGAAATCGCCCGTGCCTTTCTGATCAGCGAGACGACGCTCGCACAGCGGCTGGTGCGCGCGAAGAAGAAGATTGCGGTGGCCGGCATTCCCTTTGGCGTGCCTGGCCCCGATGCGTGGGGAGCCCGGCTGGATGCGGTGCTGAGCACGATCGAGGTCGCCTATGCCCACGCCCATGCCGATGGCGCGGGCAGCGGTCGCCACGCCGATTATGCCAGCGAAATGCTGGGCATCACCGCGATTTTGGCGCGGATGATCCCCGGCGAAGCGGAGGTTCTCGCCATTGCCGCAACCGTGCGCTTTGCCGAAGCCCGCCGCCCGGCACGCGTTGGCGACAATGGCGTCATGATTCCGCTATCCGAACAGGATCCCGCCCGCTGGGACGCGGCGCTGATCGCAGAGGGGCGCGCCTATTTTGCCGCCGCCGCCCGGATCGCGCCGCGGGCGCCGCGTGTGGTCTCGGCACTGATCCATGCCGAATGGTGCGCCCGCAAATCGCTGGCGGAGCCACCGCCCTGGGCCAACATCCTGACGATCTATGATGCGCTGCTCACCGTGCGCGATGATCCGATTACGCGACTGAACCGTGCCGTCGCGCTTGGCGAAGTGGCGGGCCATGATACGGCACTGGAGGAGGTCGATGCGCTCGACGTGCCGGGGCTGGCCCAGTTTCTTCCCTATCATGCCGTTCGCGCCGGTTTGCTCTACCGGCTGGGCCTCCATGCCGCCGCGCGTCAAGCCTATGACGCAGCACTGGCGCTGGAACCGGGTGAAGCTGAACGAAAATGGCTCGAACAACGCCGCGCCGAAATCAGTTGAGCAGCAGCCTCAACCGCAGCCGATAATGCCCGCCGCCGGGACGATCACGCTGTCCTTGCCCGTCTGATCGACGCGGACGGTCGCGCTGGGGACCGCTGCGCCATCGGTCAGGTCGCCGCGCTTGATGATTTCCATGTCCACCGTCACGCGCAGATCGCCCCCGGCATATTCGGTGGTCGCCGCAAGGCCGAACTGCGCCTCACCATTTTGGGCTACCCTGACGAGATCGGTGACAGCGCCGCCGGGCGCAAAGCGCACCGTCGCAGGGCTCGCGCTGACCATCATGATCAATCCATGCCCGGGGGTTTGCGACCACAGAAACGCCGCGCAACTGCCGGTCGGCAATTCCTGCCGCGGGATCGTGCCGATCGGCAGCCCGTCGAGCGAGGCGACCGTCGCAGGGGGCGCTGGCGCTGGGGCGGGCTTGGTCTGGGCGAATGCGGCCATCGATGGCGCTGCTACGATCAGGGCGAAAGCGATTATCTTCATGGCAAGAACAATAGCATGGCAAGCAGGGTCGGGTAAGCGGCGATCGCCAGCAGCGCGCCGAACGGCAATCGATCATCCATCCGCGCGCCGCGCCCGGTGAGCAACCAGTACAACACCACACCCAGTCCTGCCAATCCGGCAAGCACCAGCACCACCGGCAACAGCCGCCAACCGATCCACAGCCCGATCGCGCCAAGCAGCTTCGGATCACCCCCGCCCAGCCCCTCCTGCCCGCGATAAGCCTTGTACGCCGCACCGACCGCCCGCAGCCCGGCAAACCCCGCCACCCCGCCGATCAACCGATCCTCAAGCGCGGGCACAACGCTCAGCAATCCCGTCGCGAGCCCGGCCAGCGCCAGCAGAACCGTGAGCCGATCGGGCAGCCAGAAATCAGTGATGTCGAGCGCGGCGAGCGCGAGAAGCAGCCAGCCGAATACCGCTACCGCTAGTGCCGCTGGTCCATCGATCAGCAGCCCGGCCGAAAGCCCGATCAGCAACCCTGCCAGTTCGACGCGCCAATGGATCGGGTCGATCGCCGTGTCGCAGGTTCGGCACCGCCCCCCGCTCGCCAGCGCGCTCAACAGTGGCACCAAATCGCGCGGGCCAAGCACCGTATCGCAACTATCGCAATGCGATCGCCCGACCAGCACCGATCGACCCTGCGGCCAGCGGATCACGACCGCCGCGATGAAACTGCCAAAAATCGCACCCAGCACCGCTAGCAGCGTTGCAGACATCCACGTATCAGACAGGCTTGGCACGAAGGAGATAGCGATACACCCCGATCAGGTTGATCACGAACAACACGGCATTCTGCGTGCCGAGCGCTGCGTCCCCGGTCAACACCGCGCCTGCAATCCACGCCAGCGACGAGCCGAGGAAAATCACGAAACCCCACCCCGTCAATCGTCGCCCCAAGTCGAGCGACACCATCGCCGCCGCGATCATGCCACTACCGGAGGCGAGCCATTTCAATACTTCGGTTGTCGTATCTTCCATATGCCGCCCATCAGTGCCCGGCATTATTGCCGCATCGCACTAGCGGCCAGCGCGGCAATCCGTTCCCCGCGGCATTTGTCAAAGCCATCAGGGACGCCTAGATCGCCGACAACAAATTCCCTGCCGGAGTATCCCCAATGGCCACCCGTCCCGCCCATGATCCCGTCGTGATCGTTTCCTATGCCCGCACACCGATGGGCAGCTTTCAGGGCGCGCTGTCAGGCGCGTCGGCGACCGAACTGGGTGCGGCCGCCGTCGGCAGTGCCGTTGAGCGCGCCGGGCTATCAGGCGCGGCGATCGAGCGAATTTACATGGGCTGCGTGCTGCCAGCGGGGCTCGGCCAGGCCCCCGCCCGCCAGGCCGCGCTGAAGGCCGGGCTGCCCGATTATATCGAGGCGACGACGGTCAACAAGATGTGCGGCAGCGGCATGCAGGCGGCGATCATGGCGGCAGATGCGCTCGCGGCCGGCTCGGTCGACCTGCTGATCGCGGGCGGGATGGAGAGCATGACCAACGCGCCCTATCTGTCGATGAAGCACCGTAGCGGCGCGCGGATCGGGCATGATGTGCTGAAGGACCATATGTATCTCGACGGGCTCGAGGACGCCTATGAACCCGGCAAGCTGATGGGCAATTTCGCCGAGGATACCGCGGCCGCCTATCAGTTCACGCGTGAACAGCAGGATGATTATGCGATCGCCTCGCTGACACGGGCGCAGAAGGCGCAGTCCTCGGGTGCGTTCGACCGCGAGATTACGCCGGTGGAAATCGCTGGACGCAAAGGCACGGTCACGGTCGATAAAGACGAGCAGCCTCTAAAGGGCGATCCCGCCAAAATCCCGACGCTCAAGCCCGCCTTTTCGAAGGACGGCACCGTCACCGCCGCCAATGCATCATCGATCTCAGACGGCGCGGCGGCATTGGTGATGACGCGGCTGTCGGTGGCGGAGAAGCTCGGACTCACCCCAATCGCGCGTATCGTCGCGACGGCGGGCCATGCCCACGCCCCGGCGCTGTTCACGACCGCACCGGTCTTCGCGATGCGCAAGGCGATGGAAAAGGTCGGCTGGACAGCGAATGACATCCATCTATTCGAGGTCAACGAAGCCTTCGCCGTCGTCGCGATGATCGCGATGCGCGACCTGGGGCTGTCGCATGATGTGGTGAACATCCACGGCGGCGCGTGCGCGCTCGGCCACCCGATTGGTGCCAGCGGCGCGCGGATCATGGCGACGTTGTTGTCGGCGCTGCAGACGACGGGCGGGAAACGCGGGATGGCGTCGCTGTGCATCGGCGGCGGTGAAGCGACGGCAGTGGCGGTGGAGATGATGGGGTAGGTTACTAACCAACACCGTTCGTCCTGAGTAGGGACTGAGCTTGTCGAAGGCCCGTATC
>CAZYOU010000115.1:0-7757 GCA_964649315.1 uncultured Stakelama sp. | reverse complement strand
AAGGCAATCGGGCAAAAGCCGATTTCGGTGCTGGTCGACATCACCAATTTCGTGATGTTCGATCTCGGGCGGCCTCTGCACGTCTATGATCAGGCCAAGCTGGTCGGCGGGCTTGTCGCGCGCAAGGCGCACGGCGGTGAGAGCGTGGTCGCGCTGAACGGCAAGACGTACACGCTCGACGAGACGATGACGGTCATCGCCGATGACGAGAAAGTGCACGACATCGGCGGTATCATGGGCGGCGAGGAAACCGGCGTTTCGGGCACCACGACCGATGTGCTGATCGAATGCGCCTATTTCGACCCTGAAAGCATCGCGCGCACCGGCCAGAAGCTGATGCTGACGAGCGATGCGCGTACCCGCTTCGAACGCGGCGTCGATCCAGCGTTTCTGGACGAGGGGTTGGCGATCGCGACCTGGCTGGTGACCGAGCATTGCGGTGGAACGCCGAGCGGTGTCACGCGCGCGGGCACGCCGCCGCTCGCCACCCGCACGATCGTCTATGATCCCGCGCGCGCCGAAACGCTGGGCGGGCTGGCGATTACGGCTGATCGGCAGCGCGCGATCCTCACATCGCTTGGCTTCACCGTCAGCGCCGATTGGCACGTCACCCCGCCAAGCTGGCGGCGCGATGTCGATGGCAGCGCCGATCTGGTCGAGGAAGTGATCCGGATCGAGGGGATCGACAAGGTACCTTCCACCCCGCTGCCGCGTACCCCCGGTGTCGCCCGGCCGACCGCCACGGTCGAGCAGAAGCTCGAACGCCGCGTCTGCCGGGCCGCTGCGGCGCGCGGGTTAAACGAAGCAATCACCTGGAGCTTCATCTCCGATTCGCAAGCAGCCCCGTTTCGCGCCGAGGGCAATTTTGAATGGCGGGTCGCCAACCCGATCAGCGAGGAGCTGAAGGTGATGCGGCCCTCTCTGCTGCCGGGCTTGTTGGCCGCGACCGAGCGCAACCTGAAGCGCGGTGCGGCGAGCGTGCGCTTGTTCGAGATTGGCCGCCGCTATCTGGCTGACGCGGAGCGGCCAACGCTGGGCGTCGTGCTGGCGGGCAACAAGCGCGCACGCGGCTGGCAGGGCGGCAAGGCGCAAGCTTTTGATGCCTTTGATGCCAAGGCCGAGGCACTTGCCCTGCTGGCGGAGGCAGGTGCGCCGGTCGATAACCTGCAGGTGATGGGGGAGGCCGGTGATGCGTGGCACCCCGGCCAATCGGGCACGCTGCGGCTGGGGCCCAAGACAGTGCTTGCGGCTTTCGGCATGCTCCACCCGCTAACGCTGAAAGCGTTCGATCTGGATGGCGCGGTTGCTGCGGTTGAACTCTACCTCGATGCCGTCCCGGCCAAGCGATCAGCCGGGGGCAGTGGGGGCTTCATGCGCCCTGCGTTCACGCCGCCAGCGCTGCAGGCCGTGACGCGCGACTTCGCATTCCTCGTGCCCGATACGCTCGCTGCGGATGCGCTGGTGCGGGCGGTGAAGGGTGCCGACAAGGCGGCGATCACATCGGCGCGGCTGTTCGACGTGTTCACCGGGGCAGGCGTCGAGCCTGGGATGAAGAGTCTGGCGATCGAGGTCACCCTGCAACCCGGCGACAAGAGCTTCACCGACGACGATCTAAAAGCAGTCGCCGACAAGGTGGTCACCGCAGCGGCAAAGCTTGGGGCAAGCCTGCGTGGATGATTGGATCGAAATCGGCTCGTCCGCGCTAAGGGCATCGATCAACCCGTTCGGGGCCGAGTTATCTTCGCTGCGCGATTCGCTGGGGCGCGAGTATTTGACTGACGCCGATCCGGCGTTCTGGACAGGGCGGGCGCCGATTCTGTTCCCGATCGTCGGGCGATTGAACGACGATGTGCTGTGGCTCGACGGCAATTCGTATCGCCTCGAAAAGCACGGCTTTGCGCGGCGATCGATGTTCGATCCGGTCGACGTCACCGACACCGGCGCCCTGTTCCGCATGACCGACAATGTAACGACGCGAGAGGGGTTCCCGTTCGCCTTCCTGCTCGAAATCGGTTTTGCGATTGAGGGTGCAACGCTGACAATGACCGCAAGGATCGGCAATGACGGCGATGCGCCGATGCCGTTCAGCTTTGGCTGGCACCCGGCCTTTGCCTGGCCGCTGCCCGGTGGCGCGGCCAAGACCGAACACGCCATCACGTTCGAAAGCGATGAGCCGGGCCCCTTGCGCGGGCTCAACGAGGCCGGACTGATTGCAGAGGATCGTGCCACCCCGGTGGCCGGCAACCGGCTCGCCCTTCATGATGCGCTGTTCGATCATGACGCGCTGATCTGGAACCCCATCCGTTCGCAGCGCCTCACTTATGACAGTGCTGGCGGCCCGCAGCTTAACATCGCCTTCCCCAATACGCCGCGACTGGGCATCTGGACCAAGCCCGGCGCGCATTTCCTGTGTATCGAGCCTTGGCATGGCATTGCCGATCCGGTCGGCTATCAGGGCGACTTCCGCGCCAAGCCCGGCGTCATCACGCTTGCCCCGGGGGAGAAATACAACGCCGAAATGCGGGTGACCATTTCGGGATGACGTTACCCGACATGGTTAACGCAAATGCTTGCCATCCCCCCCAAGGTCGATAGGTTTCGCGCGAAGGGAAGCGCAATGGCCGATATCGATTCGGGAAATGCCTGCGCGGCCTTTACCGAGCGCGAACTTGCCGAGCTGATGAAAATCGCCGACATCCATGAGGATGCGGGGGGGTGGCTGCTCTCGCTTGCCGCCAAAGCAGGCGAAAGCGCCGATCAGCTGATCGACTGGCTGCCGGACAACTTCGAAGACAAATTGCAGGGCGTGGTCGATCTGGCACTGCGCCAGGCCTATGCGATTGCGTTCACCTCGCAAGGCGGCCGACGCCGTAAACGCGGGAAGACAGTGAACACGCGCGAGGGTTTTTACCGCTTTGCCACCGGCGTAGCGGGCGCGGTGGGCGGGGCAGGGGGCATCGCAACCACGCTAGCCGATCTGGCGATCACCACGACGCTGATCTTGCGATCGATCCAGGCGATCGCGGCGAGCTATGGCGAAGATCTCGATGATCCGGACGTGCGGGCACAGTGCATCGCGGTGTTCGGCACCGGTGGGCCGCTGGTCGATGACGACAGCCTTGATACCGGGCTGTGGGCAGGGCGCATCGCGCTGAGTCACCAGTCGGTATCTGCCACGATCCGCGCAATCGTGCCGCAATTCGGCAAAGCGCTGAGCGAAGGCGTGTTGACGCGCGCGGCTCCGCTTGTCGGGGCAGTTGCCGGGGCGACGATCAACAGCGCCTTCACCCGCTATTACCAGCAGATGGCGCATGTAAATTTCCGCCTGCGCCGACTGGCCCGCAATCATCCCGCCACGGATGTGCTGGCGTGCTTCTCGCGCGCGGTCGAAATCGAACGTGAACAGCGCAAGGGTAAGGCGAAGAAGAAGCGCTGAGGGGGACACTCTCGACTTGGCAGCGCTGCCCGCGTACGTCGCCCGCGATGACCCAGCTTAACGACCGTCGCACCTTTGCGATCATTTCCCATCCCGACGCCGGCAAGACCACGCTGACCGAAAAGCTGCTCTATTTCGGCGGCGCCATCCATCTGGCGGGTGAAGTGAAGGCGCGCGGCGCGAACCGGCGGGCACGATCGGACTGGATGAAGATCGAGCAGCAGCGCGGCATTTCGGTCACGTCCTCCGTCATGACGTTCGAGAAGGACGGCATCACCTTCAACCTGCTCGATACGCCGGGGCATGAGGATTTCAGCGAGGATACATACCGGACGCTGACCGCGGTCGATTCAGCGGTGATGGTGATCGATGCTGCGCGCGGTATCGAGGCGCAGACGCGCAAGCTTTTCGAAGTGTGTCGGTTGCGATCGGTGCCGATCATCACTTTCGTCAACAAGGTCGACCGCGAGGGGCGAGATGCCTTCGATCTGCTCGACGAGATTGCCGATATGCTCGCGCTCGATGTCACACCGATGAGCTGGCCAGTCGGTATGGGCGGCGAGTTTGAGGGTGTCTACGATCTTTACGCCAACAGGCTCATGCAGCCCGAGGGTGGCAGCCGCGAGTTTCTGGGCAAGGCGGCGCAGTTCACCGGGCTCGGCGATCCCGCACTTGCAGCGACGCTATCGGCAGTTGGCCTCGCCAAACTGCGTGAGGACGCCGAACTGGCGCTGGGCGGCTATGGTGCGTTCGATGCAGAAGCGTACCGCGCAGGCGACCAGACACCCGTCTATTTCGGATCGGCGCTGAAGGATTTCGGTGTCGGCGAGCTGATCGACGCGCTCGCGCGCCACGCGCCGGGCCCACGCCCGCAACCAGCGGAGCCCTCCCCCGTCTCCCCCGACCGCGCCGATGTCACGGGATTCGTGTTCAAGGTGCAGGCGAATATGGACCCCCAGCACCGTGACCGGATCGCCTTTATGCGGCTCTGCTCGGGTGTGTTCAAACGCGGGATGAAACTGACCCCGACGGGTCACGGCAAGCCGATCGCGATCCATTCGCCAATCCTGTTCTTCGCGCAAAATCGCGAGCTGGCGGACGAGGCGTTTCCGGGCGACATCATCGGCATTCCCAACCACGGCACGCTGCGGGTCGGCGATACGCTGAGCGAACGCGCCGATGTGCGTTTTACCGGGCTGCCCAATTTCGCGCCCGAAATCCTGCGCCGCGTCGCGCTGAAAGACCCGACCAAGACCAAACAGCTGCGCAAGGCACTCGACGATATGGCCGAGGAGGGCGTGACGCAGGTCTTCTATCCGGACATCGGCAGCAACTGGATCATTGGCGTGGTTGGGCAGCTGCAGCTTGAAGTGCTGCTGAGCAGGCTCGAGGCCGAATATAAGGTCGATGCAGCGCTGGAAATGGCCCCGTTCGAAACCGCGCGCTGGATTTCAGCTGCAGAGCCCGCCGACCTGAAGGCGTTTGTCGATCTCAATCGCGGGGCGATGGCCAAAGACCGCGACGGCAATCCCGTGTTCATGGCCAAGAGCAACTGGGAAGTCGGCTATATCGTCGATCGCTATCCCAAAGTGAAATTCGCCGCCACGCGTGAGCGCTGATCGGGTGATCAGTGGACGACCCGGTCGAAACCGGGCCGTCCATCCCCCCGATCAGAACTTGATCTGCGCGGTCACGTTCACCTGGCGCGGGTTGCCGTAATAGGCCGTCAGCACGCCTTCTGCGCCCAGCGTCGAGATGAAGTTCCCCGTCATCGGATTACGATTGAACACGCCGGTATCAGGGTTCTGGCTGAGGAAGTTATAGCCAGCCACGATGTAGCGCTTGTCGAACAGGTTGCGGCCATGCAGCCCGATCGAGAAGGTTTTGTTCACCGTCCAGATTGCGTTGGCATCGAACAGCGCGAAGCCGGGCTGGTCGAGCATCGCGGTCGGGATTTCAAACTGCTGCGAATCCCCGCGATAGGAAACCGCTGCGCTCAGGTTCAGCGATCCGTCATTGATCGGCACGAGATAGCTGATCGATCCGCTCGCGGTCCAATCGGGCGTATTCTGTACCGCACGGCGATCCGCAACCTGCAGTCCGCGTGAGTCGATGTACGACTTATACTTCGCGTCGAGATACCCCGCCGTCCACGCCAGCGTCAGCTGGCCACCGCTGACGCCCAGGTTACGAGCCAGGATCGCATTGCCTTCCAGCTCGATGCCGCGGATCTGCGCCTTGCCGGCGTTGGTGGTGATGCCGGCAAAGGTCTGAATGCCATTGACGACGACACCGACCGATCCCGGAATCTGGACGTTCTGGTAATCCGAATGGAACGCCGACAGCGCAATGTTGAACCGGCGATCGAACAACGATGCCTTGTACCCGATTTCATAGGTGATCACGTCTTCAGGATCGAACGACAGGAAGTTGAAGATATCGGCTTGATCGCCGCCTGCACCCGTCACGCCATTGCCGTTCAGATCGGGCGCCGCCGTACCCACGCCGCGCGGATCGAAACCACCACCCTTGAAGCCCTCGGCATAGCTTGCATAGAAGGTGTTGTTGCTGTTCGGCTTGAAGCTGACCGAAACCTTGGGCGTGAACTGCTTGAAGTTCAGGCGACCACGGAAATCGGTTTGCCGTACGATCGGGTTGGTGGTGCCGCCGAAAAAGGGTGAGGCGCCAAGATAGACGTTACGCTGAATCTGCGAACGGCGATTATCCCAGGTATAGCGACCACCGGCCGATACGCTGAACATCTCATTGAAGTCATAGGTGAAATCACCAAAGATCGCTGACGTATCGGTACGGACATTGCCGAACGTCAGCGCGGTTACCGTGCCGGGCAGGCGCACGTCGAAGGTGGTCCGCGATCCGGCGTCGAGATAGTAAGCGCCGATCAACCCGTTGAACCCGCCGCTGTTGACCAGGAACTGGATTTCCTGGCTCAGCTGATAATTGTTGTGGAATGCGGGTACGTCGACATCGACCGCCGGCAGCGCGTCGAAGTCGATCGGGGTGCTGCTGTCATCCTGCCGGTAAGCGGTGATGCTGCGGAAGGTGAGCCATTCGGTCGGGCGTACTTCACCAAAGCCCGTGATTCCCCAGGCTTCGACATCCTGTGCCGGGCTGTTCAGGCCACCGCGCGTATCGAACACATTGGGCAGCACGGGGATGCGGGACACGAGACCGGGGATCAGCCGGTGGCCGCCGCGAGCATTGGTGCGATCACGCGTATAATCGCCGGTGATCCGGAAAAATGCTTCGCTGCTCGGCTCGATCTCGATCGTGCCGCGGCCCGCCCAGATATCCTTGTTGTAGTTTTCTTCCAGCGTGGTGAGGTTGGTGCCGAAGCCGTCACGGCTCAGCCGCGCAAGCGCGCCACCAACTTTCACTTTGCCGTCGAGCAACGGCACGCTGCCGCTGAAAATCCCATCGGCCTGATTATAGCTGCCATAAGCGCCGCGCAGCGTTGCGGTTGGCTTGTCGGACAGGCGCTTGGTCACATATTTGATCGCGCCGCCAATCGTGTTGCGGCCATAGAGCGTGCCTTGCGGTCCGCGCAGCACTTCGATCCGTTCGACTTCATAGATGTCGAGCACAGCGGCTTGCGGACGGTTGAGATAGACATCGTCGAGATAGATGCCGACGCCCGCTTCGAACCCGGCGACCGGATCCTGCTGGCCGACGCCGCGAATAAACGCCGTCAGCGTTGAGCTGGTGCCGCGTGAAACCTCAAGCGTCACGTTGGGGGTGTAATTGCCGATATCGGTAATGTCCGCAGCGCCTGACTGATCGAGCTGCGCGCCGGAAAAGGTGGTGATGGCGATCGGCACGTCAATCGCGCTTTCTTCACGGCGGCGTGCAGTGACCAGAATCTCACCGTCATCTTCGGCCGGGCGATCGGCCTGAGTCGTCTCGGGGGCGGGATCGGCCGACTGGGCAAAGGCGGGTGCTGCGATAAGCGCGCTGAAGGCTACCCCAAGCTGCAACAGCGTGCGGGCGGTTGAATGGCAACGTGACATGATGTGTTCTCCCCTCCAGATTGACGCGCCCCTCTTGCGGGTTGAACGCCGTTGGAGGGTGCTATACTGAAACCTGAACCAGGTTTCAACTTGGTAGTAGGGGGAGATGATCGAATGGCGGAAGAGCGTATCGCTTCTGCAACACCGTCTGCTGCCAGTGCGGGCAAGGTGCCGCGCACCGATCGCGGGCGTATGACGTTGCGGGCGATTTTGGATGCAGCCGCGATCGAATTTGGCGAGTGTCAACGGCGGTCGGATTCCAGGCCAGCGTGGCGGAGTAAAAGCAGGCCATT
>CAZYOU010000114.1:0-7967 GCA_964649315.1 uncultured Stakelama sp. | reverse complement strand
GCTGGCCAGACCGCGCGCGCCGATCAGCTCGCCACGTTGCTCGCCAAGGTGAAGGGCGCGTTCGACGACCGCGAGAAGCGGCGGATGGACCCAGACCTTGATGCGCTTGCGCGGTTGCAGCGGACGATGGTGACGGCGGGACCGGTGGCGACCGTCGCCCCGGAGACGATGACCCTCGTGCAAGGCGCCATCCTCGCCGGATGTTGCCTCGAATTTCACTATTCGACCGACGAGCGGCCGGAGCCGAAATGGCGACGCGTCGTCCCCTATGGGCTGGTCCACGGTCCGCTTGCTTATCTGATCGGCAAGATGCCGGGTCGTGATGACCAGCCAGTCTATTATCGGCTCGACCGAATGATCGACGTTCGAGTCAGCGAAAAGCTGGGCTGCGCGCCGGACGATTGGGACATCGACGCTTGGCTCACCGAAAGTTTCGGCGTGTGGCGCGACGAGAAGCAGGACGTCGTCCTACGCGTGGCGCCCGCCGCCGCTAGCCGGGCGAACGGGTGGCGGTTCCACCGATCGCAGGCAGTCGAAGAACTGGACGATGGCGGGCTGCGCATCCGCTTTGCGACCGGCGGGATGCGCGAATTGGCAGAGCATCTGTTCACCTGGGGTGGCGAGATCGTGATCGAGGAGCCGAATGCTCTAATGGTGGTGATGCGGGATCGGATCGCGGCGGCTCGGACAATGCTGACTGGCGATTTCGCCGAAGCGATGACCGCATCTGTCGCATCTCGGGACGAAGGGTTTGTCGATAATGTGACAACCGCTGAAAAGGATCGAGCGTGCCGGTGAACGAGATGAAGTATGGCCACGCGACCCTGAAATGGCAGGTGGCAAAGGGTGGTGGATACGCCGGCGCGGTGATCCTGGGAGGCAAGCGGGTTGCCTTAATGGAGGACGCGGACGAAGAGCGCCTCCTGTCTCGCCTCCGTAACGAGGCGGGACGGCTGCACCCGGATTATGTGGGGTTCGAGGGCGCGATCCGCCGCTATCTCCACTTCTTTCCGAGCGGCCTCAAGGGCGCTGCGAACGCGTCCAGTGAACGAGAATACAAGGAGCGTGCTGCGGCCCGGCTCAACGCTGGATTGTCAGCGGAACAGGCGATCAACGCGACGAACGAGAACGCAGCGCGCATCGCCAAGGCCGGCATCCAGACCAATATGCTGTCGCCCTTCGAGGCCGCGCGTCTGCGCGACACCCTGATAGGGGATACCGGGGGTCGTTACCTGCGCGGGGCGGCCGCGTTTGCCGCGGGAGATTATGCTGCAGGTGCCGCGGAAATGTCGACGGCGGTGCAACCGCACGGGCGGGTGTCGTGGCCGATCATCACATATCTCCCTTTCCTTTGGGATTACCGAAAGCACATGTTCCTGAAGCCGACCGTGACCGCGGACTTCGCCGATCGTGTCGGTCACGAATTTCACCATCGCTACTCGCCGGAGCCGAACGGCGACACCTATCTCGCCCTGCTCGACCTAGTGGACACCACGCGCGCAGCGATCGCCACGCTTGAGCCACGCGACAACATGGACATCCAGCGCTTCATCTGGGTCGTGGGCGAATATCGCGAGGGCGACGAGCGGGAACGATAGATCGGCAGCGATGCTCGAGGTCATTCATGACCGATTCTGTCGCATGGGGGTGTGAAAGGTAATTCATGACGATTCGCACCTCACCATTCCTGGCCGGCGTGCCGGAAGACATCATCCGCACCGCACTTGCGGCGGCCGGCGGGAACGAGATCGAGAGCGGCAAGCTCGACAGCCCGGAAAGCAGCGCGGCGCTCGCGGTCAATACATTCGGCTGGTTCCTTGAACGACCCGCCGACCTACCGCCGTTCCCGCCGCTGGCCGATCTGGACTGGCCCGCCCATCGTGTCGATGTCGAGCGCCAGATGCGCTTTCCGTGGCGGGGTGGTCGCCACCCGTGGCTCGACGCCGCCGTCGAGACCGCGACGCACCTGATCGGCGTCGAATCCAAACGGTTCGAGCCGTTCCGTGACGCCAAGACCGTAAACCTGTCCGGCGCCTATGATCGGGACGTCTGGGGTGACGGGATGGAGCCCTTCACCGTCATGCGCGATATGCTTCGCAATGGCGACACCGCCTTTACCTACCTCGATGCCGCCCAGTTGGTGAAACACGCTTTTGGCCTCGTCACCGAGGGCAACCGGATCGGCAAGGCACCGGTGCTGCTCTATCTCTACGCCGAGCCTGACACGCGCGGGACCAGCGCCATTACGGCTGAGACGCTGGCGCTGCACCGCGCCGAGATCGCCAGCTTCGCTATCGACGTCGCAGGTGCGGCGGTGCGATTCGCATCTTGTTCCTACCGCGAATGGTTCGACTGGTGGACAGGTGACGCGTGCCTTCATGCCGGTGCTATCGTCGATCGATTCCATCCCTGACTTGGACAAAACCCATGACATACCAACCTCGCCGCTACGGCCTGTCCAAGTCGAAGATCGCGGCCTTTGAGCAATGCCCAAAGCGCCTCTGGCTGTCAGTTCATCGCCGCGACCTGGCCGAGCAGGACGAGGGCGCCGAGACACGCTTCGCTACGGGGCATGAAGTCGGCGCCATCGCCTGCGCGATGCTGCCGGATGGCGTGATGGTCGAGGCCGAGCCGGATTTGGCGGCAGCGCTCGCAACGACGCGCGCGCTTCTCGACAGTGGGCACGATCGGCCGATCTTCGAAGCGACGCTGGAATATGACGGCGTGCTCGTGCGCATCGATGTGCTGGAGCCAGACGGTGCTAGAGGGTGGCACATGGCTGAGGTGAAATCCTCGACTAAGGCGAAAGACTATCACGTTGGCGACCTGGCGACCCAGTTGTGGGTTGCGCGCAACGCCGGTTTGCCTGTTACCAGCGCGGCCATCCGACACATTGACAATAGCTTCGTCCTCGAGCGCGAGGGTGACTGGAACGGTCTGTTCGCCGACACCGATCTGGTGGCGTTCGCCGAGCCGATTATCGCGACGCGTGCCGACGTGGTCGCCGCAGCCCGCGCTACGCTAGAGGGTGCCGAGCCGGACACCGCGCCCGGCGGCCATTGCGAAACACCGTTCCCATGCGAATTCGCCGGCTATTGTCATGCAGCACCGCCTGCCGGACCTGACTGGCCTGTGACGGTGTTACCCAACGGCGGCGGCAAGCGGTGGATCGAGCGCAACGTCCTCGATCTGCTTGCGGTTGATCCATCCGAACTGACGAGCGCCGTGCACAAGCGGGTTCATCATGCGACCGTCACCGGCGAGATCTATCACGACATTGTCGGTGCCCGGGCGGCTATGAGCGGCTGGACGTTCCCGCGCACGTGGCTGGACTTCGAGACGATTGCGTTCGCGGTCCCGCGCTGGATCGGAACGAAGCCATATGGCCAAGTGCCGTTCCAGTTCTCGGCGCATATCGAGGATGCGGACGGCACGATCGATCACCGCGAGTTCCTCAGCCTTGACGGGACAGATCCGCGACGCGGCTGTGCCGAAGCGCTCGTGACGATGATCCCAGTCGACGGCGCGGTCATCGGCTACAACGCCAGCTTCGAGAAATCACGGATCGTTGAATTGGCTGCGGTCTTCCCGGACCTCGCGCCTACGCTGTTAGGCATTGCCGAGCGCGTCGTCGATCTGCTGCCGGTGACCCGCGCCAACTGGTATCACCGCGATCAGCGCGGCAGCTGGTCGATTAAGGCGGTGTTGCCGACGATTGCCGTAGAGATGGATTATGCCGGGCTCGAAGTAAAGGACGGCGGCAGCGCGCAGGAAGCGTATATCGAAGCGATCGCTTCGAACACCTCCGACGCTCAACGGATGGCGCTCGACGCTGCCCTGCGAGCTTACTGTGGACGCGATACCGAGGCGATGATCGTCCTCGCGCGCCGACTATCCGGAGGGCTGCAGTTGTGAAGGGCGAAATACTGACGCTAAGTCATGCGACGGAGCGTGATATCGATCTGCTGCTGGTCGAAGAGCTGCGCTGCTCGCACGTGTTTCGCGATCGCTTCATCGGCGAGTTATCGTTGATAAGCGGCGCCAATCTAAGCCATATCAACGGCAAGGTCTCCCATAGTCGGCGTCGCATGCATAGCCGGCGCGAGATTGACATCTTACTCGAAGTCGAATCTCTCGAAGGAAAATATGCCCTCCTGATCGAGAACAAGCTCGACACAGCCGAACAGCCACAGCAGGCAGAGTCTTACCGACTGGAAGCGAGCGCCCTCGCGACCGAGGGCTTCGACTTTGCGCTGACAGTGCTCGTCTGTCCTGAGGCGTATGTTGCAAAAGCCCCCATATTCGCGGGAAAGTTCGACGCGGTGTTCACCTATGAGCAAATCCTTGCCTTGTTAAGGGAAAGGGCTGACGCCGAGACGGGCGAATTGATGTCAAGGCTACGATACCGAGCGGACTTAGTGTCGCAAGCGATCGAAAAAGGGCGACGTGGTTACAAGGCAGTTCCGCTCGCTGCGGTCAGTAACTTTGCTCGTGCCTATGTGAGCATGCTTGATGAGCTTGGGATCGCGCTCCCCGCTGGACCGAGTATGCTCAAGGACGCGCCCGGCGAGAGTAAGACGATGATTTTCGCACCATCGGCATTGCCGAGCTGGGAATTTCTACCACAAACCCGGTTGGTCCATCAGCTTCGTGAGGGCAACGCCAACATCTGTCTTTATGGCTGGGGTGACTATTTCTCTCACCTCGCAGGCGAGATCGCGCCCGCGCTTGCGGGAACGGCCTATCGCCTTGTGCCGACCGTCAACAAAAGATCCAACGGCCGCGCCGGCCTTATGATTGTGGCGGACACGCCAATAATCGACAATCTGGCCGACTTCGATGGGCAGCGCCAGAAGATCGAAATTGGGATGCGCGTGACCAAGGCGCTCGCCGACTGGTTCGTAACCCATCGGGCTGAATGTCGAGCGTGGTCCGACCGGGTTGCAGCGCTAAGCTCGAAATAATCAGGGGGATACATGAAAGAAGCAGAATTCAAGGCGTGGATGGAAGCGGAGGGTTATTCCAAAGCCACCATCAACACACAGATGACCGACGTGCGGCGTCTTGATAAGGCGTATGGCGATCTTGATGCTCTGCCGGATGGACAGACTATCGCTGAACTTCGAGATTCGCTCGCCTATTCAAAATCTGACCAGCGCGATGGTCGACCCAGCCCTGCCAAGTTCGAAATTGACGGCGACCTCTACAGCAACTTGGCTCATTTCCGAGCCGCGCTCAATTTCTATCGGCGGTTCCTCGATGCTCAAAAGGGAATGCAGAGTGGCGCAACTTACGGCTTGACCCCGCAGAACATCCTCGACGCAATCGGGCGGTGCGATGCTGCGGGGTCTGTCGAGGCGTTCATTGCCAACCTGGATGGCTTAGGCACCCCTGCCAAGTTCTGGTTGCTCCATCGGGGCAAGCGGTATCCCAGCAAGGCGATCATCCGCGATGCGCTTGCGCATGTCGGTAACGACGCGCTCCCAGGCGGGGCGCAGGCGAAGACAGCTCTCGATACGCTTGGCTTCGTCGTGATCGACTGGCAGGCATTCAAGCCGTTGCGCGACAAATTTCTGTCGCGGATGTCGGACTTCCGTGACTTTCGGCAGCAGGATGGTGATTACTGGACGGTCGAGCGTCGCTACAAGGACAAGGCGATCGAAAAGGTCCGCGCGATCGCAGCATCGTCCGCCGACGACCGGATAGCCGGCGAGCAGATTTACCGCGCGCTGAGCGTCGAGGTGCAGGGATTGCCGCTCAGCTGGCGGACGCTTGATGAGGTCAGCAAGGCCGAGGGTCCCTTACGAGACCGCTTCTTCGAGATCGTCGCGTGGCTGGCGCGGAGTGACGATGATCCTATCAACACGATCACCAACGGCGCGCTGGCGCTGGAGACCTTGAAGGCCGAGGGCGTCGCCGGTTTGCGTCGCGGCGAGGTGCTGGCCATTGCCATCAGCGTCGTCGGCACCATGCATCCGGAGGCTGCCAGCTGGTTCAAAATCACCCGCGTCGAGGCGATGGGGAAGCAGATGTTCGGGCGAAAGCTGTTCGGCACTGCCCAATATGACCCGGACGACCTGGACGAATTTCTCCAATTGATGCGAGCGCTGTTTGCGCTGTTTGCCACCGAGTTCGAATGGAACCCAACCGACCTCTTCGACGTCCAGGGCTTCGTCTGGGTAGCGCTTGAGGATAAGTGGGACGGCGAAGAGGAGGCTCCGCCTGTGGAATTGCCAGCGGCCGGCTCGCAAGCCGAAATTCTTCAGGAGGGCCCCTACTGGTTCGTTGGCGCATCTTTCGGGCGGACAAGTGACCAGTTCGATCGTTTCATCACAGAGGGCATCTGGGAAATTGATACGCCAAGCGACCGGCACCGCGAGCAGGTGCGGCGAATGCAGCCGGGCGAGCGGATCGCGATTAAGGCGACTTACGTCCGCAAGAATAGTCTGCCGTTCGATAATCGCGGTCGTCCAGCATCGGTGATGTCAATCAAGGCGATCGGCACGATCACAGTCAACGGGGGCGATGGCGAACGTGTTTCGGTCGCATGGGAATCGACGTCTGCGCCCCGCGAATGGTATCATTACACCTACCAGCCCACCATTTGGGAAGTTTATCCAACCAACGAAATGGCAGAACGCCTGATCCGCTTCGCCTTCCACGGCGAAGCCCAAGATTACGAGTGGTTCCTGCAGAAATGGGGCCGCCTAGCAACGGAAGAGGATACGCCGGTAGATCCGGTCAAGCGCTCGCCGCTCAACCTGATCCTCTATGGCCCGCCTGGCACCGGAAAGACTTATCGGACGATGGCTGAGGCGGTGCGGTTGTGTCGCGGTCTTGCGGACGACGATTCGCTTTTGAACGATGCTGGACGGCGGCAGGAGCTGCGTCAGGCTTACGAGGAATTGAAGGGCCAAGGACAGATCGGCTTTGTCACCTTCCACCAGAACTATGCTTATGAGGATTTCGTCGAAGGGTTGCGCCCACAGCCGCTCGCCGATGGCGTCGGCTTCACCCTGAAGGCGCAGCCGGGCATCCTGCGACAGATGGCGGAGGCAGCCGAGCTCAGTGCCGAGGAGCATGTTCTCGTGATCGATGAGATCAACCGCGCCAATATCTCCAAGGTTTTCGGTGAACTCATCACCCTGATCGAGCCGGACAAGCGGCTCGGGATGGATGAAGGCATGCGGCTGACCTTACCATACAGCGGTGCCCGGTTCGGCGTGCCCGCTAACCTGCACATCGTTGGGACAATGAATACCGCCGACCGTTCGATCGCTCTGCTCGACACCGCGCTCCGCCGCCGGTTCGAATTTCGCGAGCTTATGCCAGACGTGTCTCTTCTAAAGCCGGTTGATGGCATCAATCTTGCCGCGCTGCTCGCAACTATAAACGAACGGATCGAATATCTCTTCGATCGCGAGCATCAGATCGGCCACGCCTATTTCATTCGCTGCGCAACCCGTGGTGACGTTGACGAGGTCATGCGGCACAAGGTGATCCCGTTGCTCGCGGAATATTTCTACGAGGACTGGGCGAAGGTCGCCGCAGTGCTTGGCGATGGCGACGACGGTGAAAGTGATCGTGAAGGGCGGTTCATCGACCGTCGCCGATTGAAGGCGCCCAAGGGCTTGGGCGGCGACGAGGATGCCGCCCCACGGTATCGCTGGAGCGTTCGCGACACCTTCTCCTTTGACGGCTTCGCCTCGGCGTGATCCGCCGGACCATCTTGGAATGGGAGGCGATCCGCTATGGGGACGCTGCGGACGAAATTCCGGCCAATGCTGCAGATCGGATCGCGGCGGTTGCAGCGGCCTCACCACTGGCGGGGCGGGGCGGTGGCGGCGTGCTGGAACATGGACGCAAAGCGCTTCGCGCGCGCGGTGTGGTTGGCGTCATCGCCGCCGGCGGCACCGTGCTCGAGATCCTGCCCAAAATCGATATTCCGGGTGTGGAGGGCGACCATG
>CAZYOU010000113.1:0-8398 GCA_964649315.1 uncultured Stakelama sp. | reverse complement strand
CGATCGCGCTGGCAGAACACGGTCGGCGGCCTTCAGGACGCGCTGCGCGTGCAGGCCGGTGTCGTCGGCAATATCGACACCAACCGCGCCGAGATGGCGGCTCTGGTCGGGCAGAGCCAGGGTGCGACCGGCGCGCTTCAGGCAACCCAGGCTGGCAACCAGTTGCTCGCATTGCAGGCGCAGCAACTCGCAGACCTGGTCGCTGTGGTCGCTGCCAACGGCCGAGCGCAGGCGCTTGTCGATGCCGAGCGCGCCGCAGCCGCCGAACAAGGCCGTGAACAGCGCCGCCGGTTCCTGACGCCCGGCTCCGGCTATCAGCCCGGCAACGCCCGGATGTTCCCGAACGGCAACTGAGGACAGCAGGATGGACGGCAAAACGCTGGCCCGCGTGGGCGCAATCATCTTCGTCTCCGTCGCAATCACGGCAACGGCGATCGAGATGACCCGGAATGAGGAGAGGCCAGCGGCTCGGCCGACGCCCGTGCTTGAGGAGGCGCCGGACCCGCTACGCGAGGGCCAGCGTCGGTGCCAGCAGATGGGAGAAGCCGCCGCCAGGGACGGCGAGTGTCTGCGCATCTGGGCCGAAACCCGCGACCGTTTCCTTGGCACCCGCACCGCGCCGCGACGCGCCGACGAAGGGCGGTGAGCCATGGGCGGCAGCGGCGTCATCGACAATTTCCTCGGGGTCTTCACCTCCTACATCGACAGCGGGTTCGGCCTGCTCGGCGGCGAGGTGGCGTTCATCGCGACGACGCTGATCGTCATCGACGTCACGCTGGCCGCCCTGTTCTGGAGCTGGGGGGCGGACGACGACATCATCGCACGCCTTGTGAAGAAGACGCTGTTTGTGGGCGTCTTCGCCTACATCATCGGCAACTGGAACAACCTTGCGCGGATCGTCTTCGAAAGCTTCGCCGGCCTCGGACTTCAGGCGTCTGGCACCGGGTTTTCCATCCAGGACCTGATGCGCCCGGGCCGGGTCGCGCAGACGGGTCTCGATGCGGCGAGGCCGCTGCTCGAATCCATCTCAAACCTGATGGGCTGGATCGCCTTCTTCGAAAACTTCATCCAGATCGCCTGCCTGCTCTTCGCCTGGGCGCTGGTGCTGCTCGCCTTCCTCATCCTCGCCATCCAGCTCTTCATCACGCTGATCGAATTCAAGCTGACCACGCTGGCCGGTTTCGTCCTGATCCCGTTCGGCCTGTTCGGGAAGACCGCCTTCATGGCCGAGCGCGTGCTGGGCAACGTCATCTCGTCAGGGATCAAGGTGCTGGTGCTCGCCGTCATCATTGGCATCGGTTCGACTCTGTTCAGCCAGTTCACGGCAGGCTTCGGAGGTCAGCCACCGACCATCGACGACGCGATGGCCGTCGTATTGGCAGCGCTGTCGCTTCTCGGTCTCGGCATCTTCGGTCCGGGTATCGCCAACGGCATCGTTTCCGGTGGCCCGCAACTGGGCGCAGGCTCCGCCATCGGCACCGGCCTCGTCGCGGGCGGCGCAGCCATGGCTGCCGGCGGCGCGGCCGGCCTCGCCCTGCGCGGTGGCGCGGGCGCAATTTCCGGCGGCACCGCGGCCGTGCGCGGTGGAGCCACCGCGGCGGGAGCCGCCTCCGCTGCCTACAGTCTCGGCTCCCTCGGCCAGTCGGGCGCCGCCGGCGTCGCGTCGGGCCTCGGCGGCGTCGCACGAGCGGCCGGCAGCGCGGCAGCCTCTCCGCTGCGCCGGGCCGCGCAAAGCGTTCGCTCGAGCTTCGCCGACGGCGTCAAAAGCGGCTTCGGAGCCACCGGCGGCTCCTCGAGCATGGGAACGGTCGCGAATGATGCCGGTTCGGCCGCACCGGCAGCGACAGGCTCTGCCGCCAGCCCGCCGGCTTGGGCGCAGCGCATGCGACGTGGGCAGACCATGAGCCACGGCGTCACGCTCGCGGCACACGCGATCCGATCGGGCGACAGCCATGGCGGCGGCTCTTCCATCAATCTCTCCGGAGGCGACCGCACATGAGCTTCTTCAAGCGACCCGCAACCCACTATGGAAAGACGCCCGAGCCCGAGACGCCATATCAGCGCGCGGCACAGATCTGGGATGATCGGATCGGCTCAGCGCGTGTCCAGGCCCGAAACTGGCGGCTCATGGCCTTCGGTTGTCTGATCCTCTCCGCCGGCTTCGCTGCCGCGCTGGTCTGGCAGTCGGCGCGCGGGACCATCGTCCCGTGGGTGGTGCAGGTCGACAATCTCGGCCAGGCGCAGGCGGTCGCGCCAGCGCAGGCCGACTACCGCCCCACCGACCCGCAGGTGGCCTGGCATCTGGCGCGGTTCATCGAGCAGGTCCGCTCGATCCCGGCCGACGCCATCGTCGTGCGGCAGAATTGGCTGCGCGCCTACGAGTTCACGACCGATCGCGGCGCGGCGGCCCTCAATGACTTCGCCCGCGCCAACGATCCGTTCACCCGCGTCGGGAAGCAGCAGGTGTCGGTCGAAGTGTCGAGCGTGATCCGCGCGTCGCCTGACAGCTTCCGCGTTGCCTGGACCGAACGCCAGTATGAGAACGGCCAGCTCTCCACGACACAGCGCTGGACAGCCATCCTGACCATCGTGATCCAACCCCCGCGCGACGCAGAGCGGCTGCGGGCCAATCCGCTTGGGATCTACGTCAACGCCATCAACTGGTCTCGGGAGATGGGGCAATGAGAAATCATCTCCGCCGACCCGCGAGCCGCGGCTTCCGCCTATCCGGCTCTGCGCTTTTGCTGATCTCCGGATTGGCGCTGGCCGGCTGCGCGACCAACCGGCCGCCACAGGTCAGCTACGACGCCGATGTGCCGCCGCTTCCACCTGTGCCGGCTGCCGTCACGGAGGCGCCACCAAGGCCGCTTCACACACCGCCCGCCTGGACACCCGCGCGCGGCGGCGCTGCCGCAGGGACGCCGACGAGCCGCGTGGAGAATGCCAACGCCGCCGCGCGCGTCGAACCACGCCGCGAGGGGTATTACAACTCGATCCAGATCTATCCCTGGAGCGAGGGCGCGCTCTATCAGGTCTATGCCGCTCCCGGGCAGATCACCAACATCGCACTGGAACCAGGCGAGAGCCTGACCGGCGCCGGCCCGATCGCCGCGGGCGACACCGCGCGCTGGATCATCGGCGACACCGAGAGCGGCTCGGGTATCACGCGCCGCGTCCATGTTCTCGTGAAGCCGACACGGCCAGACATCACGACCAATCTGGTCATCACCACTGACCGTCGCATCTACATGATCGAGCTGCGCTCGGGCGAACGCCCCTATATGCCGGCCGTCGCCTGGGCCTATCCGCAGCCGCCCGCCTCGCAGAGACAGGCAGTACCCGCCACGCCAGTGATCCCGGCCGTTGCGGCACGGAACTATCGCTACGGCCTCACCGGCGACACGCCGCCGTGGCGGCCAATCTCGGTCTACGACGACGGGCGCCGCGTCTATGTCGAGTTCCCGCGCGGGATCGTTCAGGGCGAGATGCCCCCGCTCTTCGTCATCGGCGCAGATGGCGAACCGCAGATCGCCAACAGCCGGATCCACCAGAACATCCTGATCGTCGACCGCCTGTTCGGCGCCGCCGAGCTCCGTCTCGGCAGTGGCGAGCGCCAGCAGACGGTCCGGATCGTTCGCACCGATGGGAGGCCCGCGTCATGAGCGAGCGCGACACGCCCAACGAAGCCGACGCACCGCTGGTCGGCACACCGCCCGACGACGCCGCTGCGCCCATGCGGCTGCGCGCCGAACCGCCCCGGGTCACCCGACTGTCGCGAAAGGTGCTGGGCGGTATCAGTCTCATCGCCGCCCTCGGGGTCGGTGGCGCGCTCATCTATGCGCTTCAGACGCGCAGTATCGGCCCTGGCAGTGAGGAGCTTTACTCAACGCAGAACCGGCGAACCGCGGACGGGCTCGCCGGCCTGCCACGCGACTACACCGGCCCGGTGCTCGGGCCTCCGCTGCCCGGAGATCTGGGGCGACCCATCCTCGATGCGCAGAATCGTGGCCAGCCCGTCACGCCGCCGATGGCGGCAGCGCCCACCGTCGATCCGGTTGAGCAGCGCAGGCGCGCGGAAGAAGAAGCTGCCCGAGCGAGCCGCGTCTTCTTTCAGACGGAGGCGCGCGTCGCAGCTCCGATTGCGACAGCTGGCGGACCAGGCAGCCCGAGCCTCTCTGGGCTAGGTCTTCCGGGCCAGCCGGGGGCAGCGACGGCGCAGGATCGCCAGCTCGCGTTCCTGAATGCGGGCGTGGACCGCCGCACGGTCTCGCCAGATCGCGTGATGGGTCCGGCGTCGCCCTATGTGCTTCAGACCGGCGCCGTCATCGCCGCGGCCCTCATCACCGGCATCCGATCCGACCTACCGGGCCAGATCACTGCGCAGGTCACGGAGCATGTCTACGACAGCCCGACCGGGCGCATCCTGCTCGTCCCGCAGGGCACGCGGCTGATCGGCGAGCACAGCAACGATGTCGGCTTCGGTCAGCGCCGGGTGCTGCTCGTCTGGAAGCGGCTCATCCTCCCGAATGGCCGTTCGATCGTCCTGGAACGTCAACCGGGAGCCGACGCGCAAGGCTATGCGGGTCTCCAGGATGGCGTCGACTATCACTGGTGGGATCTCGCCAAGGCTGCCGGCCTGTCGACACTGCTGTCGGTCGGCGCCGAACTCGCCGTTGACGATCAGGATCGGCTGCTCCGGGCGATCCGCAACGGCGGGCAGGACACCGTCAACGACGCAGGGCAGCAGATCATCCGTCGGCAACTCAATGTCGCGCCGACTCTGACGATCAGACCGGGGTTCCCCGTGCGCGTCATCGTCACCCGCGACCTCGTGCTCGAACCTTATGGAGGGTTGTGATGACCAAGCTGAAGCTCGGCCCGATCATCGACGACAAGCCGGTGAAGGTGACGATTGAACTCCCTGCGCCACTGCATCGCGACCTCGTCGCCTACGCCGCAGCACTCGGCCGCGAACAAGGCCAGACCATCGGCGACCCGACGAAGCTGATTGTGCCCATGCTCGAGCGCTTCATTGCAACCGATCGGGGGTTCGCCCGCGCGCGCCGCGATGGCAGTCAACGTGCGGCACGCGCCGATGCTCAGGGCGCATGAGCCGTTGCCGGGCGAACCAAGCGTCATCTCGCTCCGAGAAAGACTTTGCCAGCGCCAACAGGCGCTCGAGGTTCCGATGGAGCGCCCCTCGCGGGTGGACAGCACCATAGCGGAGAACAGCATCCTCGATCCGGCGAAAAGCAATGCCTGGCAGTCCGTGACGGACATGCGCGCTGCCTGCGATGGTGACGCCGTCCCCATGCGCGACGATCTGCATCAGAGATTCCCGAGTGACGGACAATTGCTCGATCTGGAGGTCTCCGGGCGAAGTCTGGAGGTTTCGCATCAGGTAACCCTTCGCGAAATCGCCGGTCGGTAAATCAGTCACCACAAAGTGCCGGTCACGCAGGTCATCCCACCGGAGCGCCTTCTGATCGGCGAGTGGGTCGCCGTCCGGCAATGCCGCGTACACGGGCTCGGCCCACAAATGCGTCACGTCAAAGCCCTTCCCGGGCGATGCTTCGGCGACGACACCGACATCAAGCTGCCCCCGCCGCACGGCCGCGATAAGTTCGGGACAGCTGCCCTCGCTGAACCGCAGCTTGACCCCCGGGCGGTCACCCCGAAAGGCCCCGAAGAGCTCAGACAGAAAGCCCATGGTCAGAGGCCCGAACACGCCGATCCGAAGATGCCGTCCTCTGTTCGCCACCGTTCTTGCGCCGTCGAGCGCCGATCCGATCTGGCGAGCCCCAGGGGCGGCCTGATTCAGGAATTGTTTGCCGATGTCCGTCAGGTCGACGCCGGCAGGATGACGGCGGAACAGCTGTGCGCCGATCTCATCCTCGACATCCCGGATGCGGCGGCTGATCGCCGACTGCTCGACGCCGAGATCTTGTGCCGCGCGCCGGAAGCTGCCGCTTTCCGCGGCGGCGATGATGTAGCGCACATGGCGCAGCTCGATCTTCGATCTCGGCACGATGGTTCCCCATGATGCAAAGGTCTTAGCAAACGTAGCCCCGTCAGCCCCCGAGAACTGTTCCGATCAGATTATGGGTCTTCTCCGTCTCCTCGCTACCGCCGCCCACGAAATCCTTAAGTGTCACACATTCGACTGTTGTTACGTCGCTAGCGGACTTCCGGATCGCATCTCGCCGGTGCAAGCAGTAAATGGTGCGTGATCTGGACAGCGCAATTACGGCGCGGAACGCTTGCGGCGAGTCGTGCAGATTCTGTGGGCTGACGGATGTCCGGTCGCGCTGTCAGGACTGAAAATGACCCGCCGATTTCTACGCCAGAGCCCGAAATTGCCGCACGCCTCTCGGGAGGGACTTCCGGCATCGGCACCTATCGTTCTCAATCGCCAGCGACAGCCGCGAAGGAGATTGGGTATGGGTCAGAGCGAGCCTTTGGAAATCAGGAAGACCATCCGGCGGCACCAGCTGCGCGAGATGGTGCCGCTGGCCGACAGCACAATCTACGAGATGGAGCAGCGCGGCGAATTCCCACGCCGCTTCGCGCTGTCACCGCGCTGCATCGTCTGGGACCTCGCCGAGGTCCACGCCTGGTTGCTGGCGCGGCGCGCGAAGCCAATCCCTCGCGCACAGCATCCCGACGTCACCAAGCGCAAGTCCCGCCCAGTCAAAGGGCAGGATCGAGCGCGATAGACGGCATGACTGTCGGCAGCAGCGTCGGAACATACTTCCGCCCCTCGACCCAGGCATCGACGGTGTCGGCCCATTCCTGCATCATGTGGCGACGCTGAACCTCGTATTCGGCCTTGTTGTAGACGCCGCGTGATGAACGCCCGTCCTCGTGCGCCAGGCACTTTTCGATCCAGTCGCGGTTGAAGCCCAACTCATTGAGCAGCGTCGAGCCCGTGCGGCGTAGGTCATGCACGGTGAACGGCTCCAGCGGCAGCCCCTCCTTCTTAGCCTGTTCGACGACAGCGTAGGTGACCCGGTTGAAGGTCGCCCGCGACATCGGCGCATCCGCATCGTAGCGGGACGGCAGCAGATATCGGGAATTACCAGCGCAGGTCTTCAGCGCGATCATGATGTCGAGGGTCTGCCGGCACAGGTAGACATTGTGCGGCTTCGATCGCTTCATGCGCTCCTTCGGGATCGTCCAGACGGCGTTTTCGAAATCGACCTCATCCCAGACCGCGTCCTGTAGTTCGCTCTTCCGGACCATGGTGAGGAGGTAGAGCTTCATGCCGAGCCGGATCGTCGGCAGCGTCGCGACATGCTCCAGTTGCTTGAGCATGATGCGGATCTCGGTCGGCGAAAGCGCCCGGTCCTTGGGCGTGAATGTGGCGATCGACGCCGGGCCGACGTCATCGGCCGGGTTCGCGACCTTCTCGCCGTGGAGGATGGCGAAGGCGTAGATCTGCTTCAGGATATCCCGCACATGGATGGCCGTCGCGGGCGCGCCCCGTTCCACGATCTTGGCGCAGTGGGCGCGCAGGTCATCAGGCGTGATTTCGTTCAGCAAACGGTTCTGCCAGACCGGCTTGAGTTCACGCTCGAATATGGCGCGGCGCATGGCGCGCGTGCTGTCCGCCATGGGCGCGCCCGTCAGCCACTTCTCGCCGAACTCGCCGAAGCTCTTGGCCTCCTTGATCCGGCGCTTCTCCCGCTGCTTCTCGATGGCGGGGGACCGCCCCTCGGCGATCATGCGTTTCGCGTCCAGGCACAATTCCCGCGCCCGGGCGAGCGAGATCCCATCTCGGGCGTACTTGCCGAGATGCACGGTCTCCCGCCTGCCGTTCAGCCGATAGTCGAGCCTGAACGAGATGCCGCCTGTCGGCGCGACACGCACATACATGCCGTCACGATCGGTCACCTTGTACATTTTGGCTTTTGGTTTCAGGCACTTGAGTGCCGCATCCGTCAACATTCTGGGCCTCCTCGCGAAAAAGTACCGTCACGCGGTTTTTGAAGGCTTTTGACGGGAATATCTGTTTATATTCAGCGTGTTAGGCTGAAAAAAGTACCGTCATTAGCCTCGGTCGCTATGACGGTACTTTCGATTTTCCGGATGATCAACGGGAGCAGGGTCCGTCAGCGGGCACGACAGACGCGTTTGATGCCCACCGATAGTTCTCGATAGGTCTCGGCTGAAATATTTTTGTTTTTCAAGTGGTTACGTCGTATTCTGGCGTAGTTTCGGATACCCTCGGATGGGTAAAAATTATTCCCACTCGATCGTACCCGGTGGCTTGCTGGTCACGTCGTAGACGACGCGGTTCACGCCTTCGACTTCGTTGACGATGCGGGTCGAGACACGGGCAAGGAAGGTCATGTCGAAGGGGTAGAAGTCGGCCGTCATGCCGTCGACCGAGGTGACG
>CAZYOU010000112.1:0-8505 GCA_964649315.1 uncultured Stakelama sp. | reverse complement strand
CCGCCTCGGCCATGTCGACCGGCTGCACCACCGCGATCACGCGCTCGCCCATTTCGGGGCATGGTCCGCCGATGACGGCGACATCGGCGACGCGCGGGTGGGTGATCAGGCGGTTTTCGATTTCCTGGGGATAGATGTTCACCCCGCCGGAGATGATCATGAAGCTCTTGCGATCGGTGAGGTACAAATACCCCTCCTCATCCACCCGTCCGATATCGCCCAGCGTCGTCCAGCCCTGCGCATTGCGCGCCTCGGCGGTCTTTTCGGGATCGTTGTGATATTCGAACACCCCGCCGCCCGCGAAATAGACCAAGCCTTCGGTGCCCGGTGGCACATCATTCCCGGCCTCATCGCAGATGTGGAGCTCGCCATAGGCCGCCTTGCCGACCGATCCTTTGTGTGTCAGCCACTGCGCCGAATCTATCGTGGTCAGGCCATTCCCTTCCGATCCGGCATAATATTCGTAGAGGACCGGCCCCCACCAGGCGATCATCGCTTCCTTGACGGGGATGGGGCACGGGGCGGCGGCGTGGATCGCGACTTTCAGGCTCGACAGATCGTAGCGCGCACGGGTGGCCTCGTCGAGCTTCAGCATCCGGACGAAATGCGTCGGCACCCATTGGCTGGCATTGACCTTGTAGCGATCGATCGCCGCCAGCGCGGCGTCGGGATCGAAATGCTGCATCATCACCACCGTGCCGCCGAGCCGCATCACCGTCATCGACCAGCGCAAGGGGGCGGCGTGATAAAGCGGCGCGGGGGAAAGATAAATGCTGTCGGGGCCGAGCCGGTACAGCGCCTGCGCAAGCATCATCAGCACATTGGGGGCGGTGATCGCGGGATCCTCCGGCAGCGCGACCCGCACGCCCTTGGGGCGACCGGTGGTGCCCGACGAATAGAGCATGTCGATGCCGGCGCGCTCGTCCGCGATCGGGGTGTCGGGCAAGGTGGCGACTGCCGCTGACCAATCCTGCCACCCGTCGACCGTGCCGCCGATCATCAATCGCGCGCAGTGCGATAACGGTTCCACCAAAGCCGCCGCGACACCCGCCATCGCGGCGGACCCGATCACCAGTTTCGCGCCGGAATCGCGGACGATATACTCGACTTCGGGGGCGGTGAGCTTGCTCGGGATGCAGACGTAGAACAGCCCGGCACGCTGGGCGCCCCAGGCGATGTCATAGAATTCAGGGATGTTATCAAGGAACAGCGCGATCGTATCGCCGATGGCGAGCCCGGCGCGGCGGAAAAGATGGGCCGCGCGGTTCGATTGCGCGTCGAGCGCGGCATAGCTGATGGTCTCACCGGTTTCGGCAACGATCAGCGCAGGTTTATCCGGCGCAGTGGTGGCGTGGACGCTGGGATGCACCCGTCTCTCCTGTTATCATTTTGCAGCAACGCTACCGGGCAGCGGCGGTGGCGGCAATCATGTTGTGTGGTGCATCGCTGGGCGGGGCCAGCCGATAGCCCTGCCCGCGTTCGGTATGCAGCATCGGCACCGCAAATCCCCGATCGAGCTTGGCGCGCAGGCGCGACATATGGACTTCGATGACGTTGGTGCCCGGATCGAACCGAAGCCCGCACAGCGCCGCCACCAATGTCTGGCGCGCCACGACCTGCCCCGGCGCGCGGGCGAGGACGAGCAACAGGCGGTATTCGCGCGGCAACAGCGGGATCGCGCGACCCGCTCGGCTGACGGTGCGTTCAAGCGTATCGATGCTGAGGTCGCCGATCCGCAGCCAGCGGGTGGCGAGCCCGCGACGGACGATCGCGGCGATGCGGGCAGCGATGAGAGCGTCGCTCGATTGCGCAGGTAGAGCATCATCCGCACCGGCATCGAGTGCGGCGACCACGGCGTCCTCGCCGCCGTCGATCAGGTGCATCAGCGGAACACCCCCTTCAGCCGGGTCGTTCGGTTGCACCCAGTGCGCCCGATGGCAGATGATCCCCGCAACCGCTTGATGCACGCGGGGATCATCGGCGTGCACGGCAATCAGGCCGCGCGTGGCGAGCGCGTCAACCAGCCCCAGTCGATCAGCAGAAAGGAGGACCACCGGCACCATCCATCGACAATAGGCAAGTTATCCCGTGTTTTACGCAGGATCGCCTCCGCAATGGAGCGGGTTACCGCTCCATGCGTCCGATCCGCGCGCGGGCGGATGCAGCAACGTAGCGATCGGCATCACCCGTCGCGCGCTGGAAGATCGCGTGGCGCGCCGCGGGGTCAGGCGCGGTCGACGCCAAGGCGGTCAACGCCGTCATCCGCATCCGCGGACTTGGGTGACGCGCGGCAAAATCATGCACCAGATCGAGGCAATTGCCGCCGCCGAACTGCGCGGCCAGCGCCACGAGCGCTTCTGACGGCGCGGTCGTCAGCACGCCGGAGATGGTGTCCGCCGCGGTATCGAACCGGTACTGATCCCACCAGGGCTGGGCGCGATCATAGCCGAGGATGTTGAGCGAGACCGAAAAACTGTCAGGCGGCAGTTGCGCGTGAACATCCTGCCGCGCGCGGTAGAGCATGAGCTTGCCGGGTTCGAGCCTGGCGCGTTCCACGAAACGCAAGCGGGCATGTTCGTCGATCACCCCGGTCAGCGCGGTGACATCATAATCGTAATAATCGCTCCAATAACCGGGGCCCAGATAGCCGACTGTCAGGAAAGAGAAATTATGGTCGTGCGGCATGCCATAGAAAAACGGCGCAGCGCCGCTCGCGCGGACGACGGCATCATCCGCCGCCGGCCAGAAATTGGCGCGCAGCAGATAGCGGCCATTGCCGGGACGCAGCAGGAAGACCTGCGCGGTATAGGCATTGCCCGCCGCCTGATCGGCGCAGCGTTGCTTCAACGACTCGATCGCGAGATCGGCGAGGAAATCGCGGTTGCGGCCAAGCCGGGCGAGGAGTGGCCCGGCTGTCGCGAAGGACTCCGGGCAGCGCACGTCGAAGTCATGGGCGTCGAGCGCGTCGACCAGATCATCGAGATCGATGGCGCTGCCCGCGCCGGGATCAATCACGATCGGCATGGCTGCCACTTCTCGGCAATCGTCAGCATCTGCGCCGCGGCGGCGCGGACCTCGGCATTCGGATCGCCCGTCATCTCGCGCAAGCGCGGTAAGGCACTGGCGACGTCAAGCGCCAGCCACTCGCGCATTGCCCACCAGCGCAGGAAATAGGCGGGATCATGCGTTGCGGCTGCCAGGCTGGTCGCAGCATCGGCACGTTCCGAATGGCGCAGGAATGCCAACAGCATCTGCACTCGCGATGCCTGATCATCGAGCGCGGCGACGCACAGTAGCCGCCCGTCATCCACCGCATATTCGCGCATGAACGGGGCCGATTCGACACGGATCGTCGCGGTGATCGTCACGACATCGGCGGTCGCACCGTCGATCAGGGTCGCATCGGATCGCCCGTCAATCGTGACGACATCACCGTCGCTGGGGCTTAGCGATTCGATCGCCCGGCAGGGAGAAGCCGACTGCGCCGAAAATTCCGCGCCCGCGCGCTCGGTCTGCCAGCGGCGAAGCGTCGCGCCACCGCTGCGCCAATACCGCACCACCGATAGCCGACCGGGCACGACCACCGATTGAGGCGGCGGCAGGCTGACCAGTACGTCTGCCGACAGGATCGATGCCGATATCGTCACCAATGGATGTTCGAACATCAGCGCCCCAATCCGCAACGGATCACGGCTGACCCGGAGCGGCGGCTGAAACCAGTCGTCGACTGCAAGCGCATCGATCAGCGGGGCGATCAACACCGCAATCCAGCGATCATCGGCCAATAATCCCGCCGCCTGCACCGCGACGTCAACGGCGGTGAGCCCCTCACCCGCAAAGGCTGCTTCAGCCTGCCGATAGCCCGCACCATCTCGCCAAGCGGCGGCAACTGCGACCGACCGCTCATGGGCTGCCCGCAACGTTTCCGCACTGGTGATCGGCACCAGCCGGGGCGCGACTGTGACGTCGGACATCGCCGATCAGCCCGGATCAATCTCGTACACGACGATCGACATGCCGATGATGTATTCGAAAATCTCGTCCGCCGTTGATTCCAGCGCGCGGATTGCGCCGCTTGTCGCGACTTGCGTTCCCAGATCGATAATCTGGCTGATATCGAGTCCCAGCATCACTTGTCTCCTTCCTTGCCCGCCCCAGTGCGGGCCGGGACAAGGCTATGACGACAACGCCCCCGCACTGAGTTAAATCGCTGCAAGCTTTGCGCCATCGCCACCCCGGCTTGCACCCGCCGGGCAGCCGTGTAGACCGCGCTCACGATGAGCCAGACCCCCACCCTCACCTTCGATCCGCGCCTGTTCGTTGGCGCTGGCAAGCGCGGCCATGCCGGGCTGCTTGGCGTGGAATATCATGATCACGGGCCCGACTGGGCCGAGCTGAAGCTGCCTTATGACCCCCGGCTGATCGGCGATCCCGAAAGCGGTGTGCTCGCGTCCGGCCCCATCCTGACGATGATGGACATGGCGACCAGTCTGTCGGTGTGGATCAAGCTCGGCAGCTTTCGTCCGCACGCGACGCTCGATCTGCGGATCGATTATCTGCGCCCCGCAACGCCGGAGAAAACCGTGTACGGCCGCGGCGAATGCTACCGGATCACGCGCACTATCTCGTTCATTCGCGGTACCGCACATGATGGCGACCCCGCCGATCCGCTCGCGCATGTGGCCGGCACCTTTATGTTCATGGAGTGGAAGCCGTGAAGCTACCGCCCTATGCCGATGTGCTTGGCCTGGTTGTGGAAACGGGAGATGCTGGCCCGCCAGTGCTGATGATGCCGTTCGTGATGGAAGTAACCGGGCGGCCCGGTTTCCTGCACGGAGGCGCGATTGGCGGGCTGCTTGAAATGGCGGCGATCGCCTCGCTGCAACATGCGCTGGAGGCTGACGGCGGCGGCAAGATCAAGCCGATCAACGTGACCGTCGATTTCATGCGCGGCGGGCGCGACAAGGAAACACGTGCGCTGGGCATCGTCACCCGACTGGGCACGCGCGTGGCCAATGTCGAGGCCCATGCCTGGCAGGATGACCGCGACCGGCCGATTGCGTCTGCGCGGATGAATTACCTGATCGTGCGGCCGTGAGGGAAATCGCGGCGCTGCTCCACACGGCGAAGGCGGCACGCGACGCGGGCGATCTGGCGGCGGCGATCGATCACCAAAGCGTCGCGATCGAGCTGTTGCGCGCGGGCACCAACCCGCTCGCGCTTGCTCATGCGCTGCGTCACCGGGCCGATATGCTGATCGACGCAGGCCGCGCCGACGAGGCCGAGCCCGATTGCGCGCAATCCCTGTGGTTCTACGCGCAAGTCCCCGAAGCGCCACCGCTCGACATCGCCAATGCCGTGCGCTGCGCCGCCTGTCAGGCAGAGGCAGTGGGTGATGTGGCGGGCGCGATCGATCTCTGGCGCGATGCCCGAACGCGCTACGCCAGGCTCAGCGATGCATTCGAAGCGATGACCGGCAGCCCCGCCAACCCGGGCGTTGCCGAGGCGACGATGCGGATCGAGGCGCTGGGCGGGGAATAGCGGGGGTACTTCTACCAAACCTTTCCGTCTCCCCGGACTTGTTCCGGGGCCCACCGTCGTCGCGCCTCACCAGCAATTGCTTTTGCGGAGAAGTAGGCCCCGGAACAAGTCCGGGGAGACAATTGTGGGAAGGGCAAGATGCTCGTACCGAAGGCGGCGTTGCGGGCGCATTTGCCGCAGTTCCGCCCGTAAAACGTCAGCTCTTTAGGAAACTGATGCGCACCAAGCTGAGTGTCTGCGTCCGAAAGGCCCGGTTCGTGAGCGCAGCGGATGCGCTGATCGTGGCACGCGACGCGAGCGTGCCTTTGCGCGTCTATCGTTGCGACCGCTGCGGACAGTTCCACCTGACAAGCCGGACAAAGGGGAAATTTATGGGGCAAACCCCTTCACCGTCATCCTGACCTTGTTTCAGGCTCCAACTCTCCACGCAGACAGGTGCTGCTCGCGGCGCGGTGGATGCTGAAACAAGTTCAGCATGACGGTGGTTGATGTGGGCTAAGGTTGCTCCCCAAAACCACCCCTTCAGCCCGGCGTCAGCCTTAGCAGCCTGGCGCTTGCCCCATCCTCCAGCACCCAGATCGCGCCGTCCGGCCCTTGTTCCACTTCGCGGATGCGCGCGCCTAGACCGATGCGGGCAACCTCAGTGGCAGTCGATCCGTTCACGCGGACGCGGACCAGCCCTTGCGAAACGAGTCCGGCGAGCACGAAATCGCCTGACCAGCCGACGAAGAGCGATCCCGTATATTGGATCATCCCGCTCGGCGCGATGACGGGCGTCCAGCTGAACAACGGCGCGGCGAATTCGGGGCGGGTGGCGTGGCGGGGCAGCACTTCGCCGTCATTGCCTTCGGAAACGATCCGCCAGCCATAATTGCTGCCGCGGGTGATGAGGTTGAATTCATCGCCGCCCGACGGGCCCATTTCACTTTCAAACAACCGCCCATCTTGCGCGAACACCAGGCCATAGGGGTTACGGTGGCCAAGCGACCAGATTTCGGTGCGCGCGCCCGTGGTGCCGACAAAGGGATTGGTCGACGGGATCGAACCATCGGGATTAATCCGGATGATCTTGCCGAGCGTGCCTGCCAGATCCTGCGCAGGCGCGCCCTGGTGCCGCTCGCCCGCCGTCACGAACAGGAAGCCGTCGGGCGAAAAGGCCATCCGTCCGCCGAAATGGCGGGTATCGTTCGAAATCTTGGGCGCTTGCCGCCAGATGACGCTCACATTCTCAAGCGACGCATCCCCCGCCGCCAATGTGCCGCGCGCAACGGCGAGGCCAGTGCCGCCCGTGCCGCTTTCCGAAAAGCTAAGATACACCCGGCGGTTGGAGGCAAAGGCCGGATCGATCGCAACATCAAGTAGGCCACCCTGCCCGCCCGTAGCAACGGTGGGCACGCCCGTCACCGTCGTCCGCACCCCCGCTTGCGTGACAAGTCGGAGCACCCCGCCAGTCTCTGTCACCAGCATCCGGCCATCGGGCAGGAACGTCATCGCCCAGGGCGAGGCGAAGGTCGCGATCGATTGCGATTGCACGGCCGATGTCAGGGTGGGGGTAGATGTGGGAGTCGGTGTGGGGGTTGGTGACGGCGTGGGCGTCGGCCCCGGCGTAACAATCGGCACGCTGCCTGTCCCGCCTGAATTCCCGGTACCGCTTGAGCCGCTACAGGCGGCGAGGGTGACCGAAAGCAGGAAAGGCAGCGTGCGTTTCATGGCTTCATCCCTTTGGTGTCAACTTGATCAGGCGACCTTGCGAACCGTTATCGCCATCCTCCAGCACATAAATCGCGCCGTCCGGCCCTTGTTCCACTTCGCGGATGCGGGCGCCCATATCGAACTGATCGCCCTTGATGGCGCGGGTACCGTTCATGTCGACCCGCACCAAAGCTTTGCTCGACAGCCCGCCGATAAAGGCATCGCCCTTCCACGCGGGAAACAGGTTGCCCGAATAGATGATTAACCCACCCGGCGAGATCACCGGGGTCCAGAATACCTTTGGTGCTTCGAAGCCGTCACCCGGCGCATGATCGGGGATATCGCGGCCGTCATAATGACTGCCGTTGGAGACCTTGGGATAGCCGTAATTCTTGCCGGCCTGGATCAGATTGAGCTCATCGCCGCCCTTCGGCCCCATTTCCTGTTCCCACAAATTGCCGAACGAATCAAAAGCAAGGCCCAGGATGTTGCGGTGGCCATAGCTCCAGATCGCTGGATCGAACCCGCGCGCCGCAAGCGGGTTGAAGGGCGCTGGCTTGCCGTCGAGCGTGAGGCGGAGCACCTTGCCGAGCGACGATTTGGGATCCTGCGCAGGATCGAACTTCTGGCGCTCACCATTGGCATAGAACAGATATTGCCCGTCCGGCGAAAACGCGATCCGGCCCGAATAATGTCCGTTGCCAGGCACATAGGGTGTTGCGCGGTGGAGCACCTCGACATTTTGAAGCGCGGCAACCTGCGTCTCGACAAGCTTGCCGCGCGCCAGCACCACGCCCTTGCCGCCCGGGCCGCTTTCCGAGAAACTGAAATAGACAAGGCCGTTGGTCGCAAAACCGGGGGCGAGTACGATGTCCATCATCCCGCCCTGCCCGGCGCTGTCGACCGGCAAGGTGCCGCTTACCGCCTGGCGCGACTTGCCATCAGCAGAGACGAGCAGAATCTGCCCCGCTTTTTCCGTCACCAGCATCCGGCCATCGGGCAGAAAGGTCATCGCCCAGGGCGAATCGAAATCGGCGATCACCGTTTCGTTGAAAGGCTTGGGCGAGGTCGACGGGCTGTTCTGCTGGGCGTTGCCGGCACAGGCGACAAGCAGCAGCGGCAGGGCGAGATAAGGGCGCATGATGAACTCCGTCAGGGTGTTAGAATGGGCAAACGCATACCGGCGTGGTTGGATGCTTGCCAGCCCAACCCGTTCGGCCTATATCGCCCATGCGCTTTCTCTACATCGGTAACGCTGCAGAGGCTGGACCC
>CAZYOU010000111.1:0-8616 GCA_964649315.1 uncultured Stakelama sp. | reverse complement strand
AATTGTGGCACGGTGGGCCCCGGAACAAGTCCGGGGTGACGGCAGGAGTTTAAGCGCATGAACGTCACCACCACGATCGTTGCTGCCGACGCCACCCACGCTATCCGCGCCGACTTCCCCGGTCTCACCCCCGGCTGGCATTATCTCGACAGCGCCGTCACCGCGCAGAAGCCGCAAAGTGTGATCGATGCCATCGCGCGCGGCTATGGCTCGGATTACGCCAGCGTGCACCGCGGGGTGTATCACCGTTCGGCCGATATGACGCTTGCCTATGAAGCCGCGCGACGGCGGGTGGCGGGGTTCATCAATGCCGCTAGCGAGAACGAGATCGTCTTCGTGCGCGGCGCGACCGAGGGCATTAATCTGGTCGCGCACAGTTGGGCGGCGGAGCAGTTGAAAGCGGGCGACCGCATTCTGCTGAGCCAGCTCGAACATCATTCGAACATCGTACCGTGGCAGCTGGTCGCGGAACGCGTGGGCGCGCAGATCGATGTGATCCCGCTGACCGAGGATCACCGGATCGATCTTGACGCGATGGCGGCGATGATCACCCCCGCGCACAAGCTGGTGGCGCTGGCGCATGTGTCCAACGTGCTCGGATCGGTGCTCGATTGCCGCCGCGCTGCCGATATCGCGCACGGTGTGGGCGCGAAGATCCTGCTCGACGGTTGCCAGGCCGTGCCGCGCATCGCGGTGGACGTGCAGGCGCTCGATTGCGATTTCTATGTGTTCTCCGCGCACAAGCTGTACGGCCCGACCGGTATCGGCGTGTTGTGGGCGCGCGCCACGCTGCTCGAGGCGATGCCGCCGTGGCAGGGCGGCGGCGCGATGATCGACCGGGTGACGTTTGAGCGCACCACCTACGCCCCGCCGCCGGGCCGGTTCGAGGCCGGGACGCCGCACATCGTGGGCGCGCTGGGGCTGCATGCCGCGATCGATTATGTGGAGAGCATCGGCCTTGATCGCATCCACGCAATCGAAACCGCGCTGGTCCGCGAAACGCGTGAGGCGCTGTCGCAGATCAATAGCGTGCGGCTGTTCGGGCCTGAGGATTCGGCGGGTATCGTCAGCTTCGTGATCGAGGGCGTTCACCCGCATGACATCGGCACGATATTGGACGAGGCGGGCGTCGCGATCCGCGCGGGGCATCACTGCGCACAGCCTTTGATGGCAGTGCTCGGCGTCGAGGCCACCGCGCGGGCGAGCTTTGGCGCATATAGCGATGCGAGCGATGTCGCCGCGCTGATCAAGGGTATCGAGCGGGTAACGCGGATTTTCGGGTGAGGGCTGACATGAACGAAGAGCGGAAAATCGAGATCGAAGAAGTCGCGGCAGTGGAAGCACCGCCTCGTGCGCGTGTGGAGGATGTCGCCGCTGGCGAGGCTCGCCAGCGCGATTATCTCGAAGGGTTTCTGGCGCAAAAGCCGCAGGGCGTGTCGCCCGGCGCGCCGGGTGGCGAAACCTATGAGGCAGTCGTCGCGGCGCTGAAGGATATCTATGATCCCGAAATTCCGGTAAACATCTATGATCTGGGGCTGATCTATGGCGTCGATGTCACCGACGACGGCCACGCCGTCGTCACGATGACGCTCACGACGCCGCATTGCCCGGTGGCGGAGACGATGCCCGCCGAGGTCGAAATCCGCGTCGGCGCGGTGCCGGGGGTCGGCTCGGCCGAGGTCAATCTGGTGTGGGAACCCGCCTGGGACCCTGCCAAGATGAGTGACGAGGCTCGGCTTGAGATGGGAATGCTGTAAGGTTTCGATCAAAGTGGTACTTTGATCGAGTTTGATGTGAGGCAAGACCAACCCGTTCGTTTCGAGCGAAGTCGAGAAACGGGTTTAGTGCGCAAGGCTTCTCGACTTCGCTCGAAGCAAACGGATGTAGTGTTATGACAACGACCACCCGCCAGCGCCCCGCCGCGCTGAACCTGACGCCCGCTGCCGAGGCGCGGATCGCGGACCTGATAGCGCGCGCGCCCGAAGGATCGATTGGCGTGAAGCTGTCGACACCGCGCCGCGGCTGTTCGGGGCTGGCCTATTCGGTCGATTATGTGAGCGAGGCCAAGCCGTTCGACGAGCGGATCGATACGCCCGGCGGCACCTTGTTTGTCGATGGCGGGTCGATCCTGTATCTGGTCGGAAGCAAGATGGACTGGGTGGAGGATGATTTCGCCGCCGGCTTTACGTTTGAAAACCCCAACGCCAAGGGCGCATGCGGGTGCGGGGAATCGTTTACCGTCTGAGCACACCGCTCGCGCCGATCGGTATGACGAAGGCCAGCAAAAAACCGATATTCATCAGCGCGTTGAGTGCAAAGCCGGTTGCGATCGACAGCGTTGAATCGACCACGAACCAGAAGACAATGCTGGCGAGAATCAACCGCCAGATGCGCGCGCTGCCCTCGCCGATGAGGTGCGCGGCCTGGAACGCAGCATAGAGCGTCACCCCCCAGCCGCACATCACCCCACCCAGCACGCCGAGTGTTACGCGGGTGGCGCGATCGATCGATAGCGGTCCCTGATTTTGCCATTCGAGCAGTAGGCGCGCAGGCCATTCGGTGGCGGGCAACGCACCGCTGGCCATGATGAAGCCGAACAGCACTACGACGCCGCACATCGCGTCCAGCCAGTTTTTGTAAGATTTGCTCATGCCGATGCTCCCCCCGTTCACCGGGTTCAAGCACATTTATGTAGCGAACGCTACATAATTTAGGCGGACGACCTTTTCAGTAACGCCGTGCGCAGGCATTCGCACACCACTTCGCGGCGCTGATTGATCATGCGGTGCTTCCACGTCACCAATCCCGCATCGGGCCGCGACTTGCTCTCGCGCAGCTCGGTGACCTCGCTGGTCGCGTGGAGCGTGTCGCCGATGAAGACCGGTTTGGGCATCACCAATTTGTCGTAACCGAGGTTCGCCACGAGCGTGCCCATCGTCGTTTCCGCGACCGTCAGCCCCACCATCAGGCTGAAGGTGAAGGTGCCGTTGACGAGGATCTGCCCGAACTCGCTCGAGCGCGCCGCTTCGGCATCGAGGTGCAGCGGTTGCGGGTTGTGGGTCATCGTCGACCAGAGGAGGTTGTCGGTCTCCGTCACCGTACGGCGCAGGGGGTGGGTGATCGTTTCGCCGACCTGCCATTCGTTGTAATATTTGCCGGGCATCGCATGCATCCAGTTCTTTGTTTACCCCCTCTCCCCGGCGGGGAGAGGGTTGCGCAGGCTTGCGCCGCGTCCTTCACGCGGGGCTAGCCGAAGCTGGGTGAGGGGGCTCGACGCCAGCGTGTGGCGTCAAACCAACCCCGTACACCCTCATCCAACTTCGCCTAGCTCGCTTCGCTCACAAGGCTCCATATCCTTCTCCCTCTAGGGAGAAGGTTTAGGCCTATCCCCCCAATCCGCCAAAGCCCCGCCCAGCCGTCCAGCCACCGTCAGCAGGCAGCACCACGCCGCTGACATAACGCGCATAATCGCTGGCGAGGAAAAGGCACACGTCCGCGACATCATCCACCGTGCCGAGCCGCCCGAGGGGCACTGCGCGGGCGCTCGCGGCCTTGGCTTCAGGGGTGGGGGCGAGCCGGTCCATGCCCTCGGTGCCGTCGATCGGGCCGGGGGAGACCGAATTCACGCGCACGCCCTCATGCCCCCATTCGATCGCGAGCGTTTTGGTGATCATGTCGACCCCCGCCTTGGCCGCGCAGACATGGACCTGGAACGCCATCGGGATCCACGCTTGCGGGGCGGAGATGTTGATGATGCTCGCGCCGGGCTTGGTCAGATGCTCGTATGCGGCGCGCATGACGTGGAAGGTGCCGAGCGTGTCGATTTCCAGCACCGATTTGAAACCGTTGGGGGAAAGCCCGGCGGCGGGGACGGGGAAATTGCCCGCCGCTCCGGAGACAAGCACGTCGATGGTGCCACGTTCCGCCCGGAAATGCTCGATCGCGGCTTTGACGGCATCGAAATCACGCACGTCGAGCGCATAGCCAAGCGCCTGCTTCTCGCCGTGGAGCGCGGCGACGGCGGCATCGACCTTGTCCTGCTTGCGGCTGGCGACGGCGAGGTTGGCCCCGGCGCGTGCGAAGGACTTGGCGATGCCCAGATTGATGCCCGACGTGCCGCCAAAGACGATGACGTTCTTGCCCGTGAAATCGAATGGCATTTGGCTCTCTCCCTGTTCGGCCTTTTTTGTACCGTCATCCCCGCGAAGGCGGGGATCCAGCTTCTTTCTTTACCGCCACCGTCGAAAAGGCAGCTCGACCCCGGATCAAGTCCGGGGCGACGACGTGTTATGGGGCTGCCTCCACCCGCATCACCTTTACCAGCACCGTCCCCTCGCTCACCTGCGCGCCGGCGGTGGCGTTGAGTTCCTCCACCGTCCCGTCAAAGGGCGCGGTCAGGCTGTGCTCCATCTTCATCGCCTCGAGCGTCACGAGCCGCTGGCCCTTGGTGACGCTATCCCCCGCAGCGATGTCGACCGCCGTGACGCGGCCCGGCATGGGGGAGAGAATTGCGCCGTTGGCGGCGGCGCCGAACGCAGAGGGGCGACTAGCCAACCCGACCCGGTATGGAGCCCCGCCCGAAAAAAGGACGTATCCCTCGCCATCCCCGGCAAATGCGTTGCCGAAATCGTTGTCCTGAACCATCTGGCCAAAACTCTCGATCGGCATCGGGGCATCAGTAGCTTCGCCATCGACAATGATCGCTGCGGTTGATTGCTTCGGTGAATTGAGCCTGAAACCATCGATGCCATTACCGATGGGCCAAGACCGCTCTAATCTTGCGGCCACTAGCCATAGCGCGTGCCCCCGCCATTCTTCGGGAAGCGGCTTCGTCTCAGTCAGATGATCACCCTTGTTGGCGATAAAACCGGTCGTTACGTCACCGGCGCCGAATGCCGGTTCGCTGAGCAGTCTTGAGAGGAAGGCGGCGTTCGTGCGGATCGGCCAGACTTCGATGTTGCCGCACACATCGGCCAAGCGCTCGATTGCTTCGGATCGGCTATCCGCATGCACGACAAGCTTGGCGATCATCGGGTCATAAAAAGCCGATACCTCCGATCCGGCTTCTACCCCGGTTTCGATGCGCAGTGGTGCCGCCGGAGTCCATGAGACTTCGTTGCCTTCAAATCCCTGCGATTCGAATGCCTGCAGCATTGCGAAGTGCGGTGGAAGTGATCGGTCAAGCACGAGGTGGTCCAACCGCCCCACGCTCGGTAAAAACCCTTTCGCCGGGTCTTCCGCATATAGCCGCGCCTCGATCGCCCAGCCGTTGATGCTCAGCTCGTCCTGCCGCTTCGGCAGTGCTTCCCCGCTTGCCACGCGCAGCTGCCATTCGACTAGGTCAACGCCAGTGATTTCCTCGGTCACCGGGTGTTCGACCTGCAGCCGCGTGTTCATTTCCATGAACCAGATGCGGTCGGCGCGCAGGCCCTCGCTCGCATCGGCGATGAACTCGATCGTGCCTGCGCCGACATAATCGACCGCTTTTGCTGCACGCACGGCGGCTGCACAAATTGCTTCGCGCGTCTCTGGCGACATGCCCGGCGCGGGGGCTTCCTCGATCACTTTCTGGTGGCGGCGCTGGAGGCTGCAGTCGCGCTCGAACAAGTGCACGACATTGCCGTGGGTATCGCCGAACACCTGCACTTCGATGTGGCGGGGGCTGAGGATGTATTTCTCGAGCAGCACCCGGTCGTCACCGAAGCTGGACGCTGCCTCGCGCTTGCAGCTGGCGAGTTCGTCCAGAAAATGCTGCGCAGCATTGACGCGGCGCATGCCCTTGCCGCCGCCGCCCGCGACGGCCTTGATCAGCACCGGATAGCCGATCTTTTCCGCCTCCGCCGCGAGCACATCGGGCGACTGATCCGCACCGAGATAGCCCGGCGTCACGGGCACGCCGGCAGCGATCATGCGTTCCTTCGCGGCGTCCTTCAGCCCCATGGCGCGGATGCTGTCGGGACGCGGGCCGACCCAGATCAGCCCGGCGTCGATCACGGCCTGTGCGAAGTCCGCATTTTCGCTCAGGAAGCCATAGCCCGGGTGAATCGCCTCCGCGCCCGTCGCCTTGGCCGCGGCGATGATCTTCTCGCCGACCAGATAGCTTTCGCGCGCCGGCGAGGGGCCGATATGCACCGCCTCATCGGCCTGGCGCACATGCAGCGCCTTCGCATCGGCATCCGAATAGACCGCGACCGTCCGCACGCCCATCGCCCGTGCAGTGCGGATGATGCGGCAGGCGATTTCCCCGCGATTGGCGATGAGGAGCGAGGCGATCAACGGTCGGCCTTTCGGGCTTGGGCGGGCATCAGGTCATGCACGCTTCGTGTCTGGCGCGGGGGCATTGCGAATTCAACCCCGCTAACCCGCGCTCTTCTTTGCCGCCAGGATCGCCTCCAGGCTGCCAATCGCCCGTTCGGGGTGGCGGGGGTGGCTGGCGCGGTAGAATTCGAAGATTTTCGCCATGTCCGCCGCATAATCGCCGGTCGGCATGAACGCCGGACCAAGCCCGCCGACCTTGCGGCGATAATCCATCATCCCGCATACCAGGGGCACGCCCGCCCCCAGCGCAATGTAATAGAAACCACTGCGCCACTGGGTCACCGCGCCGCGCGTGCCTTCCGGCGCGATCGTCAGCATGAATTCCTTGCGGCGGCGGAACTCCTCGACCATCGATTCGACATAGTTGTTGCCCCCGGTGCGCTCGACCGGCACCCCGCCCATATCGCGCATGAAGCGGTTCATCGGCCAGCGGAACAGGCTCGTCTTGCCCATGAAATGGGCCTTGATGCCGAGTTCGTCGGTCAGCCCCAGAAAGTTCACGAAATCCCAGTTCGACGTGTGAGGGACTGCGATGATCACGCAGCGCCGGTCCGCGGGTGGTTCGCCCACCGCCTTCCACCCGCGAAAGCGATAGAACCACAGCAGCAACCGGCGAACGACGCGCGAAAGCAAAGCCGGCGCTGGATCCTCGTGCATTGACTACCTCTCCCCCAAGGCGCTTTTTTTGTTTACCTTATCGCGGGAAGCGGCGTTCGCCTATCTTATCCCTCGCACCCGGTCGTGCGACTGGAATAGGTGATGTTGGCGATTTTCCAATTGCCGTTTTCGCGGATCATATCGAAATGGTCATAGCCGCAGTGATGCAGCTTGCCGTCAATATAGAAGTTGTAGCGCCCCCAGACGAGCGCGACATCGCCGTCGATCTCGATCGCGGGATCGTACATGCGCTCCTCGAACTTTTCCGCACCGGGCTTCATGCCGGTGATGAATTCGGTCATCGGGCGGCGGATGATCTTGCGCGTGCCATCGGCATTTTCGACCGCGATGAAAAGATTGCCATCCTCGCGCACCAGCGGCCGCAACATCTCCCCATCCCGCGCGGCAATCGCGGCGAAGGTGCCGTTGATCGGGCGCATAACCGCGGTCGAATCGTCGATGACGATCACTGGCGGTGGCAGCCCGGTGCCCTTGGGCAGCGGCGGCGTGGGGGTGATCTGGAGGAGAAGGGGGAGGAGGATGAGGGGCATGGACTATCCTTCGTTAAATCCTCCCCGAGCCTGTCTCGGGGAGAGGGTGATCACCTGAATCCTCCCCGGAACGGGGAGGTGCCCCGCAGGGGCGGAGGGGCCGCTCTCAACGGGCACCGACTTGCGTGGGGCGAGCGACCCCTCCGTCGCTTCGCGCCACCTCCCCGTTCCGGGGAGGAGCTGGTCGGGCATTTTTCCGGCACGCCTCGAGGATGGCGGTGATGACCCCCTCCATATTCCTGAGCACGTCGCGTGCCGGAATGCGAAGCGTGGCAAACCCCGCCTTCAATACGAACGCATCGCGCGCCTTGTCCCGCTCGGGCTGATCGCCGCGATCATGCGACTCGCCATCGACCTCGATTGCCAGCCGCGCCCGGATGCAGGCAAAATCAAGCGCGTACACACCGAGCGGATGCTGCTTGCGAAAAAGATAGCCGCCCGGGCGCAACTTTAGCTGCTGCCACAACAATATTTCGGGCAGCGACATTTCGCGCCGCAACCGCCGCGCCATCCGCACTGTTTTGGCGGGCGCGCCAAGCGTTGAATGCTGGGTGCGCCGGGGCTTTTCGAGGTCACTCACCGCAAATCCTCCCCGGAACGGGGAGGTGGCAGCCACAGGCTGACGGAGGGACCGCTCTCAACGGGTACCGAATTGCGTGGGGCGAGCGACCCCTCCGTCGCTTCGCGCCACCTCCCCGTCCCGGGGATGAATAGGATGTGGCCCTTCCGCCCCTCACATCCGGAACACCCCGAACCTTGGCCGCTCCTCGACCGGCGCGTTGAGACACGCCGCCAGGCTCAGCCCAAGCACATCGCGGGTCTGCGCCGGATCGATGATGCCGTCGTCCCATAGCCGGGCAGTGGCGTGCCACGGGTTGCCTTCGTCTTCGTATTTCTGGCGGATCGGGGCTTTGAAGTTCTCCGCTTCCTCCGGCGTCCAGCTATCGGCATCGCGGTGGACGGTTGCCAGCACGCTGGCCGCTTGCTCGCCACCCATCACGGAGATGCGCGCATTGGGCCAGGTGAACAGGAAGCGGGGGCCATAGGCGCGGCCGCACATGCCGTAATTGCCCGCGCCGAAGCTGCCGCC
>CAZYOU010000110.1:0-8640 GCA_964649315.1 uncultured Stakelama sp. | reverse complement strand
GTTGCGAGCAGGGCGGAACGGCCGATCAGGCGCATCTTGGCAAATGAATGAATCACGGTCTTCGAATTCCCATTAATCGATCGGATACAGGATCGCACTGGCCTGTTCGGCGATCATGGCTGAACACAAGCTTAGCGCCCGAGGTTCTTGAATGCCAGCGTCAAGAGGAAACTGTCACCACGGCGAGCGTCCCCGGTGTCCTGATAATCGCGCTTCCAGGTGATGCCAAGTCGCAGACAATCGTCTTCATACGCAAAGCCGATGCGGTGCCTGACGGGGTCAAAGCCATTGGCCTGCGACGTTGGATCTTCATTGCGGTCAGTGAGGTTGATCACAGCGGACCCGAAGATCGACCAGAAACGCGCGACCTGAACGCGTCCGCCGACCCGGGCTTCCTCCCGGTCGCGCAGATCCTCGAGCGAGGCGACGATGTTGCGGTTCAACCGCAGATAACCGAGTAGCAAATAGGTGCCGCGCGTGCCGATCGTGGCATCGATTTCGTTGCGACGAACCGCCAGTCCGTCCTTGTCGAGCCGGTACCGGTGGGTCAGCGACACGAGATCCTTATACCGCACGACGTTACGACCGACGATGTCGGAAACGCGGTCGCTCAGGCCCGTGCCGTCCGGAAACAAGGTGCCACGATCGGTGAGGCGATAGCTTTGGCCGATATTGGCATCGAAGGTGAAGTTCGGCAGCGTGAACGACCAGTCGACACCGTATGTCAGCCGCGTTGAATCCTCGAACCGGTCATAACCCGGAAAGCGATTGAGCGAGAACAGGTTTGAATCTTCAAGATCAACGGCGCGAGAATCCTCGTTCGGTACGGCCAGATTGCTGAGCGTCGGCGAGGTGACGAGCTGGACGCGCGGCGTCAGCCGCTGTGCGCCGCCCATAAACTGACCAATCAGCGGCCATTTGACGTCTAACGCGACCGCGCCGACAGCGCGGGCGCGAAACCCGTCGCGACCGCGATAGCTGACAACCGTGGTGTCGAGCGTATCGTCAGCATGATAGATATCGCCGCGCGCGAAAGCCGTAAGCGTCACTTCCTGGCCAAGCGGTGTAATGCGCCGCAAATCCCATTTCGCGCTGGCAAAGGCGCGCTGGGTATCCTGCCCGGCCGATCGCCCGATCGCGAGCGAGTTCAACTGCAGTTCGAGCCGACCGCCGTTCAGGCCGACATTTTCCACCCGTCGCCGATAATCGATTTCGGGCAGCGCAATTGGCTGAAATCCTTGGCGATCGCCGACACGCAACGTCTGCACCGCCCAGCCAGCCACCGAAAAGTAGCTGTTGGCGTCAATCCGTTCGAGTTTGAGCGTGTTGCGCAGAATATCCACCCGAGAAATATCGTAGCGGCGCAGGAACGTGCGGTCAGTGGTCGCGCGCAGCGAGCCGCTGATGCTCCAATTGGGGTTTAGCTGAAATTTTCCGGTGGCGTCGATATAGCCGCGAAACACATCATTGGCGGTTTGCGGATTGGTCGAGAGCGTGTCCGTCCGATCACTGACGGTGGCATAGCCGAGGATTCGATACGCACCGGTCGATGTCAGTGCCCGGTAATCGCCCTGAATCATCGGGAAAGCCGCGCTATAGACACGCGGTGTGATGGTCAGGCCACGGTTCGGGGCGAGCTTGAAATAATAGGGCAGGGCGAATTCAGCCCCGTTCACGCGGCTATATTTCAGATCGGGCGTCAGGAAGCCGTTATCGGTGCCGTCGCCGATCGGGTTCGAAAAGGCGGGTAAGGGCAGCGAGAACAGCCCGAACACATTCACCCGCGCGCCCTTGTAATAAATGCGCTTCTTGTCGGGATTATAGACCACGCGCACCGCGGTGATCTTCCACGAAGGTTCCTTGGGGCAATTGCTGGAATCGACCACCGAACAGGGAGTGTAGGCCGCGTCATCGAGCGTGACGATGCCGTCCTTCCGGTTGCCGCGATCAGCCGCGAGCCGCCCGCCCTGATCGAGCACAACCAGCATGTTATCGACCACGCCGTCCTTTAGCGAATCAGTCAGCTCGATCGAATCGCCATACGCCGCATCGCCGCCCGGATTGGTGACGACGATATTGCCGGAAGCCACCACCTGGCCCGATTTGCGGTTCCACACGATCCGGTCTGCGCGCAGCCGATCGCCCTGGCGGAACATCCGGACATCACCGGTGGCGGTAACGATATCGGCGTTGCCGTCATATTCGATGCCCTCGGCACTGAACTGAACCTGATCCCCGTCTGAGGGCAGCGCTGTTTCGCTGGGCGGTGGAAGGTCGACCGGGCGATCCTGCAAATCCTGCGCGGTCGCGGGGGCTGCCGCCATGATCATCGCTGCCAGCGCGCAGGAGGCAAGAAGAACGGAACGCTTCACGCTGGCACAGTCCCCGACTGGCGGAAATGGCCGCCGCCTTTTGCCGCCCTATCGCATTGCGGGGGCGGGCCTGCAATGTCGGTTCATAGTTTGCTGCAACCGGCTGATCGATGGTGGGTGCCGACGGTGATGGGCATAGCGGCTTTACCAGTTGGAGATCGAAGGCCTAAGGAGACTGAACCTCCCCATCGACCCTGCAAGGATCACAATGCACATTCAGTTCGCCGCTTCCCGCCCCGCCACCGCGCCCGTGCTTGCGCTGCCGGTTGAAAAGGACGGGCTCGACCGGATCAATTTCGGCGCGATCGCGCCCGATGCCCAACGCCTCGTCCATGGTGCTGCGCGCGCCGCTCGTTTTGAGGGCGAAGCCGGTTCGATTGTCGAGGCATTCGTCGCGGATGGCGATCATGTCGTTCAATTGCTGCTGGTCGGCGTTGGCCCGGGTGCCGAGGCTGATTACGAGCGCGCCGGCGGCGCGTTGACGGCGCGACTGCTCACATCCGGTGTTCAGGCGCTGGTCGTTGATTTTTCGAGCCTGGGCGGCGCACCCGCGGTCGGCGCCGTGGCGCGCTTTGCTGCGGCGGCGGTGCAGCGGGCCTGGCGCATCGATACCTATCGCACCAAGCTGGCCGAAAAAGCCAAACCGACACTCGCCAGCATCACCCTTGTCGGTACGCCCGACGGCGTAAAAGCAGCGTGGCATGCGCAGGACGCCGTGACCAAGGGGCTCGATCTCACGCGGACGCTCGTCGCGCTGCCGCCGAACATTCTGTATCCGGTCAGCTTCGTTGAGCGGGTGAAGGCCGATGTCGAAGGACTGGGGCTGGAAATCAGCGTGCTGGGCGAAGCCGAGATGGCCGCGCTCGGCATGGGCGCGCTGCTTGGGGTCAGCCAGGGATCGGTGCGCGATGCGCAGCTGCTGGTGATGAAATGGAGCGGTAAGGGGGCGGGCGATCCCGATCTGGCGCTGGTCGGCAAGGGCGTGACGTTCGACACCGGCGGTATCTCGCTGAAGCCCGGGCCGGGCATGGAAGACATGAAGTGGGACATGGGCGGCGCGGGCGCGGTCGTGGGCGCGATGAAGGCACTCGCGCTGCGCAAGGCCAAGGCGAACGTCGTCGGCGTATGCGGTCTTGTCGAGAACATGCCGGATGCGAACGCGCAGCGCCCCGGCGATATCGTCACCTCAATGTCGGGCCAGACGATCGAAATCCTGAACACCGATGCCGAGGGACGGCTGGTGCTGTGCGATGCGATCACCTGGGTGCAGAAAAATCATCGCCCCAAGACGATTGTCGATCTCGCGACGCTGACCGGGGCGATGATCATCGCGCTCGGCAATGAACATGGCGGGTTGTTCGCGAATGACGATGCACTTGCCGATCAGCTGCTCGCGGCCGGCAAGGCGACGGGCGATATGCTGTGGCGCTTCCCGCTCTCGGACGCGTATAACAAGCTGATCGACAGCCCGATTGCGGACATGAAGAATGTCGGCCCGCGGGGTGCCGGTTCGATCACCGCTGCGCAGTTCATCCAGCGCTTCGTCGACAAGGGCGTCCGCTGGGCGCATCTCGACATTGCCGGGATGGTATGGGCCGACAAGCCGGGCGCGACCTTTGACAAGGGCGCAACGGGATACGGCGTGCGGCTGCTCGACCGGTTCGTGGCGGATAATTTCGAGGGCTAAAAACGGGGGGCGGGCGTGCAGGTCGATTTCTATCATCTGACGGTGCGCCCGCTTGACCGCGTCCTTCCCAAAATCGCCGAAAAGGTTGTCGAAAGCGGGGGGCGGCTATTGATTGTCGCTGAAGAACCGGCGCGGCGGGTGGCGCTCGACAAGCTGCTGTGGAGCTATGCACCCGCCAGCTTCCTTCCCCATGCGCAGGCCGGTAGCGCGAACGATGCTGCACAACCGATCTTGATCGCGGGGGAAGCGGTTGCCGCCAATGGCGCGCGCAACATCGCGATCGCCGATGCCCGCTGGCGCGACGAAGCGCTGGGGTTCGACCGCGCGTTCCATTTTTTCGACGACGACGCGATTGTGGAGGCGCGCGCGGCCTGGCGCGCGCTTGCCGATAAACCCGGGGTGGAGCGGCGATACTGGAAGCAGGGCGAGGGCGGCGGCTGGGAGCAGGCTGCGTAACCACGAATTGAGGGCGGAGAGTCTGCTGTCAGATTATGACAGCATCTGCCACTATAGCTAGGATTTGGCTGATCTAGCGAGGACCGCTTCCATGTCACGTGCGCAGCGCCTGCTCGATCTGGTTCAGGTTCTGCGTCGACATCGATACCCGGTTGCAGGCGCCAAGCTTGCCGATGAAGTCGGTGTGTCGCTGCGCACCTTGTACCGCGATATTGATACGTTGCGGGCACAGGGCGCACCGATCGATGGCGAAGCCGGCATGGGCTTTGTGCTTCGGCCAGGATTCCTGTTGCCGCCGCTGATGTTCTCCGAGGAGGAAATCGAAGCACTGGTGCTTGGATCGCGCTGGGTGTCGGAGCGCGCGGACGGGGTGCTGGGCAAGGCGGCGCGAAACGTGCTTGCCAAAATTGGCGCGGTGCTCCCCAGCGATCTCAAGGAGAGTATCGACGCATCGGGGCTACTTATTGGTCCGGGGGAGCCGATCGCAGCGGGCGATGCTGAACTCGCCACGATCCGTCAGGCAATTCGATCCGAAAGCAAGTTGCTCATCGCCTATGCCGACGAGCAGGGGCGTATCACCAATCGCACCATTTGGCCATTTGTGCTGGCCTTTTATGATCGGGTGCGTGTGATCGCAGCGTGGTGCGAATTGCGCAAAGGATACCGCCATTTCCGCACCGACCGGATAACGGCAATCGAGGTCACGTCAGTGCGTTACCCGCGACGTCGTGCCGCCATGTACAAGGAATGGCGCGTCGAAAGAAATATCCCCGAGCAATGACTGCTGCCATAATCTGACAGTATAAAACCGTAGTGGTCTCCCACCGGCACCCAATGACGGGTGTGGGCATCCAGAGGAGACCTTCGATGTCAGATTTCAGCTTTCTGCTGCTGCATGTGGCCGACCATGTTGCCAGTGCGAAACTCTATCATGAGCTGTTGGCCATTCCGATCGTCGATCAGAAGCCGGATATTGCCATTTTGCCGCTCAGGGATGGCGTGATGCTCGGGCTGTGGTCAAGGGAGACGGTCGAGCCGAAAAGCACCGGCCAATCCGGGGCGAGTGAGATCGCTTTCACGGTGGCGGACGCTGCCACGGTGATCGCGACGCATGCAGATTGGTCGGCGCGTGGATTGACGATCGCCCAGCCGCCAACGCGGATGAGCTTTGGCACCACATTTGTCGCCCTCGATCCCGACGGCCATCGGCTGCGTGTGTTCGCACCGGATGCCGGATGAACCGCGACGCCAGCACATTGCGGTGGAGCGTTATCCGGTAAGATCTCGATCGGATGCGCACACCGTCACATTTTGGAGCAATTGCAGGGTAAGGGTGCGATCAGTCGCTACCCTTGCCCGATCCTCCGCCCGCCGCTAAAGGCGCGGTCGACCTTATCCTACACCACTCCAAACACAGGAACCGCACCAGTCATGGCCGCGACACGCACCTTTTCGATCATCAAGCCCGATGCCACCCGCCGCAACCTGACGGGTGCCGTCACCAAGATGCTGGAGGAAGCCGGCCTGCGCGTCGTCGCCTCCAAGCGCATCCATATGAGCCGCGAACAGGCCGAGGAATTTTACGGCGTCCACCGCGAGCGGCCGTTTTTCAACGATCTGGTGTCGTTCATGATCTCCGGCCCGGTCGTCGTGCAGGTGCTTGAGGGCGAAAACGCCGTGCAGGCCAACCGCGACATCATGGGCGCGACCAACCCTGCGAACGCCGAACCCGGCACGATCCGCAAGGAACTGGCCGAATCGATCGAAGCCAATTCGGTGCACGGTTCGGACTCGGACGAAAACGCCGCGATCGAAATCGCGTTCTTCTTCAAGCCCGAAGAAATCGTCGGCTGATCCCGCCGCTCGGCGCGCTCAGGGCTTGGTCCAGAGCGCGTCGAGCGTTGCCTGCCCGTTGGTGCCGGTAACGCGCTGGCGCATCACCATACCGCGCAGTTTTACGCTGCGCCCGAGCAGCCCGGGCTCGATCCGCCAGGCAATGTCGTAAATCGCCGATTCCTGCCGGTTGCCTTCGGGGCCCGTACACAGGCTGTCGATCAGCACGGGCAACCGTCCTTGCCGCCGATCCGGCCCGCCATCGGTGAGTTTCAGCAGCGGGCGGGCGAACCACGCCGCTTCGATTTCGTGCACCGTCACCGTGCCTTGCGGCTCCGCGCTGAGCGCCTTGGGGAAGCGGATATCGGCGGATTGCAGCGCGCAATCGACGCCCTTGAACGCGATGGTGCTGCCATCGGCCTCGGTCGCGATCAGGCCAGTGCGGCGGGATGCGGCGAGTGCGGCCTCCCTTGCCGCTGCGCGCTCTTCGGCGCGGATTTCCCGGGCATCGCGGCGTTCCTCGAAGCTGTTCCAGAAAGTCAGCCCGCCGATGATGACCCCCGCCACTGCGACAGCCTCGCCCAGCGACAGCCAGCGCCGACGGATCGCCACCGTTTCGGCAGTTACTTCGGGGGCGGGGGGCGCAACCGGATCGTCGTTCATGATGCTTCCTGTGTCATCAGCCGCTTTGGCGCGATGAGTGCCCAGCTGGCGGCGATCCGATCAGCGACGCGGTCCCAATCGGTATCGTCGAGATCAAGCCGCATGCCGATCCACCCGCTTGGGCCCAGATAGGGCGGGCTGTAATAGAAATCGGGGTCCATCTCGATCAACATCGCCTGTTCCTCGCGCCCGCTGGTCTTGGCAATCACCGCGGTTATGCCGTCACCGTGCACATCATGCCAGAAATAGGCGAAGAACTTGCCTTTCGTGATGAAAAACCCCGGCGAGCCGTGCGACAGCCGCTCATCTGCCCCCGGCAGCGCCAGGCAGATCGCGCGCACCCGCGCTAGTTCGACGGAAGGGTCAGGGCTCATCGTGCGGCAAATGCTGCCAGAATTTGCGGGTAAAGGCGATGCTCTGCGGCGAGCACGCGTGTGGCGAGGGTTTCCGAGGTATCGTCGGTCAGGATCGGCACCTCGGCCTGGCCGAGCACCTCGCCGCCATCGAGTTCTTCCGTGACGATATGGACCGAACACCCCGCCACCGCATCGCCCGCCGCGATGGCGCGGGCATGGGTGTCGAGGCCCTTATATTTGGGGAGCAGCGAGGGGTGAATGTTGATGATCCGTCCGGCCCAGCGCGCGACGAAATCATCGGACAGCAACCGCATATAGCCGGCGAGCGCGATGATTTCGACATTTGCCTCGCGCAGCGCCGCATCGAGCGCGGCTTCGTAAGCGGGTTTGCCGATTCCTTTGGGTGACAGCGACCAGCAGACGATGCCCTGTTCGCTCGCCCAGACGAGACCCGGCGCGTCGGGCTTGTCCGATGCGATCAGTACGATGTCATAGGGGCAATCGGGCGAGCGCGATGCCTCGACCAGCGCCATCATGTTCGACCCGCGCCCCGACACCAGCACGCCGACCCGTTTTCTAGGCATGATGCGTTGCCGACCAATCGGCGCGTGCGCCCCACACATCCGCGGGTCCGTGGACGGTGCAGCCGCGCTCGCCCGCATCAATCCGGCCGATCGTGAACACGGTCTCGCCCGCAGTCGTCAGCGCCTCGCTGACCTCAGCGACGTGATCGGGGGCGACGATCGCGACCATGCCGATCCCGCAATTGAAGGTGCGCGCCATCTCCTCTGGCTCGATATTGCCCTGCGCCTGCAGAAACGCCATCAACCGGGGCTGTTCCCATGCGGCCGCGTCGATCACGGCATGGGTGCCTACCGGCAGCACGCGCGGCACATTTTCCAGCAGACCGCCGCCAGTGATGTGTGCCAGCCCCTTCAGGCGACGCTCGGCGAGCAGCGGCAACAGACTTTTGACGTAAATGCGCGTGGGGGCCATCAGCGCGTCGATGAACAATACCTGCTGGTCGAACAGCGCGGGACGGTCGAGCCGCCAGCCGCGATCGGCGGCAAGGCGGCGCACCAGTGAAAAGCCGTTGGAATGCACCCCCGACGAGGCGAGCCCAAGAATGACGTCGCCCGGCGCAATCTCCGTGCCCGTCAGCACCCGGTCACGCTCGACCGCACCAACGCAGAAGCCCGCGAGATCATAGTCGCCCGGTGCATACATGCCGGGCATTTCCGCGGTTTCGCCGCCGATCAGTGCACAGCCCGCC
>CAZYOU010000109.1:5119-8832 GCA_964649315.1 uncultured Stakelama sp. | reverse complement strand
AGACAAAGCCCTGGATATGGCTGCAGCCAAGCTCGCGGATCAGTTCGATCTCGTCCTGCGTCTCCACGCCCTCGGCAGTGGTTTCCATCTGCATCGTCTTGGCAAGCGTGACGATCGCCTTGATGATTGCGGCGTTGCGATTACCCGCCTGTGCGGCGCCGCGCACAAAGCTCTGATCGATCTTGATCTTGTCGAACGGGGCGCTGCGCAGATAGCCGAGCGAGGAATAGCCGGTGCCGAAATCATCAAGCGCGAGCCGGACGCCAAGGCCCTTCAGCGCCTTGAACATCGCCTCTGACGAGGCCGATTCGTCGAGGAATACGCCTTCGGTAATCTCCAGCTCCAGCCGCCCCGGCGCGATGCCGGACTTTGCCAGTGCGCTGCTGACGATGCCGGGCAGCGCGGGGTTGGCGAACTGGATGGGAGAGACGTTCACGCCGACGCGCACATGCCGGGGCCATTTCGCGGCATCGAGACAGGCGGTGCGGAGCACCCATTCGCCAAGCGTTTCGATCAGCCCGCAATCCTCTGCCACCGGGATGAAATCGGCCGGGGAAATGCCGCCGCGCGTCGGGTGATCCCAGCGCAGCAGCGCCTCATACCCCATGATCCGCGCGCTTTCGGTGCAGACGACGGGTTGGTAGACGAGGTGGAACTGGTTCTTGACCAGCGCGTGGCGCAGATCATCCTCCAGCTGTTTGCGGTTCTGCGCGCCGTGGAGCAGCTCTTCGCGGTAGAAGCGGTGGACGCCGCGGCCATCGGCCTTGGCGGCATAAAGCGCGAGATCGGCATTGCGGACGAGCGTTTCGGAATCAGCCCCGTCGCGCGGGGCCACCGCGACACCGATCGAACAGCCGATCGAAATCGTGTTGCCGTCAATCGCATAGGGTTGCGAGAGCGCGGCGATCACCGAGCGCGACATATCGGACAAGGTCTCGACACTGTCCTCGCCCGGCAGCACGACCTGGAATTCATCGCCGCCGAGCCGCCCGACGAGCCCGGCATCGCCAATCGTCCGCATCAGCCGCTGCGCGACCTGTTTCAACAGCGCATCGCCCATCTGGTGGCCAAGCGTATCGTTGACGACCTTGAATCGATCGAGATCGAGCAGCAGCAAGGCGGTGGGGCGATAATGGCTGCTTGGCTGGTTGAGCGTCTGATCGAGCGACACCCGCATCCGCTGGCGATTGGCGAGACCTGTGAGGCCATCGAACAGCGCGAGCTTGGTGATTTCGGCTTCCGAGCGACGCTTTTCGGTCAGGTCGCTGCCGCTGCCGATAAAGCCCTGAAACTTGCCCTTGTCGTCAATCACCGGGCGGCCCGACATCGACCACCAGTTGTCACTGGTGCCAAAGGCGAGCGGCCGCACGGGATAGTCCGAAAAGCCGGTGCGCGATGACAGGTGAAAGCCAAGCGTGCGTTCGGTGCCGGGGCTGACATTGTCGATCTTGAAAACGACGTTGAGCGGCTGGCCGATCGCCGGTTCATCGGGCGCGGAAACTGCAGCGGCGACTTTGGGCGACAGATAGGTGATGATCCCTTCGCGATCGGTTTGCCAGAACCAGCCCGTCCCTTGCGATTCGAATTCATGCACCAGCCGTGCGGCCAGCATGCCTTCGGCCTGGTCGCGGATGCGGTGGACGGCCTGCTCGCTGTCCATCAGCGCCAATCGCCGCGTCGCCATGCCGAGACAGACGAGGCAGCCACAGGCGATATAGGTGCCGATGCCGGGACCGGACTGGACCGCGATCATGATCACCGTCGCGGCCGCATAGCTCACCAGCGCGGCGCGGACAGGGTGCAGCGCCATCGCCGTTACCCCCATCGCGCCCAGCACCGCGACGAAGCAGGCGAGCTGCATCCGATCGGACGTCAGCGCATTCGATTCCCACAATAACCCGGTCAGCAGAATGCCGAGCGCACCGGCATAGATCACCGCGAGCCTAACGTGCCGGTGCGGCTGCCAGTGTCGCATCGGCGGGCATTTCAGCATGATGAGCGCGAACAGGCCAAGCCCCACCACGGTGCCACCCTGCAACGCGACCCGGGCGACCAGATCAACGCGTTCGGCAAGGATTGACGACACGGCAACCGTTCCGGCCGCGACGCACTGGACGATGAAGGCGACTGTCCAGGCGAGGCTAAGTTGCGCGATGATCGGCGCGAAATTGATCGCCTCGCTTTCGGAGACGTTGCTGTGGAGCGCCAGAGCTTGCCAGAGTCCGCGTTGTGGGCCTTTCGGGGGTCTCTTTTTCTGCTGACGGTCATTCATAACGACCGCGTAACGCAGCGAGCGTTTAACTTCGGTTATCAAGCCGCCCGGATTGATGATAATCAGTCCAATATTCTGCTCGCTTGGCCACGCTTGTCCGTGCCGATATGAGGGCGCCGAAACCGATGCTGCCAGGGGCCGCCCATGACCGTGATTATCCGCGAAGCCGATCTGATCGAAACCGTGGCGGATACGCTGCAATTCATCAGCTATTACCACCCGATGGATTATATCCGCGCGCTCGGCGCGGCTTATGAGGCGGAGCAAGGCCCGGCGGCGAAGGACGCGATCGCCCAGATCCTCACCAATTCCCGAATGTGCGCCGAGGGGCATCGGCCGATCTGCCAGGATACCGGCATCGTCACCGTCTTCGTGAAATGGGGGCAGGACTGTCGATTGGAGAGCGCGCGGTCGCTGCAGGAGGTGATCGATGAAGGCGTTCGCCGTGCCTATCTGAACCCCGAGAACAAGCTGCGCGCGTCGATCCTCGCCGATCCGGCCTTCACCCGCCGCAACACGCGCGACAATACACCGAGCGTGCTGCACGTCGAAATGGTGCCGGGGGCAAAGGTATCGATCGACGTCGCGGCCAAGGGTGGCGGGAGCGAAAACAAGAGCAAGTTCAAGATGATGAACCCAAGCGATTCGATCGTCGATTGGGTGTTGGAAATGCTGCCGCAAATGGGCGCAGGCTGGTGCCCGCCGGGGATGCTTGGCATCGGCATTGGCGGCACCGCGGAAAAGGCGATGCTTCTCGCCAAGGAATCGCTGATGGGGCCAATCGACATGGCGCAGCTGAAGGCGCGCGGGGCCAGCAACGACATCGAACGCTTGCGGATCGAGATTTACGACAAGGTCAACGCACTCGGTATCGGCGCGCAGGGGCTGGGCGGGCTTTCGACGATCCTCGACGTCAAGATTGTCGACTGGCCGACGCACGCCGCATCGAAGCCCGTCGCGATGATCCCCAATTGCGCCGCTACCCGCCACGCGCATGTGACGCTCGACGGATCGGGCCCGGCCTATCTCGAGCCGCCCAAGCTGAGCGAGTGGCCCGATGTGAACTGGACGCCCGACAAGGCCGCGATCCGCGTCAATCTCGATACGCTGACGCCCGCCGACGTGCAGGGCTGGAAGCAGGGTGATCGACTGCTGCTCAACGGCAAGATGCTGACCGGGCGCGACGCTGCGCACAAGCGGATCAAGGACATGCTCGACAAGGGCGAGGAATTGCCTGTGAGCTTCAAGGACCGGGTGATCTATTATGTCGGCCCGGTTGATCCGGTCGGCGACGAGATTGTCGGTCCGGCGGGGCCGACGACCGCGACCCGGATGGACAAGTTCACGCGGATGATGCTCGATCAGGGCCTGCTCGCGATGGTCGGCAAGGCCGAGCGCGGGCCCGATGCGACAGCGGCGATTGCGGAAGGCAAGAGCGCCT
>CAZYOU010000109.1:0-5109 GCA_964649315.1 uncultured Stakelama sp. | reverse complement strand
TATCTCGTCGCGCGCGCGATCAAAGGGTCGCAGGTGGTCGGCTTTGCCGATCTGGGAATGGAGGCGATCTACGAGTTCGAGGTGGAGGATTTCCCGGTGACCGTCGCGGTCGATTCGTCGGGTGCCAATGTCCACACGCTGGCACCATTGGTGTGGAAGGAGCGGATCGCGAAGGAAAAGCTGCTCGAAGGGGCGTGATGGTCTGAAAGCCCGCCTTCTTGAACCGACCATTGTTCTGAAAAATCCCGTCATGCTGAACTTGGTTCAGCATCCACCGTGCCCCACGGACGACCGGAAGTGGCGCGGGGTGGACCCTGAAACGAGTTCAGGGTGACGGCAATATTATGAAGCGGACTTTGGTTCTTGGATCTTAGCGGTCGCCCGCAACCATCACCTCTTCCACCGCATTGAAGGCGGAGCGCGGTCCGACGGGCGCATCGTCCGCCACCGCGCTCGTGAAGAACGCGACACCGCGCCGCGTTGCCGGGTCGATCCACAGGCCTGATCGCAGGCCATACGCTTCGCCCGCATGGCCGATCCGCGTGCGACCGTCACCGAACAGGTCATCGCGGCACGCCCCCGGGCTGCCGGGTAACGCCAGGATCATGACGCCCAGCCCATAGCCGCAGAAAATGCCGCCCTCGATATCGCCATTGCGGCCGTCATAGCGCCATTGCGGCGTGGTCATGATTTTCAGGCTCTGTGGCGACAGGAACCCGGGCTTGCCACCTGACAGCACCATGCCGAGCCGTGCGAGATCGGTCATCGCAATCCGCATGCTCCCCTGCGGGCCGAAAAAGGCGCCGTTGCGGGCGAGGGTGTAGCGCGAGAGATCGCAGTTGCCGTCCTTTGCCGCACCGCCGGGGCAGGCGGGCCGCTTGCCGTGCAGATCATCGACCGCGACCATCCCGGTCGATCGGTAGAGGACGACCGCGCGGCGCACCGCCCGGTCGCTGCACTGCGTCCAGCTGAAACAGGCGTCGAGCTTGAGCGGGGTGAACACCAGTCGCGTCATCAGCGTGTCGAACCGCTCGCCGGTCGCTCCTTCCATCACGGCGGCGATGATGCCGAAGTTGAGGTTTGAATAACTGAAATAGCCGCCGGGCGCGTGGGCGGTATCCCAGGCTCCCGGTTTTGCCAGATGCGCAGGCAGATCACCGTCGAGCGTGAGCACATAGCCCGCGCCGTCGCGGACGCCAGCGGTGTGCGACAGCAATTGTCGCAGCGTTACCGGCGTGTCGGCAAAACCGGGGTTGCGCAGCGGCCAGCCGAGATAGGCGGATACGTCTCGGTCGAGATCAAGCTTCCCCGCCTCGACCAGCCGCATCACCCCCATCGCCACGGCGAGCTTGGAGATTGAGGCGATCCGCACCGGATCATCGACCTGCACCCGCCGCCGCGCCGCGCGATCGGCGAGCCCGTCGGCGCGCATGGCAAGGATCCGGTCGCCTTCAAACGCTACGCGGGCACGCGCGACCTCGAGCGGGATCGCGACGGTACCGGCAGACAGCAGCGCGGACAGCATCGGGGTGAGGAACATCATCGGGCGAAGCTATAACGGACTCTTGTTGATGTGAACGACTTCCGTTCGGCCTGAGCGAAGTCGAAGGCCAAGCGATTCGTGATGTGCTTCGACTTCGCTCAGCACCAACAGAATGTTGGTCTATTGTGCGTTCGCCGCCTCGTTCCGATCATGGCGCTTTCGAAGCATTTGCCAACCTACGGTATTTTGGTGCGTGCGGCTTGCGACCCCGCCGCGGCTATGACAGGGAACGGCATGATTTTTCGCCTGTTGCGCCTGGCCGGAAAGCTGTTGCTGTTCGCCGTGATCGGCCTTTGCTTGGCGCTGACGATCGTGCCGCATTTCTTGGACGCGATCTATTATCGCGGGCCGGTGACGAGCCATTTTGACGGTGAGCGCTTCAAGAATACCGATCCCAACGACGAGATTCGCGTCGTCCCGCGGCGGTCGCGCGGCAGTTATCTGCGGCGGTGGCTGACTGGCGCCGATGCCGACACGACGCCCGACTGGCCTGACCGTGTCCGCGTCACCCCGCACCCGATTCCGGCGCGCGTCGACGGGGATGCGATGATCGCGACCTGGGTGGGGCACGCGACGGTGCTGGTGCAGACGCAGGGGCTCAACATCCTGACCGATCCGATCTGGTCAACCCGTGCCGGGCCGATGGGCGTCGGACCTGCGCGCGTGGTACCGCCGGGAATCGCATTCGATCGATTGCCCAAAATCGACGTCGTTCTCGTCAGCCATAATCATTACGACCACATGGATCTGGCGACGCTCAAGCGATTATGGGATCGGGACAAGCCCCTGATCGTCTCGTCGCTGGGTAATGACGCGGTGATCGGCCAGGCCGGGGTGCCCGCGCGCACGCTCGACTGGGGTGGTCGGCTGACGGTGCGACCCGGCATCGAGGTGATCGTGAACCGCAACCATCATTGGAGCACGCGCTGGATCAGCGACCGCAACCGCGCTTTATGGTCGAGTTTCGTGGTTCGGCTGCCCGGCGGCAATCTGTTCTTTGCTGGCGATACTGGCGCGGGCGACTTGCGCTGGGCGGATGAGGCGGCCCGCTATGGTCCGGTACGCCTTGCGCTGATCCCGATCGGTGCGTTTCGGTTTTCGCCGGGGCAGATGGGCGACTGGAGCCATATCGGCCCGGTCGATGCGGTGGAGGTGGCGCGCCGACTGGGTGCATCGCGATCAATCGGGATGCACTGGGGCACCTTCCGGCTGAGCAACGAAGGCTATTTCACGCCGCCCCGCCTGCTTGCCGCGGCGATGGCCTGCACCGGGCAGGGCGGCCAGTTCGATACCGTTCCGATCGGCCGACCGAGCCGGATAGCGTCCCACACGTCCCCTGCTGGGACGCCGGTGATGACGCGCAAGGCACTACTGGCGTGTCTTGATACCCCGCAGGTGCGGGCAATGCGCTAATCTGGGCACGTCGACGAGTCGGGGCGGTGTGCCGCCAGGGGATCGCGCGGGGGGACGAGCAGGAGTGACAACGGGGTGCAGGTAAGCGGCATGGCATCGACGGATGCACGGCACGAAACGACGCTCGACCGAGCCGGGCTGGCGATCACCGCCGGCGGGCTGATCGGCGGCGCGATCTGTGCCGGGCTCACCGCAATGGGCGCGAGCACCGGACCAATCGGTCTGGTCGCTGCCTTTGTGCTTGGTTCGCTGGTCTGCGCGTTGGCGATCACCGCGGTAGCTACGCCGGTCTGGATTTTCATGCATCTGACGGGGCGACGCCGGGTCGGCCATGCGGCGCTGGTCGGCGCGGGAACCGGTTTCATCGTGTTCGTGTTCGGCCAAACCTATGGATTCGGGATGTTCGATGCCCCGCCCAGCGACATCCAGACATTGTTGTTCCGCTGGGCCAGCGCCGTCGCCACCAGCGTGGTGCTGGCGGCGATTGCAGCAGTCATCGGTATCGTCATGTGGCTGATCGCCTATCGATCCGTTCGGTAGCGTGGCCGTTATTGTTCTCCCGCGAAAGCGGGAGTCCAGGGTCTCACGAACTGTGCTTGGCCGACGCTGGACCCCCGCGTGCGCGGGGGAACATCGTCGTTTCAATTAACACCCAGATGTTTGTGCCCTTCACGCCTTGCCGGGAATGAACTTCAGCGCGGTGCCGTTGATGCAATAACGCTTGCCGGTCGGGGCCGGGCCGTCGTCGAACACATGGCCCAGATGCCCGCCGCAGCGGCGGCATTCCACCTCGATCCGTTCGAAGCCCAGCAGCGTATCGGTTTCGGTATGGATCGCTTTGGGCAGGTGCTGAAAGAAGCTCGGCCACCCCGTCATGCTGTCATATTTCGTTTTGGATGAAAAAAGCGGCAGACCGCACCCGGCGCAGGCGAAAGTGCCGGCGCGCTTCTCACTCAGATAAGGGCTTTTATAGGGGGTGTCGGTCGCTTCCTTGCGCAGCGTGTTGAACTGCGCCGGGGTGAGGCGTTTTTTCCATTCGGCCTCGCTCAGATTGATTTCGTAGCGGCGGGTCGCCGCCGCTGCTGCGCCCGATGCGGCAGCAGCAACGGCGAACGACGTCATGCTCATAAAGGTTCGGCGGTTCAGGGTCATGTCGGCGCTCCCGTGGCTCGGCCGCAGTTACGCGAAACCGGGCGCTCCGGATGCACCGCCGTTACGCGTTGTCCCTACCCGATCAGGCAGGCCCCATCCGGAACGCGCACAGCTTGTTGCCGTCGAGATCGCGGAAATACGCGCCGTAAAATGCCTGCGGGCCTTCATCGCCGCGCAGTCCGGGTGGGCCTTCGCAGGTGCCGCCGAGTTCCAGCGCCTTGGCGTGCAGTGCATCGACCTTGGCGCGTTCGTCGACCGTCAGCGCAATCATGTTCCCGTTGCCCGGAGTCGCGGCATTCTTGTCATAGGGTGCGGTGACGGCCAGCCCCGGCTTGTCCCAGCTGGTGCCCCACATCGTGAAACCGCCCAGCTCCGCGCCGAATTCCATGATGCGCCCAGCGCCAATGCTGCCCAGCAGTCCGTCGTAAAAGCCCCGTGCCGCGTCGATATTGTTCGTGCCCAATGTCGCATAGCCGATCATGCCAATTCTCCCTCTTGGCGGGGCGGCACGAATCGCGCACGCCCTCGTGTTCTTTCTATGTTCTGGCGCGTTGCCGGTCAATGTGGATTAGCATTGCAGCACCCAGATCGATTGCGCGTGACGCGCGCGTGCCCCATATGTTCTGCTATGGCCATCCAGATTCGCACCAGCCTCGACGAGCCCGAAACCGGCATCAGCTTCGTACCGCACCGGCCCGAACGCCCGCCCAAGCTGGAGGGCGGGCGGCGGTTCGTGCTGCAATCCGATTATGAGCCCGCCGGTGACCAGCCGACCGCGATCAAGGAACTGACCGAAGCGGCGATGGCGGGCGAGCGTGATCAGGTGCTGCTCGGCGTGACGGGCAGCGGCAAGACCTTCACCATGGCCAAGGTGATCGAAACGCTGCAGCGCCCCTCCGCCGCCGCGCTGGTCGCGGCCAAGGCGCTGGGCCTGGCCGTCGGCCCGCTCGTCGGGCGGGGCACCGGCGTGGACGATGCCGGGCTCGCGCGGAAGCGGGCGG
>CAZYOU010000108.1:0-8934 GCA_964649315.1 uncultured Stakelama sp. | reverse complement strand
CGACGCTGTCGCCCGCCGTGATGAACTGATCGAACGGCTCGCGTCCTTGCCGCCCGTCCCGGGCGCGCTCGACCAGATCGTGCAGCGCTTCGGCACGGATATGGTGGCCGAGGTCACGGGCCGATCGCGTCGTATCGTGCGCAAACTCGGCGCGGGAGGCAGCGGCGACCGCCTAGCTGTCGAGAACCGCGCACCCTCCGCAAACCTCGCCGAGACCGCCGCCTTCATGGATGACGCAAAGCGCATCCTCGTCTTCTCCGACGCCGGTGGCACCGGCCGCAGCTATCATGCGGACCTGTCGGTGAAGAACCAGCGCCTGCGTATCCACTACCTGCTCGAACCGGGCTGGAAAGCCGATGCCGCCATTCAAGGCCTTGGCCGGACCAACCGCACCAATCAGGCGCAGCCGCCGCTATTCCGACCGATCGCCACCGATGTGAAGGCCGAGAAACGCTTCCTCTCGACCATCGCCCGGCGGCTCGACACGCTCGGCGCCATCACGCGAGGGCAACGCCAGACCGGCGGGCAAGGACTATTCCGGCCCGAGGACAATCTCGAAAGCCCCTATGCTCGCGCCGCCTTGCGGCAGCTCTATCTGCTGATCGTGCGTGGCAAGATCGACGGCTGCTCGCTCACCCGCTTCGAGAGCGCTACCGGCCTCAAGCTGATGGACACGAACGGCATCAAGGACGAGTTGCCGCCGATCACAACCTTCCTCAACCGCTTGCTGGCGCTGACCATCGAACTTCAGGGCATCCTGTTCACCGCCTTCGAGCAGTTGCTCGACGCCAAGGTGCAGGGCGCCATCGCCAGCGGCGTCTATGACGTCGGGCTGGAAACGCTGACGGCGGAGAGCCTCAAAGTCACCGAGCGCAAGACGATCTACACACATTCGGCGACCGGCGCAGAGACGCGGCTGCTGACCGTCGCCGAGCAGCGCCGCAACCGCCCGATGATGCTCGACGATGCGCTGGCCTGGCTCGCCGATGGTCAGGGCAAGCTGCTGGTGAACGCCAAATCGGGCCGCGCCGCCGTGCAGGTTGCAGCACCCTCGCTGATGCTCGACGATGGCGAGATCGAACGCCGAGTACGGTTGATCCGGCCGATGGAGCACCATCACGCCTCGTTCCAGATGATGGCGGACAGCCATTGGGAGGACGCCGACCGCCAGACCTTCGCACTGGCCTGGAGCAGTGAACTGGATGACGTGCCGGCCTTTACGGAAAGCACGCTGCATATCGTCGCTGGCTTGCTCCTGCCGGTCTGGAAGCGCCTGCCGAACGAGTCGACGCGGGTCTATCGGCTCCAGACCGATGACGGCGAGCGCATCATCGGGCGGCGTGTGTCGCCGGCATGGGCGGCGAATGCAGCATCGACCACCGGCACGGCGAAGCTGTCTGCCGAAGACGCCTATGCCGCGCTGATCGACGGGCGGACCATTCTCGATCTCACCGAGGGTCTCCAGCTTCGCCGCGTCCGCGTCATGGGCGCCAACCGCATCGAACTCTCCGGTTTCACCGAAGCAATGCGCGAGCGGCTGCGCGCCTATGGCCTCTTTACCGAGATCATCTCGTGGAAATTGCGCTTCTTCGTCCCCATCGACGCCGCCGGTCCCACCGTCCTCGGCAAGCTGCTCGACACCTATGCGTTGACGCGCATCTCGGATCGGGAGGCGGCATGATGGCGCGTCTCGACGCTTCCGATCTGGCGCAGCGTCTCGGCCGACAGGCCGAGGCGGTGTGCCGTCATTATCTCGACGCCGGCCGTCGCCAGGGCAATTACTGGCAGGTCGGCGACGTGCGCAACACGCCCGGCCGCTCGATGTTCGTGCGGCTGAGGGATACGCCCAAAGGCCAGGCCGGCAAGTTCACCGACGCCGCGACGGGTGAGCATGGCGATCTGCTCGACGTAATCCGCGAATCTCTCGGCCTCGTCGACTTCAAAGATGTGGCCGAAGAAGCTCGGCGCTTTCTCAGCTTGCCGCATCCCGAACCTGAGCCGCCGCCAAAGAAGCACGCCAGCACACCGGCGCAACTCGGCTCTTCAGAAGCGGCGCGGCGGCTGTTCGCCATGTCGCAGCCGATCGGTGGCACGATCGCGGAAACGTATTTGCGCAGACGCGGCATCATGTCTTTGCACGGAACCGGAAATCTCCGCTTTCATCCCCGCTGCTATTATCGGCCTGATGAGCACAGCCCGACCGAGAAATGGCCGGCGTTGATTGCCGCCGTCACCGATCTGAATAGCAAGATCACCGGCGCACACCGCACCTGGCTCGCGCCAGACGGCTCCGACAAGGCGCCGATCGACATACAGCGCAAGGCGATGGGCGACCTGCTCGGGCACGCGGTCCGCTTCGGCACCCCTGGCGACGTGATGGCGGCAGGCGAAGGCATCGAAAGCGTCCTGTCGGTGCGTGAGATCATTCCGGGCATGGCGACGGCAGCCGCATTGTCGGCGCCACATCTCGCCGCCATCCTGTTCCCAGACGCGCTGCGGCGGCTCTACATCGTCCGCGACAACGATCCGGCCGGTGACGGCGCGCGGGACAGCCTGATCGAACGGGCGAATGCGGCCGGGATCGAGGCGATAGCGCTCTCGCCGACGTTCGGGGACTTCAACGAGGATCTCCGGCAGCTCGGCATCGACGCGCTCCGGGCGATTGTCCGGGTCCAGCTCGCTCCGCAGGACGTCGCCCGCTTCATGGCTCGGGCGACATAGCCGACAACGGGAAAGGCGGTGAGCACCGCTCATCATCATGCCCAGATGCGTTCATCCGTCGAAAAAGGACCGCACCACGGCCTTCGAGAGGGCGATCGGCCCACGAACGACCCGTCCCGGCAATGGCTGCGTCCGGCTATTTTCTGGCGCGTCCCTCTGGGCCGCTTTCCATCGCGAAGCAAAATAGCCGGTCTTCGCCATCCTCCGCTGCGCTTCGGCCCTGCGCCTTGCTCCGGGTGCAGGGCCACGCCGCCCGTGGGCTTTCATCGCCAGAAGGCCGCGATGGTCGCGGTCCAAACGACGGAGCATCCCATGAGCGGGCATGACGACTTTGAGCCTCACCACGATTCTTCCCCGACCGATCACGTTTTGCAGGAGCTTCAGCTCTACGGCTATCGTCCCTTCGAGGACGAACCCGATCCCCGGCCACTCCCCGAGGGCGACCGCGTCGCCGGCGCCATCGCCGACATCTTTGACGCCCTGGTCTCGACGATGGAGGACACGCGCCTCGAACCCGACCTCGACGATCTCCTCTGGTCGACCGTCAACCTCTTTCATCGCGCCACTGAGCGGATCGAACGCGAACTAGACGACAATGAGCAGGGGCAGCGCCGCCTTCAGCGCGAACAGGATGGCAGCGAGGTCAAATCCGTCGAACTGGAGCGCCTCCTCGCCGAAGGCCAGACCCTGATCGAACGCCGCGACGCCTTCGAGCTGATGCGCGACCAGGCCGTCGATCACTTCGAGCGCCAGACCGGATCGAGCTGGAAACCGCGCAGCGGCTCGAAGGTCAACCACCGCAATATGACCGCCGCGATGATCGACAGCCGCGACTTCATCGCCGCCAAGCGCCGCGCTGAGACCGAAATCATGCTGCCGGCAGGACCAAAGATCGCCTTTTCCGGCGGCGACAGCACCGACCACAAGCTCATCTGGGCCAAGCTCGATCAGATCCACGCCAAGCACCGCGACATGGTGCTGATGCACGGCGGTTCGCCCAAAGGCGCCGAGAAGATCGCAGCGCGTTGGGCCGATACCCGCAAGGTGCCGCAGATCGCCTTCAAGCCGGATTGGACAAAACACGCCAAGGCCGCGCCCTTCAAACGCAACGACCAGATGCTGGCCGTCATGCCGATCGGCGTCATCATCTTCCCCGGCACCGGCATTCAGGACAATCTCGGCGACAAGGCCCGCAAGATGGGCATCCCGGTCTATCGGTTCGATAAAGGCGGCGCGTAAGCGCCGCCGAACTGCCCTCTTGAAAAATGATGGCATTTGCCGTATTATGCCATCATCGCTATCAGATTTGATGGAGGCGCTATCATGCCCGCAGTGACGATCCGAAACCTGCCTGACGCGACGCACCGCGCCCTCAAGGTGCGGGCGGCCCAGCACGGCCGCAGCGCCGAGGCCGAAATGCGCGACATCCTCGAAACGGCTGTCCGCCCCGACACGCGCCTCCGGCTCGGCAGCGCGCTCGCGGAGCGCAGCCGCAAGCTCGGCCTGACCAATGAGGACGTCGCAGCCCTCGAACAGGCTCGCGACCAGGCCCCGGCCAAGCCGATGAGCTTCGAATGATCCTCCTCGACACCAATGTCGTGTCGGAGGCGATGAAACCCGTCCCCGACGATGCCGTGCGAGGGTGGCTCGACGAGCAAGCGGCGGAAACGCTCTACCTATCGAGTGTCACCATCGCCGAGTTGATGTTCGGCATTGGCGCGCTTCCCAAGGGCAAGCGCAAAGACAAGCTCGCCGGCGCGCTGGACGGCGTGATGGAGTTGTTCGCCGATCGCGTCCTGCCGTTCGACATAGATGCCGCGCGACACTACGCCGACCTCGCCGTCAAAGCCCGCGCCGCAGGCAAGGGTTTTCCGACACCCGACGGCTACATCGCGGCGATCGCGGCCTCCAAGGGGTTCGTCGTCGCCACGCGCGACACCAGCGCATTCGATGCTGCGGGCGTCGAAGTGATCGATCCCTGGAAAGCCGGGCGCTGACGAACTGCCTCGGGTTGGATCGGATAGGCTGACGGAAATGACCGTCGTGACAATCGAGCATGTCGGCTCCTGACCGGACGACCACCCCCACTTCAAGACGCTGATCCTTGGTCCAGCCCAGGGCCTGACGCCATCAACCCGTAAAGGGTCGGACTACGCATGCGCGTGCCGCCGCTGCGGCTTCGCCTTCACGGTGATTGCGGCCCTCGGCCGAACACATCGGGCGCCTGTCAGCGGGGGATGATCCTCCGCTCGAAACAGGAGCCGGATCGATGTCCCTCAACGACGCTCACGCCTTCGCTTTCAGCCTCGCCACCACGCTGATGGCCGTCATCGTCATTTTCCGCGCCGGCGACGGCACGTTGTCGGTTTCTCCCGCCAACGAATACGACGGCGAGCCGTCTGCGGTTGTCGTCGAAATCGATCCCTTCGCCTCGTGACAGGGCGAAGATCATCGCGCACGGGCTGGAAACCTTGCCGGTTTCCACTCCCGTCGCACTTCATCTTTTGCTATGCTCGTAGCCGCGCCGTGGTGGTGGTGGTGGCGCGACCGTCAGAGCATTCTCTCGGAAGGAACCACCATGATCATCCTCGGCATTCTTCTGTCATTCGCAGTCATCGGCTTCTTCTGCTGGCTGCTCTTCACGCTCGCCGTCTTCGCGCTACCGTTCTTTGCCGGCGTCAGTGCGGGCCTATGGGCCTATCACACTGGCGCAGGCTGGCTCGGAGCCATCATCGTCGGACTCGTCTGCGCGGCGCTCACCCTCGGCATCGGGCAATTCCTTCTGATCGTCGTGCAACCGCTATGGGCGCGGATGCTGATCACGCTCGCCTTCGTCGCGCCCGCTGCACTTGCCGGCTATCACGCCACTCATGGCATCGTGAAACACACCATGCCCTCCGAACCCTGGCAGATCGTGTTCTCGATCATCGGCGCTGTTGCGGTCGGCGCCACGGCCTTCATGCGCGTGGCGGCGATGGCGGCCGCCGTCCCTCCGGGCCAGAGGCTTGCTCGGGCCTGACGTTCGTGATCTCCGTCGGCGGGTGGAGACAGGGCGATGTCTGCGTCAGTCTCATCGTCAACGGGATGTCGAAGGGGCGATGAAGGCGGATCGAGCAGAATCCCGATCGGCGTCCCCGGCAGAGCGTCTGACACTGCGGCTGAATGACCTGTCACTGGGCCGGGCAGCACACGGTAGAGGGCGTTCCGGTGGTGAAGAATGCGGTGGCGAAGCATACGCAGGCCAGCCGGGAGGGAGGGACAACCAAGTCGGCGGTTCATCGGCACACGTCTTTTTTGGTTTAGGAGGGCCGCCATTGTCTCCGTTCCCTATCTGTGAGCGAGCGCTCCAAACGGCCTCTTCAATGGGCTGATCTGACCGAAGGACGGCTGAAGCCTCGACCGCCTATGCCGCAACGGCGCGTCACGACTTTCTTCCCCTGGGTTTCACCCATTCCTCGCGAGGCAAGAAAGCCGCGCCTGCGCCGTCCTCCGCTTTGCTTCGGTCGCAAGCGATGCGCCGTCGGTCGCCTCCGGCCCGTCGATCGCCATCGAGGCCGCATGGTGCGGGCTCGAACACGAAAAACGGAGATTTAGTCATGGCGACCATCGGCACCTTCAAGAAGACCGGCTCGAACGAGTTCACCGGCGACATCGTCACCCTCAGCGTCCTGGCCAAGGGCGTGCGCATCGTCCCCGACCTGCGCTCCACCGGCGAAAACGCCCCCAGCCACCGCGTGTTGGTTGGCCGCGCCGAGATCGGCGCCGCCTGGTCCAAGCGCTCCAATGAGGGCCGCGACTATCTGGGCCTCAAGCTCGACGATCCGAGTTTCAACGCCCCCATCTACGCTAACCTCTTCGACGACGAGGATGGCGAGGGCTTCTCGCTCATCTGGTCCCGCCCCAACGGACGCCGGGGGGACTGAGGCCCCGGAGCAAGGCCCCGGCCACAACGGCCGGGGCCTTCATCGTCCGGCGACCGAATCAGTTCGACCCGCAGCGCCACCCGATCACGGTCCCAAAGGGAGACGCCGGATAGATTTTCAGTGGCATTGCGTCCAAGGACGACTAATATAGTCGTAGTTCTGGCGTGCGCGTTTGTGCCGGTGGGAGGTGATCATGCATGATCACCGCTCGACAATCGCGGGCCGCACGCGCGTTGCTGGGATGGACACAGGAGACGCTCGCTGACAGGGCCAGAGTATCGCTGACCGCGCTCAAGCGCCTTGAGTCCGAGAGCCGACTCGATGTGTACGAGACCACGCGCGATCAGATACGCAGAGCCTTGGAAGCAGCCGGTATCGTCCTCTTGTCCACGGAAAAGGGCGAAGGTGTTCTGCGACTTCACGAGCCGAACGATCGGCAAGGCAAGCTTTAGCAGCTGCGATCACCGCCGCTTCTCTTCCCGTGCTTCCAGGCCGGTATGTCATGGATCAATGACAAAACCGGAATTGGTTAACAGGATTGGCGAAGAGGAATAAGGTCATCAGTGATGAGGCATTCTACACCGACATTTATGGAGGAACCGCCGCAAGGCCCGACGCTCACGCCCTATGATCGTGAGCATATGACCCTCTATCTGCGGCTCCTGGATGCTGAACGCGATCACGCCGACTGGCGCGAAGCCGTGCAAATCCTGTTTGACCTCGACCCGGAACATGACCCAGCGCGTTGCCGCAAAATTCATGACGCGCATCTGGCGCGCGCCCGGTGGATGACCGAGCAGGGCTACCGCCAATTGCTCAGCGGAGGCAAATCCGGGTAACGCCGTGATGCCACGGCGGCATCACCCGTTGCCGAGATTCCGGCTTCCATCGATCAACCCATCCGGGAATCCTGCTTCTCCCGCAATCGATTGATATGGGGAGGATCGCAATGTTGCCAGATGCGTCCGTTTGGCGCTCGTCGGCGCGCTATGATCATGTCGAGAAGCTGACAGCGTCCGGGCTCGCATGGGAATGGCTGCGCCGCAACGAAGCCTATGATCAGGATTTCGAGGCCTATGCCGCGCCCGGCGCGGACCAGGCCGCGCTCACGGCGGAAATCCGTCAGCGCTGGAGGTTGCGATTTCCCGGCAAATCCAGAGATCGAACCCCAGATCGAACCCGTCTTCTGGCTGCCTCAGGATGACACCAGCGTCGTCGTCCTGACCTCCGCGCCGGCCGTCCTCGTTCATTCCGGCGATCAGCCCGATAGGCTCGAACGCACGAGCGAGAAGATCGATGGACAGGGCGCCCATGCCATGGTTGCGCTCCGCGATGGCGCGCAGATGCAAATTCTCGCCATCGGCGCTGCGCCCATTGCCGCCGTAGTGCCGCTCGACCGCGAGGGGTTCAGCAGGCTCGACGCTGTTTATCGCCTGCTCGCCGCCATTCACGGCCGCACCGTGCCGCCGGACACCCGCATAACTCAGCAGCAACGGGTGCGCATGCGACGCATGCTGCGCGCTTTCGACGGCGTTCGCGATGGCGCCACCCAGCAGGACATCGCGCAGACCCTTTTCCGTACAGGCCATTTGGCTCGCGACGAGTGGCAGGCTTCCAGCGCCCGTCATGCAATCAAATCAATGCTGCGCGACGCCCGCGCCATGATTGCGGGCGGCTACCGCGGTTTGCTCGGACATCACCGACGCCCCTGATCATTCCGCATCACCCCGCTGGTGGGCGATTTTGATACCCCCCAACTTCGCCCTGCAACTCGCATCTTGTCCTTCGCCATCGTGGCCATTGCCCGCCGCCAATCATCGGCAGCCGCAAGCAACCCACGAAAGGCCGACCCATGCGCCCCGATCTCGCCGTTTTGCCGCCGCGCTTTCTGCGCACCAAGGAAGCCGCCGATTTCCTCAGCCTATCGGCTCGCACGCTCGAAAAGCACCGCACCTACGGGACGGGGCCAGCTTACAAGAAACTCGGTGGCCGCGTCGTTTACGCCGTCGATGACCTGCAAGCCTGGGCCGAGCGCGGCGCGGTCACCTCCACCTCCGATCCGCGTGGCATGGTCTTGCCCGCCAAACGCCAGCCCCTTGCGGTAGCGGCGCAGTCCGGCCGCTTCGCACGCTGATCGCGGGCGGGTCACCAATGGCGACGCGGCAACATTCTTCCTCAGAGCGCGGACAACTCGACCTGTTCCGGGCGCTGCCGGGTGAGTTCGCCGTTCGAGATGCGCAGGATCTCATGGCCTATCCGTTTTTCTCCCTCTCCAAATCCCATCGCGTCG
>CAZYOU010000107.1:0-8973 GCA_964649315.1 uncultured Stakelama sp. | reverse complement strand
ACGACAAGCACATCGAGGTGATCGTTCGCCAGATGCTGCAAAAGGTTGAGATCACTGATGGCGGCGACACCACGCTGCTGGCGGGCGAGCAGGTCGATCGCGAGGAGATGGACGACATCAACTCGAAGCTCGACAAGAAGCAGATGCCTGCCGTCGGCAAGCCCGTTCTGCTCGGCATCACCAAGGCGTCGCTGCAAACCCGCAGCTTCATCTCGGCGGCGTCGTTCCAGGAAACCACCCGCGTCCTCACCGAGGCAGCGGTTCAGGGCAAGCAGGACACGCTGATCGGCCTGAAGGAAAACGTAATCGTCGGCCGGTTGATCCCGGCAGGCACGGGTGCTGGCCTTAACCGCCTGCGCGTGACCGCCAATTCGCGCGATGCCGCGATGCGCGTGGCACAGCGCCGGATGGACGAAGTCGCAATCACCGCTCCGAACTCGGCCGCCGAAGAGCATGCAGCAGAGCTTCACCGCTCGGCGCGCGATGCCAGTGGCACGGGTGACGATGCGCTGGGCAAGGTCGTGACCAGCGGCCACGGCACCGATGCGGACGCCGGGGACTATCTGATCGAGGAATAAGCAACCGCGATCGGCATTGACGTACATGAGCCGCCGTCCGGAGCGATCCGGGCGGCGGTTTTCATTTGGGGCGACGATCAGGTCGGAATTGATCGGTTTATGAAAGCTTCGGCCCCAATGCCGCGCTAGCCTTTATGACCGACCCGTTCAAATTCGCGGTTCGCCCGAGTTGCGCGGTTGGCGAATGCTACCGGGAAAGAACAAATGGAATTGCTCACCAAATTCGCATGGCTTGGGCTGGCTGCAATCCATGCGACACCATCGCTCGTCTTGTTCATGCCGTCGATGATCCAGCGGCTCTACGGCGTGCCGTCATCGGGGAGCGTCGGCGTTCTTCTCACCCATCGTGGTGCGCTGTTTCTTGGCGTGTTCGCAATCGCAGTGCTGGCCGCGTTTGACGAGAATTCGCGGCGGGCCGGGGTAGTCATGGTGGGGATTAGCATGATCGGCTTCCTGGTCGTCTATGCCAATGCCGGGTCGCCGGCAGGCGCGCTGCGCACAATTGCGGTGACCGATATCGCTGGCCTGCCACTGCTCGCCCTCGTCACCTGGCAGGTGTTGCGGCGATAGCGGGCCATTCCGCGTGCTGCCTACTTTGCATCGGTGCCAATCCTCGGCAGGTTGTGGTCGGTGATTCCAACACAACCGCCCAACCCGATCATTAATCGACCCCGGATCATCCTGGCCGGTGCACGGGCGATTTATATCGGGCCGGGCCTCGCCCTCTCACCGCACCGCAATGCCGTCGCCACGCTCGCCATCGCGCTGGCCGAACCGTTCGAGATCAGGTGGCCACTAACACCGGAACGCTCGACCGAGACCCGGATGACGGCGCTGATCCCGCCAAACACCCTGCACCATCTGATCGCAGCGGGGCCGATGATGTTCGTCTATCTTGATGCGCTAGCCGATGACCAAAAAGCGATCGAGGCGCACATCTCCTCTTGGCCAGAAGCATCAGTAGAAATTGCGACGAAATGTGCGGCGATTGCCAAGCGTCATACAGCGTCAGAGGCCGTGCGGTTGCTGCTGGCAGCGCTTGGCCTCGAAGATCTTGCTGCCGATTCGCCCTCACCCGGTATCGCAGAGGTCATCCGCGCGATCGACGAACGACCCGATGATTTCGGATCGGCAAAGGTCGCTGCCCATCTCGCGGGCATTTCGGAAAGCAGTTTCCACCGCGCAATAAAGCGCGCGACGGGCGTCCCATTTCGCAGATATCGGCTTTGGCGCAGGCTGGCGATTGCCGCGATCGCGCTGAAAGATGGCGCCAACCTGACCGAAGCGGCGATGAAGGGCGGCTTTGCAAGTTCGGCGCATTTCAGCGCGACGTTTCGCCGGATGTTCGGGATCAAGCCATCATTGCTGATCAAGGCCAATGCGCAGTTCGAGGTCGTCCATTCCGCTTGCGTCCTAACCCCACTGCCCTAGGTTCGGCGGCTTACTTACGGAGACACCCATGCGCACCATCCTGCTCGCCGCTACCTGCCTCGCCACGCTTGCCCTGCCCGCACAGGCACAACAGGTCGAAACGCGGGTCATCGGCGCAGCAACGCTGGAAAACGTGCCCCCCATCCCCGCCGATCTCGTTCGCGACCTGGCGCGCTACCGCGAAAACCGGGCGGCGGGGTTTGCCGATTGGATGCCCGACGGCAGCATGCTGATCCTGACGCGGTTCGGTGCCACCCCGCAGCTCCATCACGTCAAGGGCCCCGCCATGGCCCGCCGGCAGATCACCTTTGCCGCGGAGCCGATTGGCGGCGCGCGTTCCATCCCCGGTACCGACCGGATCTTGTTCAGTCGCGATACCGGTGGCGACGAATGGGTGCAGATTTATGCAATGGGGCCAGACTTGAAGCCGGTCCAGCTGACCGAAACCGGCACGCAGAACGGATCGATCGTGATGGCGCGCGATGGCGGTCTGATTTACTGGGCGCAGGCAATCAAGGGATCGGGCGACCGCACGATCTGGCGCGCCAACCCCGCCGATCCGACATCACGACAGATGATCTACAGCGCCACCGGCGTCACCAATCCGTCTGACCTCTCTGAGGATGGCAAGACGTTGCTGGTTACGCACCGCACATCGGCCGTTGAGAGCCAGCTGTTCCTGCTCGATATCGCCACCGGCCAAACCACCGAGATTGCCAAGGGCCCGAAGGCCAGCCTGTCGGGTGCAACATTTGCGCGCGGTGACAAGTCGGTGCTCGCCATCACCAACCGCGGCAGCGATGTCGATCGGCTGGTCGAAATCGATATCGCAACCGGCGCGATGACGCCGGTATCACCGCCCTCTGCCTGGGGCGTCGAGGATTTCGACCTGAGCGAGGATGGCCGCATCCTTGCCTACACCACCAATGAAGATGGCTATTCGCGGGTGACCGTGCAGGATTTCGTGACCCGGCGGGCACTGCCGCAACCTGCCCTGCCGAAAGGTGTCGTCGGTGGCCTGAAATTTTCGCGCGATGGCCGCAAGCTCGCGGTCGGCATTGCCACTGCCAGCGACCCGGGCGACGTGTGGAGCTGGGACGTCACGGGCGGTACGCTCGATCGTTGGACCGAATCCGAAGCGGGCCCGCTCGATAAATCGATGATGCCCGCGCCAAAGTTGATCCGCTTCGCCAGTTTCGACAAATTGTCGGTGCCGGCGTTCGTTTATCGTACCAAGACGGTGCCAGCGACCGCGAAAACGCCGGTTGTGATCATCATTCACGGCGGACCAGAGGGGCAATCGCGTCCCGGCTGGTCAACCACCCCCGCTGCCTTTGCCGACCTGCTCGGCGCGACTGTCATCGTCCCTAATGTCCGCGGATCGACCGGTTACGGCACACGCTACCTGAACCTCGACAATGCCGAAAAGCGTGAGGACAGCGTGAAGGACATTGGCGCGCTGATCGACTGGATAAAGACGCAACCGGATCTCGATGGATCGAAGATCGCCGTCTATGGCGGTTCTTATGGCGGCTATATGTCGCTCGCTGTCATGACCAAATATAGCGACAAGCTGGCAGGCGGGGTCGACCTGTTCGGGATTGGCGACTGGACCACGTTTCTGCAGAATACCGAAGCCTATCGTCGTGACGCGCGCCGGGCCGAATATGGCGATGAGCGTGATCCGAAGATGAAGGCGGTGTTCGCACGCATCTCACCCCGTGCCAATGTGGCGGGCATCACCAAGCCGATACTGATCGAACAGGGTGCCAATGATCCACGCGTGCCGCGCAGCGAGAGCGAACAAATGGTGCAGGCAATTCGCGCACGCGGCGTGCCGGTGTCGTACATCTTGTTTGCCGATGAAGGCCATGGCTGGCGCAAAAAACCCAATCAGGATCTCGCTCAGCAAGCGGAGATTGCGTTTCTTCGCCGGTTGTTTGCCGACCAGGCAAAGTAACCGATGCGGCGATCATCAATGTGGTGCACCTGCGCAACAATCCACAGCTAAATCGCCTCGCGCCGATGCGCCCGTCTTGAGTGCTGTGACAATTCTGTTACCGGGCGAAGCACAATCCGGGTCACACGGATGACAGGAAGGAATGCCGTCTTTTCACTCGGGGGAACCATGTCTTCTATGCCACTTTCGACCCGCCGCTTCGCCCGCTCGCTCGTTGGCAGCGCCTCGATTTTCGTCCTCGCGCTGACCGCGACACCAGCGCTCGCCGCCGATCCGGCACCCGCTGCGCCGGTCCAAGCCGAACCGCAGGCCGACCAAAGCGATGACGGCCTGGCGACGATTACGGTCACAGCACAACGGCGCGAAGAAAAGCTCCAGGAAGTCCCGCTGTCGGTGTCGGTCGTCCGCGGTGAACTGCTCGATAACATCTCGGCGGGCGGCCAGGATATCCGGTTCCTGTCGGGCCGCGTCCCCAGCCTGTTGATCGAATCATCGTTTGGTCGCACTTTTCCTCGATTCTACATCCGCGGCCTTGGCAATACCGATTTCGACTTTAACGCGTCGCAGCCGGTCAGCCTCGTCTATGACGATGTCGTGCTCGAAAACCCGATCCTGAAGGGGTTCCCGGTATTCGATCTTGAACGCGTAGAAGTACTGCGCGGGCCGCAGGGCACCTTGTTCGGCCGCAACACGCCGGCCGGCATCGTTAAGTTCGATTCGGTCAAGCCCAGCAACTCGCTGAACGGCTATGGCCGCGTCTCTTACGGCAGCTTCAATAACGTGAACGCACAAGGTGCGATCGGCGCACCGATCATTGACGACACCGTCAGCGTGCGCATTTCCGCCCTGTATCAGCGCCAGGACGGCTATGTGGACAATGTCTTGCCGACCGGCACGACCCGTAATCGGTTTGAAGGATTTGAGGAATTTGCAGGCCGGGCCCAAATCCTCATCAAGCCGACCGACCAGTTCGATGTCCTGCTGACGGGGCAATTGCGGACGCTGCGCGGCACCGCCCGCCTGTTCCGCGCGAATGTGTTTACCAGAGGCCAGACCGGGCTCAATGCGAACTTCGTCCGTGACCGCGTGTCGATCGATGGGCAGAACGAGCAGGACGTCGATACCCAGAACCTCTCAGCTCGGGTGACCTACGATACGGGGCCAGTGTCGCTCATTTCGGTGACGAGCTACTGGAGCGGGAGTGCAACGTCGGTCGGCGATGTCGATGGCGGCTTCGGTGCGAATTTCCTGCCGGCTGGGCTCTTTGGGCCGGGCAACATTCCCTTCACCGCCGAAACGCGCGACAGCGTGCCCCGGTTGCGCCAGTTCACCCAGGAATTCCGCCTGGCCAGCAATGGTGACAACGCGCTGAGCTATCAGGCCGGTTTCTTCTATTTCAGCGAGCAGCTGCGCATCGTCAGCGAGAATTATTCAACGCTGGGTGATCCCAATAATGCGCCCGGCGGTGTGAACATTCTGGTCGATCAGGATCAGGACAGCAAAGCGTACGGCGTGTTCGGATCGGTGACCTACAAGCTGACCGATCAGCTGAGCGTCACCGGCGGCGTGCGGTATAATAATGATGACCGCGATTACTTCGTGGCCCGTACGCGGGACACCCAGTTCCCCAACTTCCTCCAGGATCCGCTCGGCACGGTGCGCCGTTCGGTCAATGGCGAGAATGTGACGTGGGACGCGACCGTCAACTTCAAGGCGAGCGACGACATCAACCTGTATGCCCGGGCTGCCAAGGGCTATCGCGCGCCCAGCATCCAGGGCCGCATCCTGTTCCCGGCCAATACCGCGCAGACACTTGAGGACGGTGTAACGACGGCCGCATCGGAAACGATCCAGTCGTGGGAAGCGGGCATCAAATCGACCTTCCTCGACGGGCGCGGGCGCCTCAACCTCAATGGCTTCTACTATGACCTCGACAATGCGCAGCTCACCGCGGTTGGCGGCGGGGTCAACTCGAACCGACTGCTGAACGCGGACAATGTCCGCGGTTATGGCTTCGAGGCAGATGCAGAACTGCGCCCATTACGGAACCTGACGCTCACGGCAGGGCTCAGCTATAACCACACCGAAATCCGCGATCGTAATTTGACGACTGCCGCGTGCGGCGTGCAGGGGGTCGATGGTGTGGCGCTATGCATGGTGCTCGATCCGATCGTCGTGCCGTCCGCGCCGTTCACATCGGCCATCGTCAACATCAACGGCAACCGGCTGCCACAATCACCGCGCTGGATCGCGAACTGGACGGCGCGTTATAGCATCCCCCTCGGCTCGGGTGAGCTCTATGCCTATACCGACTGGGCGTATCGATCGAAGATCAATTTCTTCCTGTACGATTCGGTCGAATTCCAGAGCACCCACCTGCTCGAGGGCGGGTTGCGGATTGGGTACAAGACTGGACGCTACGAGCTTTCGGCCTTTGCCCGCAACATCACCAATACAACGCAAGCTGTTGGCGGGATCGATTTCAACAACTTGACGGGTTTCGTAAACGAACCACGCGTGTTCGGCGGCGAATTCGGCGTAAAGTTCTAACGAACGAGTCGACTACTACCTGCATTGGAACGCGCGAGACCGAGTTCGGTCTCGCGCGTTCTTTTTATTCATCTTGGCTTGGCTATGGTGCCGCCCGCCACCTCTCACCTGATCTATGATGCTGTGGGCCTTGCCGCGATGACCGCCGCACCAGCACCCCATCAATACACGCCGATCAACTTGGCGCCTGCAACAATAAGCACGAGGCCTAGCGAGCGGAGCACCAAACGCTCGGGCAGTTTGATGCCGAGCGTCGTGCCAATGGTTGCGCCGATCAGCACGGCGCCCGAAAAGAGCGGCAACGCGCCCGGCAATTGCTGCAGCGACGCGACATTGCCCGCCAACCCCGAAATCGAATTGGCGAAGATGAAGACCGCCGCCACACCCGACGCTTGTTTGGGCTGCGCCCAGGCAAACAGCAGCAACAGCGGCGACAGGAAAATGCCGCCGCCCGTCCCTGTCAGACCCGATAGCAGCCCGATGCCGATACCGGCGAGGATTGCAAGGACAATCGGCGGATCATGTGTTTCGATCGTCGCCTGAACGGCTCGCGGCCACAGCAGACGCGCAGCCGACAGCCACAGCACCACACCCACGATCGGGCGGTAAGTGCTGCTCGGCAGCGTGATCATCCCACCGACATAGGCCATTGGCAGCGCACCGAGCAGAAACGGCCACAATATCCGCCAGCGAAACTGGCCCGCGCGAATGAACCGCACCGACGCAAAGCCCGAAACGAGGACGTTCAGCGCCAGTGCCGTCGGCCGCATCACCGCTGTCGGCAACCCGAACAGCGCCATGATCGCGATGTAGGATGATGCGCCGCCGTGACCGACGCTCGAATACAGCATCGCCCCGAACATGAGACACAGCGCGAGCAGGAAGTTCAGATCGGTGAACATACCGCTTTGGGTAACATCACCGAAACGAAGTCAACGATATATTCGATTGCATATAGCTTTACGACGATGCAGACAGACGCCGATTAGCCCTCGTCTCCCATCCGCAACGCGGCGATGAAGGCTTCTTGCGGGATGCTGACCGAGCCATATTCGCGCATCCGCTTCTTACCTTCTTTCTGCTTATCGAGCAGCTTGCGCTTGCGGCTGGCGTCGCCGCCATAGCATTTGGCGGTCACGTCCTTGCGGAGTGCCGCGATCGTCTCACGCGCGATCACCTTGCCTCCAATCGCCGCCTGGATCGGGATTTTGAACAGATGGCGCGGGATCAGGTCTTTCAGCCGCTCGCACATCCCCCTACCCCGGCTCTCGGCGGTGCCGCGATGGACGATCATGCTGAGCGCATCGACCGCTTCCGAATTGACCATGATGCTCATCTTCACGAGATCACCCTCGCGGTAGCCGATCTGGTGGTAATCGAAGCTCGCATAGCCGCGCGAAATGCTCTTCAGCCTGTCGTAGAAGTCGAAGACGACTTCGTTGAGCGGCAGTTCATACGTCACCTGGGCGCGGCCGCCTACATAGGTGAGGTTCTTCTGGATACCGCGCCGATCCTGACAAAGCTTCAGGATCGAGCCGAGATACTCGTCTGGGCAGTAGATCACGGCCTCGATCCATGGCTCCGAAATGCTCTCGATCTTGGTCGGATCGGGCATGTCGGCGGGGTTGTGGAGTTCGATCTCACCACCGCCATAGGTGAGCGCGATCTTGTAAACCACCGAGGGCGCGGTCGTGATCAGATCGAGGTCATACTCGCGCGTCAGCCGCTCCTGAATGATCTCTAGATGGAGCAGCCCGAGGAACCCGCAGCGGAAGCCGAAGCCGAGCGCGGCGCTCGATTCCATCTCGAAGCTGAAGCTCGCATCGTTCAACCGCAGCTTGGAGATGCTCTCACGGAGCTTGTCGAAGTCATTGGCATCGACCGGGAACAACCCACAGAACACGACTGGCTGGACCAGCTTGAATCCCGGAAGCGCTTCTGCCGCGGGGCGCTTCGCATCAGTGATCGTATCACCGACGGCGGTCTGCGCGACTTCCTTGATCTGCGCGGTGATGAAGCCGATTTCGCCAACACCCAGCTCGGTCAGCTGCTCGATCTTGGGGCGGAAACATCCCACGCGGTCAATCAGGTGCTGGGTGCCGGTCGCCATGAACTTGATCTGCTGACCCTTTTTCAGCGTACCGGCCATTACGCGCACAAGGATGACGACGCCCAGATAGGGGTCGTACCAGCTGTCGACGAGCATCGCCTTCAGCGGTGCATCAGCATCGCCCTTGGGCGGCGGAATGCGGGTCACGATCGCTTCGAGGACGTCGGCAATACCGATCCCCGATTTCGCGCTGGTGAGCACCGCATTCGACGCATCGAGGCCGATCACTTCCTCGATTTCGGCGCGCACCTTTTCGGGCTCGGCGGCAGGCAGATCGATCTTGTTGATAACGGGCACGATCTCATGATCATGCTCGATCGACTGATAGACATTGGCGAGCGTCT
>CAZYOU010000106.1:0-9294 GCA_964649315.1 uncultured Stakelama sp. | reverse complement strand
CGGCGGGTACGCTCAACCAATGGTATGAAGCCGATATCGATGCGCTGATGAAGCGCACCGCCAAGCGGCCACTCGCCGCCGGACGGATGGACCGCGACAGCGCACTCCATTTCGGCATCGCACTCGGCGTCTTCAGCGTGCTGCTGATGGGGCTGGTGGTGAGCCTGATCGCGGCCGTATTTCTGACCGTGTCGATCCTGTTCTACGTCGTCGTCTACACGATTGGCTTGAAGCGTTTTACCCCGCAGAATATCGTGATCGGTGGCGCGGCCGGGGCGTTTCCGCCGCTGATCGGCTGGGTTGCCGCAACCGGTGAAATCTCGCTGCTGCCTGTGCTGATGTTCGGCCTGATTTTCCTGTGGACGCCGCCGCACAGCTGGGCGCTCGCGCTGCTGATCCGCGACGATTATGCCAAGGGCGGCGTGCCGATGATGCCCGTCGTCGCGGGTGCGCGCACGACCCGCTGGCAGATGCTGTTCTATGCGGTTGCGATGGCCGTCATCGCGGTGGCGCCTTGGCCGCTCGGTCTGGCCGGTGCCTTTTACGGCGTCGTGGCAGCGGTAGCGTCCACCGCATTTGTCGCACTTACCGCATGGGTGGTCGCAGTCGCCGCACCGACACCGGCGACGATGAAACCCGAACGCGTGCTGTTCGTCTATTCGATCGGCTATATTCTGGCGATGTTCGCCGCCCTTGTTATTGATCGGTGGATCGCATGACGCCCGACGAAGAAAAGTTGATCCGCGCGCGGCAAAAGTCGCGCTCGCTGGTGATGGCGCTGATTCTGGGCGGGTTGGCTGTGCTGTTCTTTGCTGTCACGATCGCCAAGATTCAGGCGGGCCACGCATGACCCCGAATATACGCATCGCAACGCTGGCGGCGATCGGTGTCGGCTGCATGACCGGGCTCGGTTATGCGAGCGTACCGCTCTACAAGATGTTCTGTCAGGTGACCGGACTGAACGGCACCACTCAGCGCGGCAGTGCTGCCCCCGGCGCGGTCGATGCGCAGGTACGTGTCGATTTCGACAGCAACGTGAACCCGAAACTTCCCTGGACCTTCAAGCCAGAAAAGCCATCCGAAACCGTTGCCGTCGGCGCGCGCGACATGGCGTTCTTCACCGCCACCAACACTTCGGACAAACCGGTAACGGGCATGGCGACCTTCAACGTCACGCCAGCCATGGCCGGCAAATATTTCAGCAAAATCCAGTGTTTTTGCTTCAACAAGCAAACGTTGAAACCCGGCGAGACGGTGCGCATGCCTGTGATCTTCTTCGTTGATCCGAAGATGCTTGCGGACCCCGACGCCAAGGATATCCGCACAATCACCCTCAGCTACACATTTTACCCTGTGGATTCCGCTGCGGCTGCAAGCTAGAGCGCACTCCAACAGCTTCTAACGGGAAACGACGATGGCCGGCGCCAAGAACCACGATTATCATATCCTACCGCCCAGCATCTGGCCCTTTATGGGGGCAATGTCTTCGCTTGCATTGGCGGCTGGCGGAATCATGTGGATGCACAAGGCAGCAAATGGCGGCCTGGTGTTCTATCTGGGCCTCGCGGGCGTGTTGGCGACGGCTTATCTGTGGTGGCGTGACGTGATCAAGGAAGCCCATGCTGGCGATCACACGCCGGTGGTGCAGCTCCACCTGCGCTACGGCATGATTCTGTTCATCGCCTCCGAAGTGATGTTTTTCGTTGGCTGGTTCTGGGCGTTTTTCGATTATTCACTGTTCCCCGCCCCGATCGAGGTGATGGAGGGCGAAGTTACCCGGCTGACCGAAACGGTCGTGAACCTGGCCGGTCAATGGCCGCCAAAGGGCATCGAAGTCATCAGCCCCTGGGGCTTCCCGCTGCTCAATACCGTGATCCTGCTGCTATCGGGCACGACGGTTACGTGGGCGCACCATTCGCTGATCCATGGCGACCGCGACGGGCTGAAGAACGGCTTGTGGATCACGATCGCGCTCGGCCTGTTGTTCAGCATGATCCAGGCCTATGAATATGCCGAAGCACCGTTCGCCTTTGCGGGTACGAATTTTGGCGCGTCATTCTACATGGCGACCGGCTTTCACGGCTTCCACGTCATCATCGGCACGATCTTCCTGATCGTCTGCCAGTTCCGCGTCTATGCCGGGCACTTCACCCCGCGCCAGCATTTCGGCTTCGAGGCGGCAGCCTGGTACTGGCATTTCGTCGACGTTGTCTGGTTGTTCCTTTTCGTGTCGATCTATGTCTGGGGTGGCGCTGGCGCACCGGTGCACGGCGGCTGATGGCAGACGGCTGGCATCTCGCGCAGGTCAACGTGGGGCGCTTCGTCGCGCCGCCGGGTGATCCGCGGATCCAGCCGTTCATGGCGGCGCTCAACGAGATCAACGCGATTGCTGACTCGCACCCAGGTTTCGTTTGGCGACTAAAGGACGACACCGGCAACGCGACAGCACTACGGCCGACCGCCGATCCGCTGTTTGCGATCAACATGTCGGTGTGGCGCGATGCCGATGCGTTGTTCGAATTCGTCTATCGCAGCGCCCACACCCCGGTAATGGCGCGCCGCCGCGACTATTTCGATCGGTTCGATGGCGCCTATCAAGCGCTGTGGTGGGTGCCCGCGGGGCACATCCCGTCGATCGACGAAGGGTTGGCAAGGCTGTGGCAGCTCGACCGTTACGGTCCGACCGCTAACGCTTTCACCTTCAAGGCACGCTTCCCCGCCCCCGACCAGGCGGGGCCACCGGTCGACCATCAACCCGATCCGTGGTGCGTTGGCCGCGCCTGAACTACAACCAGCGCAGAATGCGCCAAGCCCAACCGTCGTTCAGGTCGCGCTGCACGGTCTGTGTCCGCGTTGTGGCGCCAAGACGCTGTTCGCGCGCATCACCAAGTTCACCGATCGCTGCCCGTCCTGCGGGCTTGATATCGACGGCTTCAATGTCGGCGACGGCCCCGCCGCGTTCCTCACGCTGATCATCGGTACAATCGTCATGATCGGTGCGGTCACGTTGACGCTGACGGTTGCACCACCGATCTGGGTGCATCTGATCCTCTGGACCCCGCTGACCGCGATCGGAATCATCGGCGCGCTTCGCCTATCGAAGGGCGCGCTCGTCAGCCTCGAATATCGCAATGCGGCACGTGAGGGGCAGCTGAAAAAGCTGAAGCCATGAACCGCATTCCCCTCATTCCCACGATCATCGTCGGCATCGCGGTCGCCCTGATGATTGCACTTGGCTGCTGGCAGCTATTCGACCGGTTGCCGAAGAAGGAAGCGTTCCTCGCCCAGCTGGCGGTCAATCCGTCAAAACCGCCAATCGCCTTTCCGAGTATCCCGACCGACAAGTCGCTGCTGTTCCGTCGCACCGGCGCGTTCTGCCTGCAGCCGACGAGTTGGAAAACCGAAGGCGCCGGCCGCTTTGGCTGGCGCTATATCGCGCAGTGCCGCAAGGGCGCAGAAGGCCCGGGCTTTGCGGTCGAGATGGGTATTTCGCGCGATCCCAATGCCAAACCGCAGTGGCGTGGCGGCGACGTGACCGGCACGATTGCGCTCGCCCCTGCCAAGCGGAGCCTGATCGGCAATCTGTTCAGCACCGAGCCCGATACGCTGATGATCGTGGCCGATACCCCACCGCCGGGCTTTACCCGCGCACCGCGCCCGAAGATCGAGTCCATCCCCAACAACCACCTGGCGTACGGCGTGCAATGGTTCCTATTCGCTGCCATTGCGGTGGGGATCTACGCACTGGCGCTGCGCCGCAAATGGCGGGATGCGCCTGCCGGGCCTTCACCCGTCATCTGAGCCGAGCTTGTGCCGCGCGACACCGCCCGTTAACGCGGGCGCAATGCGCTACATCAGTACCCGCGGGGCCGCCCCCGTTCTCGATTTCGAACAGGTCACGCTGGCCGGGCTTGCCAGCGATGGCGGGCTTTATGTGCCCGAATATTGGCCGGCGCTGACAAGCGACCACATCGCCGCGCTGCGTGGCCTATCCTATGTCGATACGGCGGTTGCGGTGATGACGCCGTTCATCGGCAACACGATGAGCAGCGAAGAGCTGCGCGCGCTGTGCATTCAGGCTTATGGCCGATTCTCGCACGCCGCCGTGACCCCGCTCGTCCAGCTCGACCAGCGGCATTGGCTGTTGGAGCTGTTCCACGGCCCGACACTGGCCTTCAAGGATGTCGCGCTCCAGCTCGTCGGGCTGCTGTTCGAACGCTTCCTGACCGGATCGACACAGCAGCTGACGGTGATCGGCGCAACCAGTGGCGATACCGGCTCTGCCGCAATCGATGCGCTCGCGGGACGCGCCGGGGTCGATGTGTTCATGCTGCACCCCAAGGATCGCGTTTCCGATGTGCAGCGCCGCCAGATGACGACAGTGCTTGCGCCCAATGTCCACAACATCGCACTGGAAGGCGCGAGCTTTGACGATGCTCAGGCGCTGGTGAAGGCGATGTTCAACGATTCATCATTTTCGGGGCGCTTCACGCTATCGGCCGTCAATTCGATCAACTGGGCGCGGCTGATGGCGCAGATCGTCTATTATTTCTACGCCGCCGTCCGCCTGGGCGCGCCCGAACGGCCGGTCGCCTTTTCGGTGCCGACGGGCAATTTCGGGGATGTTTTTGCGGGCTATGTCGCCGCGAAAATGGGCCTACCCGTCGCCCGGTTGATCGTCGCGACCAATGTGAATGACATTCTGCACCGGGCGATCAGCGATGGGGACTATTCGCAAGGGACGGTCGTCCCCACGCCCAGCCCCTCAATGGATATTCAGGTCAGCAGCAATTTCGAACGGCTGTTGTTCGATGTGGGCGGGCGCGATGGGGCGGCGACGGCAACGCAGATGCGCGGCTTCGAGGCGAGCCGCGCGATGCAGCTGACCAACACCCAGCGCAATGGTGCTGCACCGCTGTTCACCAGCGAACGGATCGATGGCAACGGCATGGCGCTGGCGATGCGCTGGGCACAGGCCGAGGCCGGGCAGATCATCGATCCACACACCGCGATCGGGCTTGCTGCGGCGCAGCGGCTTGATCTGGGCGATACGCCGGTGGTGACGCTCGCCACGGCGCATCCCGCTAAATTCGGTGATGCAGTCGAACGCGCAACGGGCATCCGTCCATCGCTGCCCAATCGTGTCGGCAATCTGTTTGAGCGAACCGAGCGATACACCACCTTGCCCGCCACCTTTGAAGCCGTGACCGATTTCATCGGGGCGCGAGCAACGGCGCGCGCGTGAATCTGGTCACGCTGATCGGTGAGCCCTGGGCCGATTACGGCCTGGTCGACAGCGGCGATGGCCGCAAGCTGGAGCGCTATGGCCGCTTTCGCTTCATCCGCCCCGAACCCCAGGCGATGTGGGCCCCCGCGAGCGACCATTGGGAAGCGGACGGCGATTTCATCGGTGCGTCGGATGAGGAAGGCGGCGGGCGCTGGCATCTGTCGAAGGATGTGCCGCGCGGCGGCTGGCATGTCCGGTGGGAGGAGCTGTTGTTCCTCGCGCAGAACACCCCGTTTCGGCATCTCGCCTTTTTCCCGGACATGGCCCCGCAATGGGCATGGATGCGTGCGCGCGTGGCCGAGGGGGATCAGGTGATGAACCTGTTCGGCTATACCGGCGTCGGCACGCTGGCGCTGGCGGCCAAGGGCGCGGCAGTGACGCATGTCGATGCATCGAAGAAATCAGTTGAGGCGGGCAAGGCCAACGCCTTCCTCTCCGACCTTGCCGATCGCCCGATCCGCTGGATGGTCGACGACGCCGCCAAATTCACCGCGCGCGAAGTGCGGCGCGGCAAGCGGTATGACGGCATTTTCCTCGATCCCCCGAAATTCGGACGCGGCCCGACAGGGGAGATTTGGCGGCTGGAGGAGAATCTGCCCGCGCTGATCGCCGATTGCCGCGCGCTGCTCGATGCCGACAGCAAGTTTCTGGTGCTGACGGTGTATGCGGTGCGCATGTCGGCACTCGCGATCGGCGAGCTGGTCCGGCAGGCGATGGCAGATTTGGGCGGGACCGTGGAAGTCGGCGAAATGGCCGTCCGCGAAGAGGCTCGCGGGTTGCTGCTGCCAACGGCGATCTTTGCGCGGTGGAGCAGATGACCAAACGGCCCCCTGGTCAACGGCGCATCGGTGCACGGATCAGGATCAAGGCAGAGTATGCTGCTTTAGTCGCGACAGCGTTTGAAACAGGCGGTTTTCATCCAATCTATGTAGAACACCGATCAGATGAAGCAGTGTCATTTTGGTTCGACAAGGTAACTGCCAAAGACCCCGGCTTTGTTAAGGTAGTGCTGGAAATTCCCCTGGATTATTGGGCTATAGTCTGCATCGTCGGCGGCCCAACGTTTCACTGATTACTCCCGCCCTACGCGGATCGCTGCCGCCGCGACCACGGGGGCGCCGACGACCAGCAGCAACGTCACCGCGGCGAGCAGCTTCAACGCACCCTCACCGCCCTCGATTGACCCCGCGCCGAAGATCAGCAGCGGCACCGCCAGCGGCAGCATCACCAATCCCGCGACCGAGCTCGCCCCGCGAAGCCCCGCGACCAGCGCCGATGTTGCGACTGCCAGCGCGGCTAAACCCGGTGTGCCGACCAGCAACCCCAGCTCGATCGCCCCCAATGTTGCTGCATCGATGCCCAGCAAGCCGCTCGCCACCACGGCGGCAAGCATGAGCGGGGGGCCGAAGCTGATCCAGTGCGCGACCATTTTCGCCGCTGCCACTTCAATCATGCTACCGCCACGTACCCCGATCTGATCGAGCACGCCGGCGTCGGCATCGGGAGACACCAGCCGCTCGACCGGCAACAATGCCGCGAGCAGCGCCGCTGCCCAGATCACCCCGCCGCCGATCCGCGCGAGTAAGTCTCGGTCCGGCCCGACGCCGAACGGAAACAGGATGCACGCAAGCAGGAAGAACGCGACCGGAAACACCGCGCCGCCCCCGGTCCAGGCGCGGCGGACATCGCGGATGATGAGCGTCAACATCACGTCAGACCTGCCCGTTCGTGTCGTGCATCGTCGAGACACCCTGCGACCCGCTTGCGGCACGCCCCTCAACGTTAGTCGGGGCAAACCGGGATTGGGGAATCCCCGCCAGCGTCATCTCACGCGCGCCCGGCACGTCGATCGGCTGATGCGTCGCGATCAGCACCGCACCGCCCCGCGCGCGGTGCGCCGCGATAATCTCGCCCAGCCGCGCCACCGATGCCACATCAAGCCCGCTTGCCGGTTCGTCGAGCAGCCACACGGGCGCACCCCCGGCAATCAGCGGTGCCAGCGCCGCGCGCCGCCGTTGCCCGGTCGACAGCAGCCGCACCGGCACCGCGGCAATATGCGCCAGACCAATCTCTTCCAGCGCCGCCGACACTTCGGTCCGCCTCGCCCCATCGATCCGCGCCCAGAACAGCAACGCATCGGCAAGGGTGCGTTCGGGATCAAGCGCATGCGCTTCAGCAAGATAGGCGCGCGCCACATTGCCCGTTACAGTCCCGGCGGATGGCGGCAGCAGCCCGGCTGCGATCCGGATCAGGCTTGACTTGCCGACACCGTTCGGCCCGCTGACGATCAGCAAATCACCGCCATGGAGCGCGAAAGACACGTTTTCGAACAGCAACCGCCCGCCGCGCGTGCAGGCAACGCCGTCAAACGCCAGTCCGCTCAAGCTTGGGCTTCCAGCGCGTGCATATCATCATCAGACAGGCCGAAATGATGCCCGACCTCGTGCACGACGACATGGGTGATCAGCGCCTTCAGATCGACCCCGGTATCGCACCATTCGTCGAGGATTGGGCGGCGATACAGGTGGATCCGGTCAGGCAGCGCACCCGATTGCATGCTGCTTTTCGCGCCCACCGGCTGGCCGTGGTATAGCCCGGTCAGTCCGAACGGATCATCGATCTCGAGCTCGGCGAGCGTTTCCTCATCGGCGAATTCTTCCACGATCAGGACGATATCGGCCAGGTGCGCGGCGAACGGATCGGGCAGCCGTTTCAGCACGCCCCGCGCGAGTGCTTCGATATCGCCTGCAGTCGGTGCTTGCCCTGTCATGACGAGGCACATAGGCCTAGGCGGCAAGCCACGGCAAGAGGACGAAGATGGTCGAGCAACTAAGCGAAGCGGAACGCGCCGAGGCGCTGGACGGCCTGCCCGACTGGGATTGGGACGAAGCCCGCGATGCGATCACCCGTAGCCTGGTGTTCACCGATTTTGTCGAGGCATTCGGTTTCATGAGCCGAGTCGCGCTGCTCGCCGAAAAGGCCGATCATCACCCGGAATGGTCGAACGTGTGGAACCGGGTGGACATCTTGCTGACCACGCATGACGCCGGCGGGCTCAGCCACCGCGACATTGAACTGGCAGCGGCGATCGACGCGCTGGTCGAATAGGCCCCTTAGCCTGATTCACTGAAACCTCTGTTCTCCCCCGAATGCGGGAGCCCAGGGCCTCAAATGCGGTGTCGGGTAATCCTGGACCCCGGCGTTCGCAGGGGAACTCGGCGGCTCAGTTTGATTGGCTTGACCCCTACCCCCTCACGCCACCGTCTGCCGCGCCTTCATTTGCTTGCGCAGGCCCCCCGGCATCCAGCGTGCGGCAAAGGCCATGCGCTTGGCGGTCTTGCCGACGAGGGTATGGAGCTTGTCGCCGTGCACCGCATCCCACGCCGCTTGCGCCACGTCGGTGACGGGGGTGATTTCCAGCCCGCCCTCGATCACCGTTTCGCGCACCGTCCGGTTCGATCCGGTCACTCCCGCCTGCAACAGCGGCGTATCGATGAAGCTGGGCATCAGCGATCGCACCTTGATGTCATCGGGCGCCCATTCGCCATCGAGCGATTCGGTGAGCGCACGCACGCCGAATTTGGTCACCGCATAAATGCCGATCCCCGGCCCGCCATAGATGCCCGCCGCCGAGGCGGTGTTGAGCAGGCACGATCCCGGTGTCGCCTTCAGATAGGCATGGCCGATCTTCGCGCCGTTGATGACGCCCATCAGGTTGATGCCGACCACCCGGTCGATCTCGTCAAAACTGTTATCGGCCAGCTTGCCGCCGGTCGCGATCCCGGCATTGTTGAACAGCACGTCCAGCCGCCCGCCGCTGGTGCCGACAAAGGCGTCGAGCGAAGCCTGCCAAGCGTCACGGTCGCGCACATCCATCACATAGGTGCTGGCCTGCTGGGCGGGGAGCAAGGCAGCGGTTTCCGCGAGTGCGGCGGCGTTCACATCGGCCAATCCCACACGCCAGCCCCGGCTCGCGAACAGGATGGCCACCGCCCTGCCGATGCCCG
>CAZYOU010000105.1:0-9365 GCA_964649315.1 uncultured Stakelama sp. | reverse complement strand
ATCGGCTTCGTTTTCGTGCGCGGTATGACCCTCTTGCCAGAGGAATTCGGTAGTGCGCAGGAACATGCGGGTGCGCATTTCCCAGCGCACAACATTGGCCCATTGGTTGATCAGCACGGGCAGATCACGCCAGCTTTGCACCCAACGCGCAAAGGCGGTGCCGATCACCGTTTCCGAGGTTGGCCGCACGACCAAAGGCTCTTCCAGCTTGGCGCTTGGATCGGGCACCAGCCCGCCCTTGCCGTCACTCACCAGACGGTGATGCGTAACGACCGCCATTTCCTTGGCAAAGCCGTCGACATGCTCGGCTTCTTTTTCGAAATAACTCAGCGGGATGAACAACGGGAAATAGCAATTCTCGTGCCCCGTCGCCTTGATCTGATCGTCAAGCAGGCGCTGGATGCGCTCCCAGATCCCATAGCCCCAAGGCCGAATGACCATGCAACCGCGCACCCCCGATTCCTCGGCCAGATCGGCCTCGGTGATGACGGATTGATACCAGGCCGAAAAATCGGCGTCGCGGGTGACGGGGAGTGCATGCTTGATCATGGCACGCCGATTAGCGGGAGTTTACGCATTCGTCACCCCGGGGTTGTTGTCGGGTCTGCGTTTGCGCATAGCCACCCGCCATGGCCGCCGCATCCCCCGATCGCATCCTGCTTGCCGTCACGCTGCGACTGATGTCGGCGGCGCTTTTTGCCAGCATGAATGCGCTCATCAAGCTCTCCGAAGCGAGCGGGGCAAGCTTTGGCGAGATCATTTTCTTTCGGCAGTTCGGCGCGGCCTGCCTGATGGCAGCGGTGCTCGCCACCGGGCCGGGCTTCGCATCAGTGAAGACCGAAAGGTTCGGCGCGCATGTGCTCCGCACCGCAATGGGGCTAACCGCGATGGGCTTCACCTTCAACGCGATCCTGATGTTGCCGCTAGCCGAATCGAACACGATCGGGTTCACGATGCCGATCTTCGCGACGATCCTGGGCGCACTGATTTTGCGCGAACCGACCGGCTGGCATCGCTGGGCAGCGGTCATCGCTGGCTTTGCGGGCGTGCTGATCGTCGCGCAGCCGGGCGGCAGCGCGTTTCCCCTGCTCGGCGCGCTGAGTGGGCTGGCGGCGGCGATGACGACCGCGAGCGTTTCCATCCTGCTGCGCACGATCGCGAAGACCGAAGCGACGCTGACCACGGTGTTTTGGTTTTCTACCCTGTCGCTGGTACCGCTGGGTATCATTTACGTGTTCGCCTGGCAGCCGCATGGCGCGGTAACCTGGGCGTTGTTGATGGGCGTAGGCCTGGTCGGCGGCGCCGGGCAGCTGGCGATGACGGGTGCGATCCGCTTCGGCCCCGTCTCGGTGGTGCTGCCGATGGATTATTCGTCGCTGCTATGGGCGACGCTGTATGGCTGGCTGATCTTCAACGTGCTGCCGACGCCTGCGACATGGATCGGCGCGCCGATCATCATCGCCAGCGGGCTTTACATCGTATGGCGCGAACATGTGCGAAGAGGGCGTAGCACCGTGCCAGCCGTCATCGCCGAGTAACACCGCCTACGGGCAAGGCGCAATGTTCGGTTGCATGCATCGTTCGATGATCCCCCAGCTCGTTGCAGGATTGGCAGCTTTACGTCGACGGGGCCGTCGCATCCAGCCGCACCCAAACCATATTTGCCCCTTGCCGCCACGCGCTTCAGAGCATATCCAGCTTAGATAAAATTATCGATAATAAAACATACTGAGGAGACGATGATGAAAGTATCAAAACCCACGCAATGGCTGGGGGCAGGCATCGCTGTCAGCGCATTATCGCTGGCCGCGTATGCACAACTCGGCGGGTCCACCGATGATCGGCCATTGCTCAACATCGTGGCAACCATAACCCAGCCAATAGGTGATGTTATCAACGATACTGTCGGGGGGCTTGTTCAGCCGTCAACGGCACCGATAACGCAAGCTAGCCCTGCCTTGCAGAATGCGTCTCCGGATGTGGCGGACTATGATTTTTCTGCCGTCCGACGGGTCGTCCAGAATGAAAACACTGACGCTGCCGGCAACATTATTATCGATAATCCAATTCCTGATATGGTGCTGATTATTGGCGATGCGTCCGGCAATCTCGCGATTTTTCGCAATGGCACCTTCGATCCGAACGGCCGCACATCGATTGCCTCGGCATCAAAATGGCTGATCGGCACGATGGGACAGCGCATGGCGCTGGCTAATCAGATCACAATGACGGACCGCGCCAGCCGCTGGATCGATTTCTGGTCAACCGACAGCGACGATCCGCGCAGCCGCGTTACCTTCGAGCAAGCGCTATCAATGCAGTCGGGCTTTAACGCCCAACCGCTTGAAGGGGGATGCGTGCAAGTGCCATTGGTGTTCACGCTGAAGAGCTGCACGCGGCTAATCCACGATCTCTATCCCACCTTGCGGGCCGTTCCCAGCATCTCGGGCGGATCATTGCTGCCCGGGCTAACGATCCTGAACGGCGTCGAGCACCAGGCCAATACCGATCCCGCCACGACCTTTTCCTATGGGCCGCACCAATTACAAATCGCCGCCGCGATGATGGAAGGGACTAGCCAGTTCGAAAACTTCAACAGCCTGTTCAGGCGCCATGTTACCGAACCGCTGGGGATGACGGACACGACCTATGATCATGTCGGCACGCTGTTGAACAACGGTCAAGTCGTCCTTGGGCCTAATGCCAATCCGATCGACTTGGGTGCTCATGTTAATAACCCCTGGGCCGCGGGCGGCGCGGTATCAACCGCCTATGATTACGCCAAACTGCTGCGGGGCTTCTTCAATCCGTCCTTTATCGGCGATCTGGAAAGCTTTACCCGACCACGCACGCTCAACCTTGATCGAGGCTTTGTCCCCGGATCGACACGGCAACCCACCGGCACGGGCTTTTGGCATTACGCGCTCGGTTCCTTCGTCGAATGCACCGAGCCGGAAGCGGCCAAGGGGCAGCAGACCTGTGCCAGCAAGATCAACTCGTCACCGGGCGCCTATGGCTGGCTCGGCTGGATCGATCGCGAAAACGGCTATTATGCCCTGATTGCACGCGGACCAACTTTTCAGAATGATGGTGATGGGCTGCCGTATTTCGGCGATCAATCAAGCATCGTGCTGGAACGGAAACTGCAACCGCTCATCGCGGCGGCAATCCGCGCCGGTCGCACCGGACAATAAGTCAGCACTGAAACCGTCGAAAAACTCCGGGAGCCGCACCGGTCGGTTCGGCTCCCGGAATGGATATCTTCGCACGTTAGCGGCCGACAATGGATCAGTCGGTCAGCCGCGCCGATACACCAGCATCAGATTGTTGGCCGGCATCTCGATTAGCCGATCGAACACCAGCCCCTGCGCCGCCGCCGCCTCGGTCATTGCCTCGACGGTGCGCAGCCCCCAGGCAGGATCGCGTGCGCGCAGCGACTCATCGAACGCCTCGTTGCTTGGCGCGGTCGGCACGTCCTGCCGTCGATAGGGCCCGTACAGGATCAGCGGACTGTTGCTCGTCAATAGCCGAGCCGCACCCGCCATCAGCCCGAGCGATGCCGCCCAGGGGCTAATGTGCACCATGTTGATGCACAGCACCGCATCGGCACCGTCGACGCCCCAATCGGCCGCAGCTGCATCGATCGCCATCGGCGCGCGGACATTGCCCAACCCCGCGCACCACGCCGCAATCGAAGCGAGCGCGCTCTGATCGGGATCGCTCGGTTGCCAATCATGCCCCGGCAGCTTTGCCGCGAAATGGGCGACATGCTCGCCGCTGCCGCTCGCGATTTCCAGCACCAGCCCGGTCGGTGGCAGCACATCCATCAGCACCTCGGCGATCGCATCGCGGTTACGCAAGGTCGCGGGGGCGTGTTTGCGGACATCGCCGGCATCTTCTGCAACAATCCACGGGGTTGGGTCAGCCATGATATGCCTCGCGCGTCGACTATGGGTTGGCTAAACCAGCGGGGAAGGTTTGCAAGGGGGGAAGCAATGGCTGAAGTCGATCGGGGTGCAGGTGTACGGTTTCCGCCGCCGTTGATCTTTCTGGGGGTAGCGCTGATCGGCCCGGTCATCGATCGTCTGCTCGGCCTGCCGCCGCTGCCGATTCCGGGCTGGCTGAGCCTAATTTTTCTGATTCCCGGTTTTGCGCTGATCGGCATCGCGGTCGGGCTGTTTCGCAAGCAAGGAGAAAACCCGGTGCCGTCGACGCCGACCGAGGGCATTATCGACACCGGCATTTACGCCCGCACCCGCAACCCGATGTATCTGGGCATGGCGGTCATTTATCCCGGCGTTGCGATCCTGCTGGCCAGTATGCCTTCCCTGCTGCTGTGGCCGGTGGCGATCTTTCTGATCCGCACCCAAGTGATCGCGCGGGAGGAACGATATCTGGAGGCGAAGTTCGGCGCGCCCTATGCGGCGTACAAGGCGCGGGTGGGCCGCTGGTTTTAAGCTGTTACCGCTGGCGCCAAATCGTGCGCGACAGCAGCAGATACAGGAACAACCCTGCAGGACCGGCCAGAAACGTTAGTGCAAGAATTGGCGCCTGCACCACCCTGCCCATCCCGCGACGGTCTGCATCCTCGGCGATCCACAGCCCGGTGAACAGATCGAGCGCCAGATAATGCGTCCAGCCGGTCACCAAGCCACCATCGGTGGCAAAGATCGCGCGAATGCCCGCGATGGTGGAGAAATCAGGCGCTGGACCGCCGCTATCGCCGAACCCGACAGTCAACGCGGTGGCGATCAGCACGACATAGAATAGGCTGAGCCCACCCGCCCCCGCGATCCGTAATTGCCCGATTCCACCCCGCCAGCGCGGCGCAAGGATCAGCACCAGCCACAGCACCAGCGCGGCGGTGTTGACGATCTGAAAGAGGAGCGACCAGTTCATCGCTCGATCGCCTGCCCACCGCACGACTTTTTGTCGCCCGCCTTACACCGCGCAACGCGCGCTTCCCATTCCGCGCGCGCTTTCGCAGCCTGTGCCTCGCGCGCGGCAAGCATCGCTTTGTAATCGGCCTGCTGTTTCGCGACCTGTGCTTTATAGGCTGCCTGACGACGGGCGTTTTCTCGAGCGACACGGGCATATTCGGCTTCCTGCCGTGCGCGTTGTTGCTCATAGAGCGCGACTGCTCGGCGCTCATTTGCCTTTCGCTCCTCGATCGACTCACCGGGCTGAACAATCGATTTTGCGGCGGGCGGCGGAGGTGGTGCCTTTTCAGCCACCGGGGTGGATGCTGGCTTTGATTTACTCGCCGCCTGAGGATTGGCCTTGCGAAACCGCATCTCTGATACGGACATAGGTTGGGAGCGGAAATCGCCGCTGACGGGCACGCCGCGTGCCGTTGATCCATCTCTGTTGTTGTTCTGGATGAATCGTTGGCGACCGTTTTGCGCGCGTTCTGGCGTAAGGGAGGCAACGCATTTGGCGATATTATATTTTTTGCCGGTCTGCTGCTTCAGATAGTCCTCAAATGCCGCCCGGGCATGACCACCACGTGCATTGTTCTCGACCAATATGTCTGAGATGACATAGTTTTTGCTGCCCAAGTCATAAGAGCAGTAGATGTAAACATCATACGCCTCGATCTTGTAGCCCGTGCTTTGCATCGGCGGTGGGCTCATCATCGCCATGATCATTGAGAGCAAGAACACGCATCATCTCCCCGGACAAGCTGTTGTCCGGGGAGTGCATAGCCTACTCCGCCGCGACTGCCAGCACCTGTTCCTTCCACACCAGCACGGGTTTCCTTGCAGCCAGCGTCTCATCAAGCCGGGCGCGCGGGGCGAAGTGCGGGGCTGATTTCAGCGCGGGGTCACCTGCCTTGGCGCGCGTCGCCACGTGCCGCAGCGCGCCAATGAACTGGTCGAGGGCGGCCTTGCTTTCAGTCTCGGTCGGTTCGACGAGCATCGCGCCGTGGACGACCAGCGGAAAATAGACCGTCATCGGGTGGAACCCCTCGTCGATCAGTCCCTTGGCGATGTCGAGCGTGGTGAAGCCTTCGGCCATGCCGTTATCGCTGAACAACGCTTCGTGCATGCACGGGCCCGAGCCTGCGAAGGGCGCGTCGAGCACACCCTCTAGGCTGCGCAGCACATAATTTGCATTGAGCACCGCATCTTCGGCCACCTGGCGCAGCCCATCCGCGCCGTGGCTGAGGATGTAGGTGAGCGCCCGCGTAAACATGCCCATCTGGCCGTGGAACGCCACCATCCGACCAAAGCTGTTGAGCGGACCACCGAAATGCTCGCGCTCAAACGCGTCAGCATCGGCCTCCTCGATCAGATGGATAACGCCGTCGGCGGTTCGCGCTGTATAGGGGAGCGGACCGAACGGCGACAGCGCTTCTGAAAGCACCACCGGCCCGGAGCCCGGCCCGCCGCCGCCGTGCGGGGTGGAAAAGGTCTTGTGCAGGTTGATGTGCATCGCATCGATGCCGAGATCACCCGGCCGAACGCGACCGACGATCGCGTTGAAATTCGCGCCATCGCAATAGACATAGCCGCCGACCGCATGAACCGCGTCCGAAATCTCTTTCAGGTCGCGCTCGAACAGCCCGCAGGTATTGGGGTTGGTGATCATCACGCCCGCGACATCGGGCCCCAGCCGAGCCTTGAGTGCAGCGGTATCGACGCGACCTTCGGGGGTCGCGGGGATATCCTCAACCGAATAGCCCGCAAAGGCGGCGGTTGCGGGGTTGGTGCCATGCGCCGATTCGGGGACGAGGATGACGTTGCGGTGCCCCTCCCCGCGCGCTTCCAGCGCTGCCTTGATGCACAGGATGCCGCAAAGCTCACCATGCGCGCCCGCTTTGGGGCTCATCGCGACACCGTGCATGCCGGTCAGCTTGATCAGCCACATTGCGAGTTCGTTGATCACACCAAGCGCACCCTGCACGGTATCGACCGGCTGGAGCGGGTGAATATCGGCGAACCCCGGCAGCCGCGCCATTTTTTCGTTTAGGCGCGGATTGTGCTTCATCGTGCAGCTACCGAGCGGGAAGAAGCCGAGGTCGATCCCGTAATTCTGGCGGCTGAGACGGGTGTAGTGGCGCACCGTTTCCGGCTCGGACAGGCCCGGCAGGCCAATTGTCCGTTCGCGCGCCAGCCCGCCGAGGCGACTTGCCGCAGGGGCCACATCGGCAATATCGACACCCGTCGTATCGCTATCGCCGATCTCGAAGATCAGTGCTTCTTCCAGCATCAGGCCTTTGTTGCCGGTGAAGGTGGCTGGGCCATCGGCCTTGCTATCACCGAGTTCGGGGCGCCAGCCACTTGCGTTGATCGTCATGCCAGCACCTCTTCGAGCGCGGTTGCGAGGGTTTCGATGTCTTCGAGGGTCGTCGTCTCCGTCACCGCGACGACGAGGCCGTGGTCGAGATCGGTAACGCCGGGGTAAAGCCGCCCGAGCGACACGCCCGCGAGGATTTGCCGATCGGCGAGTTGACGCACGATCGGGCGCGCAGTTTTCGGCAGCACCAGCGTGAATTCATTGAAGAAGCTGTCGTTGACCAGCGTGACGCCCGGCACCTTGGCCAGCCGATCCGCTGCGTGCGAGGCCAGGGTGTGGTTCACCGCCGCCAACTTGCGTAACCCCGCTTCGCCCAGAAGCGTCATGTGGATCGAAAACGCCAGCGCGCAAAGACCCGAGTTGGTGCAGATGTTGCTCGTCGCCTTCTCACGGCGGATATGCTGCTCACGCGTGCTGAGCGTCAGCACGAAACCGCGTTTGCCGGTCGCGTCCACCGTCTCGCCGCACAAGCGGCCCGGCATCTGGCGGAGATATTTCTCCTTGCAGCCGAACAAGCCGACATAGGGGCCGCCAAATTGCAGGCCGACGCCGATCGACTGGCCTTCGCCGACGACGATATCGGCATCCATCTCGCCGGGTGACTTGATCGCGCCGAGCGCGACCGGCTCGGTCACGACTGCGATCAGCAGTGCCTTATTCGCGTGGCAGGCATCGGCGAGCGGTTGAAGATCAGCGATACGACCGAGAATATCGGGATATTGCACGACCACGCACGACGTATCACTGTCGATCGCGGCGATCAGCGCGTCTATATCGGTGTCCGCCGTAAGCGTCGGCAACGATGTTTCGAGCAGATCGCCAGTATATTTGGCCATCGTCTTGGCGACCGAGACATAATGCGGGTGCAGTCCACCCGACAGGATCGCCTTGCCGCGCTTGGTGATGCGCCGCGCCATGCCGATCGCTTCCCAGCACGCGGTCGAGCCGTCATACATCGACGCATTCGCCACATCGGTGCCGAGCAGCCGCGCAACCTGCGACTGGAACTCGAACAGCATCTGCAGCGTGCCTTGCGCGATTTCGGGCTGATAGGGCGTATAGGCCGTCAGGAACTCGCCGCGCTGGATCAGATGATCGACGCTTGCGGGCACGTGATGCTTGTATGCGCCGCAGCCGAGGAAGAACGGTACGTCGCCCGCGACGGTATTCTTCCGCGCCAATGCCCGCATATGCCGCTCCACCGCCATTTCGCTGGCATGCATCGGCAGGTCATGGATCGGCCCATCGAGGCGCGCGGCCTCAGGCACATCGACGAAGAGATCGTCGATCGATGCAGCGCCGATGGTGGAGAGCATTGCCTCGCGGTCATGCTGGGTAAGGGGCAGGTAACGCATTATTTATCCTTGGTAGCAGGCTGGATTAGCTTCACAGAAATAGGCGTAATGTCGGGAGCTCGATCGGTGCACATGACGTTGGTCGATCGGCATTGTGAACTCAGCACGCCGCGCAGAATGACTTCTTTACCCTGATGATCCGCTAGCGCAGGCTCGACGAGCGTTTCCGCAGCTATCGATAAGAGAGGCTTATCGGGCCAAGCTTGATTGGGCTTCACCGGCACCGAAGAAATCGCGCAACTAAGGTCACCACATGGGTTTGTAAGCCAGCCTCTCACACTGACCGTTCGCCCGTTCCACGACCTGATTTTGGCTGAGACCAGTTCAACCGTCATCGGATCGTAAGGGTCTGGCGCTTCGCTAGCGCACGCGCCGCAACTCAGCAGTGCCACAGCAAGCAATGCTGGCCGCTTCGCCATCACAATTTCGCGACGAACGCTTCATAGGCGGCTTCGTCCATCATGCTTTCGACCTCGCTCGGATCGCTGAGCGTCAGCTTGAAGAACCAGCCATCGCCTTCGGGGTCTTCGTTGACGAGGCCCGGGGTATCGTCGAGCGCGCTGTTGCCCTCGATCACGGTGCCGGAGACAGGCGAATAGACGTCCGACGCGGCCTTCACCGATTCGACGACGGCGGCTTCATCACCCTTGGTCACTTCCTTGCCCTCTTCGGGCACGTCGACGAAGACGATATCGCCCAGCTGTTCCTGCG
>CAZYOU010000104.1:0-9379 GCA_964649315.1 uncultured Stakelama sp. | reverse complement strand
CGGCTCAATATCGGCGCGTGCTCGCTCGGCGGGGCGCACCGCTGCCTGGACGAGGCGATCGGCTATACCCGTGACCGCAAGCAGTTCGGCACCGCGATTAGCGATTTTCAGAACACCCAGTTCATGCTCGCCGATATGGCAACCGATCTGGAGGCGGCGCGCGCTCTGCTGTACATGGCGGCGGCCAAGGTGACGGCGAACGCGCCCGACAAGACCAAGTTCGCGGCAATGGCCAAGCGGCTGGCGACCGACACCGGGTCCGCTGTGGTCGACCGCGCACTGCAACTGCACGGCGGCTATGGCTATCTGATGGATTATCCGATCGAACGCTTCTGGCGCGATCTGCGGGTGCATTCGATCCTGGAGGGGACCAACCAGGTGATGCGCATGATCGTCGGGCGCGAGCTGACGCGACAGTGACAAATTTGTGCTCCCGCGAAGGCGGGAGCCCAGTCTGGACCCCCGCCTTCGCGGGGGTACAAGGAGGCACATGACCACTGACGTCCTCACACAACGCGACGGCAATGTTGCCCGCATCCGCCTCAACCGGCCCGGCGCGATTCATGCGCTGAACACTGCGATGTGCGCCACGATGCTTGAGGCGCTGGAAGCATGGCGCGTCGATATCGGCGTCGAGGCGGTGTTGATCGACCACGCCGAAGGGCGAGGCTTCTGCGCTGGCGGCGATATCCGCATGCTCGCCGATAGCGGATCGAAGGACGGTGTCGAGGCACGCCAATTCTTCCACACCGAATACCGGATGAACCACAAGCTGTTCACTTATGTGAAGCCGGTGGTGGCGTTCATGGACGGGATTACGATGGGTGGCGGTGTGGGGATTTCGCTACCGTGTCGCTACCGGATTGCGACCGAGAATACCCGGCTGGCGATGCCCGAAACCGGGATTGGGCTGTTCCCGGATGTCGGTGGGGGCTGGTATCTCTCGCGTCTGCCGGGGCGGATGGGGCAGTTTCTGGCGCTGACCGGGCACCGGCTCGACGGGGCCGAGTGTTTGGCGCTGGGGTTGGCGACACATTATCTGCCGAGTGGATCACTGGAAGATGCCAAAGCGCGGATCATCGCTGATCCTCGCTCGATCGATTTGGTGCTTGGCGATCTCGCGGTGACACCGCCCGATGCGAAGATCATCGCGCACCAGGGCGATATCGACCGCCTGTTCGCATCCGATGTGCTGGAGGATGTATTCGCCGCGCTTGAAGCCGATTCCGGCGAATGGGCGCAGGCGCAATTGAAGCTGCTCCGTACCAAATCACCACAGACGATGAAGGTGTCGCTCCGCCTCCTTCACGAAGGCGCGCTGATGCATGATTTCGCCGATGAGATGCGGCAGGAATATGCGGTCGGTTGTCGCGTGGTGCAGCGGCATGATTTTCTGGAAGGCGTGCGCGCGGTGATCATCGACAAGGACAATGCGCCGCAGTGGAATCCCGATACGCCAGAAGGGGTGACCGATCACGTGATCGACCAAATTTTTGCGCCGTTGGCTGATGATGAGGTCTGGACGCCTGCGTAGTTTAGTCCGTCACCCCGGCCTTGTGCCGGGGTCCACTCCTCCACCGGCGCTTCTCCCACGAGGCACGGTGGACCCCGGAACAAGTCCGGGGTGACGAATAAGGAAAAAAGCCGTGGATTACGAAACCCTTCTCGTCGAACAGCGTGGCGCCGTTACGCTCATCACGCTCAACCGCCCGCAGGCGCTGAATGCGCTCAACAGCCAGGTGCTGGCCGAACTGATTGCGGCGCTTGAGGCGTTCGATGCCGATCCGTCGCAGGGCTGTGCCGTGCTCACCGGTTCGGAAAAAGCTTTCGCCGCGGGCGCCGATATCAAGGAAATGCAGGCAATGGGCTTTGCCGACATGTTCGGCACCAATCACTTCGCCGGGTACGACCGGGTGACGGCCACCCGCAAACCGATCATCGCGGCGGTTGCGGGCTATGCGCTGGGCGGCGGGTGCGAGGTCGCGATGATGTGCGATTTCATTCTCGCTGCCGATACCGCCAAATTCGGCCAGCCCGAGATCAAGTTGGCCGTCTCCCCCGGCATGGGTGGATCGCAGCGGCTCGCTCGCGCGGTCGGCAAGGCCAAAGCGATGGAAATGTGCCTGACCGGCCGGATGATGGACGCCGCCGAAGCCGAACGCGCCGGGCTCGTCAGCCGCGTCATCCCCGCTGCCGAGCTGATCGACGAAGCCATCAAAACCGCCGCGACCATCGCCGCAATGGCCCCGCTGGCGGTCAAAGCGAACAAAGAAATGGTCAACACGGCTTTTGAAACAGGGCTGACCCAGGGCATCCTTTTCGAACGTCGGCTGTTTCATGGACTGTTCGGCACTGCCGACCAAAAAGAGGGCATGGCGGCGTTCGTCGAAAAGCGCGCCGGTGTGTGGACGGGGAAGTAACATGACGAGCATCGCATTTATCGGCCTGGGCAATATGGGCGGCGGCATGGCCGCGAACCTGGCGAAGGCGGGGCATGACGTGCACGCTTTCGATCTCTCTCCTGATGCGCTTGATCGCGCCAAGGCCGCCGGCTGTCTGCCGGTGGCGAGCGCCGCCGCAGCGGTCGAAGGGGCTGAGGTGGTCGTGACGATGTTGCCGGCGGGCAGCCATGTCGAAATGGTCTGCACCGATGAGATATTCCCGGCGGCAGCGCCCAACACGCTGCTGATCGATTGCTCGACGATCGACGTCGCCACCGCCAAACGCGTCGCTGATGCAGCGCACGCCAAGGGGCTGGTCGCCGTAGATGCGCCGGTGTCGGGCGGGATCGCCGCGGCGAATGCGGGCAGCCTGACCTTCATGGTGGGCGGCAGCGAGGCGGGGTTCGAACGTGCCGAACTGATCCTGTCCGCCATGGGCAAGGCGGTGATCCACGCTGGCGGCAATGGCGCGGGGCAGGCTGCCAAGATCTGCAACAACATGCTGCTCGGCGCATCGATGATTGCGACCTGCGAGGCGTTTCTGCTGGCCGAAAAACTGGGGCTCAGCGCGCAGAAATTCTTCGATATATCGAGCGTGTCGTCGGGCCAGAACTGGTCGATGACGAGCTATTGCCCGGTGCCCGGCGTCGGCCCGCAAACCCCGGCCGATCACGACTATCAGGGCGGTTTTGCCGTCGCGCTGATGCTGAAGGACCTGAAGCTGGCGCGTCAGGCGGCGCAGGGTGCGGCCGCGTCAACCCCAATGGGCGAACGCGCCGCTGAGCTCTATCAGGCCTTTGCCGACCAGGGGCATGGCGGCCTGGACTTTTCGGGCATCATCCGGATGCTTGAGACAGCAAACACCGCACCTGATTGAGCCAGAGTTGGCATGTTCGCGCCGCTCGCTATTGCCCCGTTGTGCAAACCGTTTAGGCATAGACGGTCAAGGCAAGGCGCGGGGGAGAGACGATGGCGACGGTCGGGGTGACAGAGGCAGAGGCATTGCCGCCCAGCCGCAAGGATATCCAGCTCGTCATTACTGCGTCATCGCTCGGCACTGTCTTCGAATGGTATGATTTCTTCATCTACGGCACGCTGGCGGCGAGCGGCATCATCGGCCGCACCTTCTTTCCCGCTGGCAATGAAACCGTCCAAACGTTGCTTGCCTGGGCTGGCTTTGCGGTAGGCTTCGGATTTCGCCCGCTCGGTGCGATATTGTTCGGCTATCTTGGCGATAAGCTCGGGCGGAAATACACGTTTCTGGTGACGATCACGCTGATGGGCGTCGCGACCGCTGGCGTTGGCTTCGTCCCGTCGACAGAAGCGATCGGATTGGCGGCGCCCGCGATCATCATTTTTCTGCGCATCCTCCAAGGGTTGGCGCTGGGCGGCGAATATGGCGGTGCGGCAATCTATGTGGCCGAACACGCCCCGGCGGGGCGTAGCGGCTATTACACCAGCTTCATTCAGGCGAGCGTCGCGGGCGGGTTCATCCTGTCGATCGCGGTAGTTCTCGCGGCAAAGGCGGCTGTGACGCCCGAGGCGTGGGATGCTTGGGCGTGGCGTTTGCCGTTCCTGTTCTCGCTGCTGCTGCTCGCGGTATCGCTTTGGATGCGGCTGAAACTGTCCGAAAGCCCGGTGTTCAAACAGATGAAGGCAGCAGGCGAAACCGCCGCCAACCCCTTTGTCGAAAGCTTCACCTATCCCGGTAATTTGCGACGGCTGTTCGTGGCCCTATTCGGCATCGCAGCCGGGCTGACAGTGATCTGGTACACGGCGATGTTCACCGTCCTGTCGTTCCTGCAAACCACGATGCGCGTTGAGGAAACGACCGCGCAGCTGATCGTCGGGGCAGGCGCAGCGGCCGGACTGTTCTGGTTCGTCCTGTTCGGCTGGCTGTCAGACCGGGTCGGCCGCAAGCTGCCGATCGTCATTGGTTATGCGCTGACGCTGGTGATGCTGTTCCCGGTTTTCTGGGTGATGGGCAGCGCGGCCAATCCGGGCCTTGCCGAGGCTGCGCGGCGCGCCCCAGTCGTCGTTTCGGGGCCCAAATGCGACTACAGCCCGTTCGCCAAGGAACAGGCGGATGAGTGCGCCCGCGTGCTCGATTATCTGTCAAAAAAGGGCGTCACCTACACCACCGTTACGGCACCGGTAACTGTTGTTACCGTGGGCGGCGTCACCGTGCGCGACGATAGCCCTGAACGGATCGATGCCGCACTGATTGCCAACGGCTATAACCTCGACAAGGTCATCCCATCGCCCGGCAATATCGCCATCATCGTGGCAGCGATCATTCTGCTGAGCGCGCTCGCCGGGGTAACCTATGGACCAGTCGCGGCGTTATTGGCGGAGATGTTTCCGCCGCGTATCCGCTATAGCTCGATGTCGATACCCTATCATATCGGCACCGGCTATTTCGGTGGATTTCTGCCGTTTATCAGCCAGTATATCGTGGCCACATCGGGCGATCCCTATGGCGGGCTTTGGTATACGATGGGCGTGGTCGCGATGGCGTTGATCGTGACGTTGGTGTGGCTCCGCGACGAACGCGCGGATCTGGCGGCATCGCCACAATAGCTGGGTGAACGAACGGCACTGGTGCTTGCCGCGTGCCGCTTGTAACGCCGCTGCTGACATGACCGACGCTCCTCTCCGCCTGCGGCTCGATAGTGATGCCCTCACCGATAACTGGCGGATGCTCGCCACGATGAGCGGTGCGGCGTCGTGTGGTGCAGCGATCAAGGCTGACGGGTACGGGCTGGGCGCGACCGAAGTGGCGATGCGGCTCGCCGGGGCAGGCTGTCGAGACTTTTTCGTTGCAACGTGGACGGAGGCAGCGGCTCTGGCCCCGCTTGGGCTGTCGATTTCAGTTCTTCACGGACTGCGCGCCGAAGATCAGGCTTTGGCGCAGTCGGGCATTGCCCGACCCGTCCTCAACAGCCTGACCCAGGTGGCGCGCTGGCGCGCAATGGGCGGCGGGCGGTGCGACGTGATGGTCGATACCGGCATGAACAGGCTGGGCCTTTCTGCGGATGAGGCGGTCTCAGGCGCGCTCGACGGGCTGGAAATCGATACGTTGATGAGCCACCTGGCCTGCGCGGATGAGGATGCGGCGATGAATGCCGCGCAGCTTGCCGCGTTTTCGGCTTTGACGGGCAGAATTGCCGCGCGCCGGTACAGTCTTGCCAATTCGGCAGGGATTGCGCTGGGGCGGGATTATGCGTTCGACCTGACACGGCCCGGCCTCGCGCTGTACGGCGGCGTCCCGCGGGCTGAGCTTTCCGCCATCCGCCAGGTGGTGACGCCTGAGGCGCAGGTGCTACAGCGGCGACGGGTGTGCGCCGGGGAGACGATCGGCTATAACGCCACCTATCGGGCGCCGGCCGACACCGAAGTGGCGATCCTCAACATCGGTTATGCGGACGGCTATTTTCGAGGCTTTTCGGGAAAAGCGCATGCCGTTCGCGGCGATGTGGCGCTGCCGGTGCTCGGTCGGGTGTCTATGGACCTGATTGCGATATGCGTGGATGCGGCAAGCGACCTGACAGAAGGTGATTGGGTGTCGTTGGGCTATGATCTGCCTGATGCAGCCTCCCTGTCTGGAATGTCGCAATATGAATTGCTGACGGGACTTGGTGCCCGGTTCGATCGGCACTGGATCAGCCCGGCGGGTTGATCGGCCACGATGCCTGTCGGGACATAAGCGACGCTTCAGCCGTGTCGACTTTGTCCGGCGACAACTGCCCAGCGTAGCATCACCAAACGCTCGTTTTCCCCAAAAGAAAGAGGCGGAGCGCATGGTGCGCCCCGCCTCTCTTAGGCATTCAATATTAGCGTGTACGCGATCAGTACCGCAGGCGTACTGACATCGCGAAGCGACGCCCGAACGAGTCGTTGATCGAGCCGGGGATGATGATGCCGAAATATTCCTGACCAACGCGGTTGGTGAGGTTCGTCACCGACGCAGTCAACGAGAACTTCTTGTTCACGTCGAACGTGACGCTCGAATCGATCGTGACGAAGTCATTATACTCGTCAAACTCACGCGTGTCGTTTGGCGACGGACCCCGGTTGAACCGCGAGATCAGCTGCTCACCCACATAGTTCACGTTCGTCGAGAACGAGACATACTTGGTCGAATAGCGGAAGCGGAACTGACCCTGGAACGTTGGATCACCCACAACAGCGTCCGACCGTGCAGGTGCAATGCCGGTGTTGTCGACGATACGGCGGAACAGCACGAACAACTCACCCGACAGTGACAACGTACCTGGCAGCTTCAGGCTGTCGAGGCGGGTCACATAGTCGAGGCTGCTCTGGAGGCCTTCGAACAGCAACCGCTGGCCGTTCACGAAACCTGACGTAACGGCGGGGTTCGCGGGGTCCGCAGGTACCTGACCGTTCGCATCGCGACGGATCTGCGAACAGAATGCGTTGCCATTGGCAGGATCGGCTGTGTTGAAGCTCGTGTTATCGAAGCAACCGCCAGTGATCTGGGCAACCGTGAGGCTTGAGATCGGCTGTTCCAAATCAACGCTCAGATAATCCACCGAAAGGCTGAGACCACGAAGGAAGCGTGGGCGGAACACAACGCCGAAGGTGTAGCTGTTCGCTTCTTCATTCAACAGCAGCGGGTTACCGCCGTTACGCCCAGGAACGGTAGCCGTTGCTGCGCTGAGGGGGGTCGAATTCGGGAAACGAGCAAGGAACGCCGCACAGTTGGCCGCTCGAGTTGCCGGAACCGGCCCTGCGTTGATGTTCTGTGGCGCACACAAGTCAGGAACGGTGACAAATGTGTTCGTCTGAGGCGCGAACAGTTCGACGATGGAAGGCGAACGGAACGACTTGGTGAAGTTGCCACGGAATTGGATGTCTTCAATGGGAGAGAACGTACCACCTGCTGCCCATGCAAAGAAGCCACCGTTGATTGAGTTGTCAACGTAACGACCGCGCCCAAAAACTTCCAAATTATGGAAGAAGAAATCATTCTTGGGCGTGAAGATCGGCACGTTCACTTCGCCGAACACTTCGTTCAACGAATAGTTGCCACTCGTCGCAGCGATCGCCACCGACCGACCAAGGCCAGCCTGCAGGAAAGGATCAGGCGTAAACCGGCCTGATTCTTCGCGATGCTCGTAGCCAGCGTTGAACTGAACGGGGTTGCTGAAGAGATCGAACGGCGATCCACCGACGTTGGCGTTCACCACCCACTGGGTGATGTTGCTGCGGGCAACGGTATTCTGGATGACGTAGTTGCGGGCAGCGGCCGATCCGTTGCCGTCACCGAATACGCTCAGCGGAACGCAGCGGGCATCTGCCACTGGCGTAAAGCCTGGCGTCGCGTTGGTTGTAGGATTGGTAACGCAGCCATTGACTGCGTTGACGAAGGCCTGCTGATTAATCTGCTGCGCCCGGTCGACAAAGTCGTTTGTGCCGTAGTTGCCCGACACTTCGAAATCAAATTCCCGTCCGAAAGCCGAGAATTTGCCATCGACGCCTGCCACAATGCGATAGAGGTCGTTGGTCGATACGCCGGTTGCATCACCCAGATCGAGGTTGATGCGGCTCACGCCGAAGGTGGTGTACCCATTCGCAACGAGAAGATTGCGGGCCTGTGCAGAAAGCAATGGGTTGTTGACGTTGAAGACCAGCGACCCACTCGCAGCACCAAACAGCGTGGAGTTGAACGACTGCTGCTGGATCAATTCATCGCCACGCCCGCTGAAGAACAGGCCTTCTGCGAACAGACGAACATTGTCGGTCAAATCGTAGTTCGCGAAAATGTTACCCGAATAACGCCGAGTGTTGCTGGTAATCTGCGTGAAATCATTGAAAACGAAGCCATCACCGTTCGAATTGCGCGATGCAGCAGTGTTAATCGCGCCGCCGAACAGGGTGCCGCGGTTGTAAGGAACCAATGTACCATCGGGCGCGAACTGAAAGTTGAAATCCAACGGACGAAGCGCACCGATATTCGAGATGACACCGTTGCGGCTAAGCGAAGGAATACCGGCGCGGTTCACGAGAACCACGGCAGGAAAACCGTCAGTCGTGCTGCTATTGAACCCGATATTCGGGTTGATGCGCCCGTCATTCAGGGGTGAGCGACCGACCGGGCCAAGCGTCGCTGCAAGGGCGGGGCTGGGGTTTTGCTGCCCGCCGACGCCATTGGCGAGGAAAGGGCGATCGTTCGTGAGAACACCATCGACTTCTTCGTAGTTGCCGGCGATCGAGATGTTGCCGCGTCCACCGGCGAAATTGAAGCCGTAAGCAGCCGAGATGTTGTAGCGGAAGTTATCACCATATTCGGTAACGCCCGTCGTGCCGCGCACTTCAAAACCCGTGAAACGGGTCTTGGTGAAGACGTTCACAGTACCGGCGATCGCGTCCGAGCCATAAACTGGCGCGCCGCCGATCGAAATGCGCTCAAGCCGGTCGACCAGGATCGGGTTGATAATGTTCAAATCGACCTGGGTGCCGGGGCCTGCTGCACCGAAAATAGTCGTCACGTTAGAAGAAACCACGCGCCGACCATTGACGAGTGTCAGCGTGCGGTTTGAGCCGAGCCCGAAGGAGTTCAGGAAGTTGACGCCCTGACCAAAGCCTGCCTGCCCACCGTTCGGCGTAACCGAACCACGGAAGCCCGGGAGTTCGTTCAGTGCGTCAGCAACGTTCGTCAGGTTGCGGTCATCGAGATACTGCTGATCGATGCCGATGGTTGGCTCGAGGCGATCGACGCCGAGACGCTTGATGCGCGATCCGGTAACGACAATCGCATCATCGTTCCCCGCGCTTTCGGGCTCCTGTGCGATCGTTGCGACCGTCGAATCTTGTGGCGCCGTTTGTGCGGCGGCTGCGACCGGAAACCCGGAGAGAATGCCAACGAGCGCGGTTGCGCCCAGAAGCTGCGTCATCTTCATCGATGTGCCCCATTT
>CAZYOU010000103.1:0-9413 GCA_964649315.1 uncultured Stakelama sp. | reverse complement strand
AGCCTGAAGTACGACACCGACTTATTCATAGAATATTTCGAGCTCGTCCTGATCATGGAAGACGGTGTCTGCCGGGGCGTGATCGCTCTTTGCATGGACGATGGCTCGATCCACCGGTTCCGCAGCCACCAGACGGTGCTGGCGACGGGCGGTTATGGCCGCTGCTATTTCTCCGCCACGTCGGCGCATACCTGCACCGGTGACGGTGGCGGGATGGTGCTCCGCGCTGGGCTGCCGCTGCAGGACATGGAGTTCGTTCAGTTCCACCCGACCGGTATTTACGGCGCGGGCGTGCTGATCACTGAAGGTGCGCGCGGCGAGGGCGGTTACCTGACCAATAGCGAAGGCGAGCGCTTCATGGAACGCTATGCCCCGTCGGCGAAGGACCTGGCGTCGCGCGACGTCGTGTCACGATCGATGGCGATGGAAATCCGCGAAGGTCGCGGCGTCGGCAAGGAAAAAGATCACATCTACCTCCACCTCGATCACATCGATCCCAAGGTCCTGGCCGAACGGCTGCCCGGCATCACCGAAACCGGCAAGATCTTCGCTGGTGTCGATCTCACGCGCCAGCCTTTGCCGGTCGCGCCGACGGTGCATTACAACATGGGCGGCATCCCCTGTAACTTCCACGGCGAGGTCGTGAACCTGAAGGACGGCAACCCCGACAGCGTCGTCCCCGGCCTGTTCGCGGTGGGTGAGGCGGCGTGCGTTTCGGTGCATGGCGCGAACCGGCTCGGCTCGAACTCGCTGATCGATCTGGTGGTGTTCGGCCGCGCGACGGGCCTGCGGATCAAGGATACGCTGAAGCCGAACACGCCGCACAACCCGCTGCCCAAAAGCTCGGAAGAAATGGCACTCGGCCGCCTCGATCATTTCCGCAACGCCAAGGGTGCAACCCCTACCGCGCAAATCCGCGGCGCGATGCAGCGCACGATGCAGAAAAACTGCGCCGTGTTCCGCGACAATGCACTGCTGGCCGAAGGCAAAGCGAAGATCGGAGAGATTTACGCGTCGATGAACGATGTCGGCGTGCAGGATCGCTCACTCATCTGGAACACCGATCTGGTCGAAACGCTCGAGCTCGATAACCTGATCGCGCAGGCGGTTGTGACGGTGCACAGCGCCGCCAACCGGCAGGAATCACGCGGCGCGCATGTGAACGAGGATTACCCGGACCGCGACGACGCCGGCTGGATGAAGCACACCATCGCGACCTTCGACGGCTGGGGCGGCAAGGGCGGCGGTGTCGGCATCGATTACCGCCCCGTCCATGATTACACGCTGACCGACGACATCGAGTATATCAAGCCGAAGAAGCGGGTTTATTGAGGGCACTGCCAGTTCCCGAGCCATTACATTCAGCAGTCGGGGGACGTCGAGGAAGCATTCCCCGTTGACACGCTTGCCTCCAAACCCCGACATATTGGCTGGCAATCAGGGGCGTGGCGTGCGGGTAGCGGCGGCAGGACGGATCATCATTGCGGCGTTGCTCGCTGGCCTGGCAGGCGCGTCGACCGCGCAGCAATCGTCGCCCTATCGCGCGCCGCAGCATACGCGGCCGCCGCCGGTGATCGGCAGCGGCACTGACGACGTGATCGCCTATGCCAATGGCGGGATGCAGGTGGAGCGGGATCGCGCGCCGGATGACATGCTCGCCGAGCATCGCCGGATGGCGCGCGCGATCGGCGGGTTGCTGCCACAGCGCAAAGGGGTGGTCGATGCCTATGTCGTCTCGATCGCGCTCGATAGCGATCCGGTGTTCGGGCGTGAGGCGCGGGAAGCCGCAAAGGTGCTCGCGCGGCGTTATGATGCGGCGGGGCGCACGGTCGTGCTCGCGGGCAGCGATGGCAGTGCACCGAGTGATCTGCCGCGCGGCAGCCCCGATCATTTGAGCATCGCGCTCTCGCGCATCGCCGAGGTGATGGACGCGCGCGAAGACGTGCTGGTTCTTTACACCACCAGCCACGGCGCGCCGGTCGGGATCGTTTACAACGACGCTGATCAGGGGTTCGGCGCGATCTCGCCTGCGCGGCTGGCGGCGATGCTGGGCGCGCTGGGGATCGAGCGGCGGCTGGTGATTATCAGCGCGTGTTATTCGGGCATTTTCGTGCCGGCGCTGGCGTCGGCGGAAACGGCGGTGCTGACGGCATCATCGGGAGATCGCTCTTCCTTCGGGTGCCAGTCGGACAATGACTGGACCTTTTACGGCGACGCGCTGATCAACAACGCGCTCCGCAAGGGCCAGTCGCTGGCGGCAGCAAGCGCCGAGGCGACGGCGCTGGTCGCCAAGTGGGAAAGCGCCGATCGGCTCCCCCCGTCGCAGCCGCAAACATCGATTGGTGCGCGGGCCAGCGAATGGCTGGCCGAACTGGACAAGCGGACCCCGAAGGGGGCGACTGCGCCGGTCGGGCGACCGGCGATTGAGCTGTTGCGGCGGCGGTAGTGCGCTGTCGGCAATGATCACATAGACCGGCACGACATTGGACTGAACCAACACCCCACCCGTTCGTGTCGAGCGAAGTCGAGACACCCTGCGCAGCACTTTTAGTCCGTTTCTCGACTTTGCTCGAAACAAACGGTTTAGGTTAAAACCGTCAAACGTCAGGGTCCGGCGATCCCTACCGCCAACGCAGATTGCCGCGCCCCAGGTCCGCCACCGATTTCGCGCCCATCAGCTTCATATCGCGCATGATTTCGGCCTGCAGATTGCCCAGCGTCCGTTCCACCCCCGCCTGACCAGCGGCGGCGAGTGCATAAAGATAGAGCCGTCCACCCGAACACGCCTTGGCACCAACGCTCAGCGCCTTCAGCACATGCGATCCGCGCGTAATACCGCCGTCGCAGATTACGTCGATCCGGTCGCCGACCGCGTCGACGATCTCGGCCAGCTGATCGAACGGCGCACGGCTGCCGTCCAGCTGCCGCCCGCCGTGATTGGAGACCATGATCGCGGTCGCGCCGATATCGACTGCGCGGCGGGCGTCATCGACGGACATGATCCCTTTCAGGCAGAATTCGCCGCCCCAATCGGCGCGGATCGCCTCGGCGGTTTTCCAGTCGAGCGACTGATCGAGCATCGTGGTGAAATAGTCGCCCACCGACATCGATTTGCGCGATCCCTCGTCGAGATGATCCTTCAGGTTGGACAGCTCGAACGGCTCACGCAGCAGATAATCGAGCGTCCAGCGCGGGTGCATCGCGAAGCTGAGCGCAGACGACGGCGTAATCCGCGGCGGTGAGGTGAAGCCTGTCCGCAGGCACCGCTCACGGTTGCCACCCACGATCGTGTCGACCGTCAGCGCGATGGCATCGAACTTCGCGGCCTTGCACGCCGCGATCATCGCCGCGTTCAGCCCCTTGTCCTTGTGGACGTACAGCTGAAACAGCTTGGGGGAGGCGATCGTCCGGCCGATTTCCTCGATGCTGACGGTGGCGAGCGATGAAATGCCGAACCAGGTGTCGAACTTCTCGGCGGCCGCGGCCACCGCGCGCTCGCCGCGCCAGTGGAACAGCCGTTGCAGCGCGGTGGGGGACAGGAACAGCGGCATCGATATGCGCTTGCCCATCACCGTCACACTGGTGTCGATCTGCGCTACGCCCGCGAGCACATTGGGCACCAGGTCGCATGCCTCATAGGCGGCAGTATTGCGCCGCCGTGTGACCTCGTCGTCTGCCGCGCCATCGATATAGTGAAACACCGGCCCCGGCAGCCGCGCCTTGGCGAGCCGCCGGAAATCATCGACATTATGGCATTGGTCGAGCCGCATTTCTGCTGGCTAGGCGGTCGCCGCGCTGTGCGCAACTGCGCTCGTCAGGATTCCAATTTGCCCTGATCGGTGCGGGGATTGCGGCTGTCACGCGCTTAACCCTGAAAGGTCAGTCGTGAGTAACGTAGCGCACGCTTCATCGCGGGTGCGTCGCGCGCGATTCAGGCGCGATGCCGGGCGCTAAAGACACAAGAAAGCGAGGCAGGGCATGATAGCGATACGAAGAACGACGGGTGGCCTTGGGCTATCCTTCTGGGCCGCGGCGGCATTGGCCGCGACGCCTTTGGTGGTGGTCGCTGGTGGCGCGGTGGCGACATCGGTGGGGCTGACGGTGGTTTCAGCGGGCAAGCCGGTTGATGCCGGGGCAGACCAGACGATTACGCTGCCCACCAACGAAGTGACGATCTTTGGCAAGATCAACGGCGTGTCGGCGCGCTGGGTGACGCGCGCCGGAGCGGAGCGGTCGACGGTGCAATCCCCCAATTCAGCGACGACGCGGATCACCTTTACACAGCCGGGCAGCTATAAATTCGAGCTGCAATCATTCGATGCCAACGGTCGCAAGATCGGCAACGACAGCGTGAAGGTGTTCGTGCAGAAAGCGGCGGTGGCAAGCACCGGCTGGCGTGAGCGCATCCTGAACGCGAACGGCACCATCAACGCAGCGGAATATCGTTATGTCGTCAATCACATTAACGAAGATGCGATCATCGATTACCGGCTCGGGCCGAAAGAAAGCGATTATTACGCGACGCCGCAGGCGTTGCCTGCCGTCCATGCACCAGACCCGACCGGTTACGGCTTGTGGCCCTATGGTACGTTGCCAGCAAGTAACCCGGGCGAGCCGGAGAAATGTCTCCGATCAGAGAATATGCCGGGTAGCGACCAAGAGGAAGTTGCGCGCGGCTTAAAGGGCAATGGTTGGCTGGTCGGCGGCCAACATCTGTTTGTGCCGGACAACGCGAACGATCCCGATTATCGCTACGGCATTTCCAATACGCGCGGGGCAGATGGCGCGGTGCACGATACCGGCGGGCTCTGTATGCGGATGCGCGCATCGTGGACCTATGACTGGTGGAACCGCAACAATATCGCAACGCCGACTAATCCCGAAGTGCGCGAAGCCGCGGCGCGGCGGCCCGATCTGCCGCCAGTGCCTGTCGTCATCGCGCGGGGCCGGGCCAATGCCAGCCAGATCAGCTTTGCCGCGTTCAAGGACGGCACGATCCTGCCGATCGCGGTCGGCAACACTGCGCCTGAGTTTTTCGACAAGACCGGCATCCGATTGCCGACGGGCATGGTGCCGACCGCGATGGCGGTGACGCCGTACAACGAATTTCTCGTCGTAACGGTCTGGGACACCAATACGGTGTCGGGCAAGTTGGCCTTCATCGGGTTGCGCACGCGTCAGATGGCGGTCGGCAATCCGAGTCAGACTGCGAACACGCGTTGGTATTGGGGTACGCCCGGTGCGTGGACGATCCGCGGCATGAAGCTGCTCGGATTTACCGATCTGCCCTTCGCGGCACCAACCAGCGTCGACGTCTCAAACAATCTGATGCTCGGTAACCCGCGGGGGCATGGGAATAACGACAATCCGGCGCAGGGCGATTTGTCGCGCCAATCGGCTCGCGATCTCTGGGCCGGCGTCAATCCGATCCTGTCCTTCGGCGGCAATGAGTGGAGCCAATTGGCGTCGGCGGGCTATGCAGTCGTCGCGTCGCGCGCGGAGAACAAGGTCGCGTTTGTTGATATGACACCGCTCTACCAGCACTATCGAAAGATGTACCTGACGACGCAGGCGAATTTCGATCGCACGGTCGACGCCAGCACCACCGACGGCGCAAAATGGCCCTACAGCTTTGCGGCCGACGCGGGCCAGCGGCCCGTCGTCACCTCGACGATCGATGTCCCGCAGCCGACAGCGGTGAGTGCCGGCATCCAGCCGATGACTGCGTTCGGCATCGATCGCGGTACTTGGCTTGGCGAGTTTTTCGGGTGGGGTCCGAAGGAAGGCTGGTCCGGTGTTGAGCCAGAACGCGTGATGGGCCGCAGCCGGGCCTTCATTGCATCAATGGACGGCACTGTGCGGATCATGAACGCGCAGGGATTGAACCTGCCGGGTTCCCCCGTTGGAAAGATCGTGTCGCCCACCCCGATCAAGACCTTTCAGGTGGGGCGTAATCCTTCCTTCGCGCACATGAACGGCCTGTCGACAGCGCCCGACGACTTGTTCCTGATCAGTCGTGTCGATCGCAGCATCACCTTTGCCTTCCCGACCGGGGAAATCCAGGGCGTGTTGCGGGATCGGCGGATGATCGATCCGGTCGGCGGCGCGGTATCCGTCAACTATGGTGGCTACGGAGGCAGTGGCGCTGGAAAGGCGGTCTACACGACGTTCATCTCGGTCGTCGATTTTAGCGGCAAGCAAATCCTGACCTACGGTGTCGATCCGAAGCGCGACGTGCCGGGGCGCCCGCAGACCGAACTTTATCCGTTCACGACGCCCACAGGCAAATCATTGTGGCTGTTCGGATCGGCGGTGCCGACACCCGGCAAGCCGTTCATGATTGATATGGAAGAGATCATCTGACCTCCCCGATCACGGGCGCATGCAGCGGCGTGCGCCCGTGATTCTCTCTCCCGCGCAACAACGCCACCGCCAAAATCCCGTAGCACAAATGTTTGCGGGCAACGGCGCGGTCATGTATCGGCTGATCGAGAAGCGGGCCAACCCCTTCGCGAGCAACAGGACCGACACGCAATGGCCGAATTTTTCCTGCCGAAGAACAGCAAGATCAAGCCCCAGGGCAAGGTGCATAAAGCGCCCAAATCGGCTGACGGCAGCGAAGCGACGCGGATCAAGAAGTTCAAAGTCTATCGATATGATCCCGATAGCGGCCAGAATCCGCATTTCGATACGTTCGAGGTCAATCTGGACGATTGTGGGCCGATGGTGCTCGACGCGCTGATCAAGATGAAGGCCGAGCAGGATTCGTCGCTCACTTTCCGCCGTTCCTGCCGCGAGGGGATTTGCGGATCGTGCTCGATGAACATCGACGGCACCAACACGCTCGCCTGCACCAAGGCGATCGAGGACGTGAAGGGCGATGTGCAGATCACGCCGCTGCCCGCAATGGCGGTGATCAAGGATCTGGTGCCCGATTTCACGCATTTCTACGCACAATATGCCTCGATCAAGCCGTGGCTGCAGACCGTCACCCCGCCGCCATCTGGCAAGGAACGGCTCCAGTCGCCGGCCGATCGCGCGAAGCTCGACGGGCTGTACGAGTGCATCCTGTGCGCCTGCTGCTCGACCAGCTGCCCCAGCTATTGGTGGAATGCGGACAAATTCCTTGGCCCCGCCATCCTGCTCCAGGCCTATCGCTGGCTCGCCGACAGCCGCGACGAGATGACCGGCGAGCGGCTCGACGAGTTGCAGGACCCGTTCCGGCTCTATCGCTGCCACACGATCATGAACTGCGCGAATGTGTGCCCCAAGGGCCTGAACCCCGCCAAGGCGATCGCCGAGATCAAGAAGATGGAAGTCGAACGGGTGGTATGACAAATCCCTCTCCCATCGGGAGAGGGAAGGAGGCGCGTAGCGCCGGGAGGGTGAGGGCGACTTCCGGTTCGAGGTAGGATCGCCCTCATCCGGCGCTTCGCGCCACCTTCTCCCGATGGGAGAAGGGTTCCAAGGAACCGTCGTTGACGCCACCCCCCTTCCTCTACACCGAGTCTCCCGATCACCCCGGCTGGATGACCTGGGAACTGGCTGATCCGACGCGGTTCAACAGCCTGTTCGGGCCGTTTCTGCTGAAGGTGGAGGGGCACGTTGCGCGCGTGCGGATGACGCCGGGGCACCAGCATTCGAACCTGAGCAACGCGGTGCATGGCGGGGCGTTGCTTGGCTTTGTCGACATGGCGCTTTTTGCCGCATCGCGCGGGTTCGGGCTGATCGAGGCGGGCACCGCGGTGACGCTTGATCTGTCGACACAATTCATCGGCCGCGGCGTTGTTGGCCAGCCAATCGAGGCGCAGGTGGAATTGCTGCGGGAAACCGGGCGATTGCTGTTTCTGCGCGGGCTGGTGGTACAGGGCGAGGGGGCAGGGCAAGAGAAGATTCTTGCTTTTGCCGGGACGATCCGGAAGCCGACGCGCAAATGACCTTCGTTCTCGATCGCTACAATCAATTGCTTGCCGCGGGTGAATTGCGCACCGATCGCGAGCAGCAGGCGGCGGTGCTGACGCTGGCAGCGCTCGCCACCGATCTGGAGGCGACGCCCAAGCGCGGTTCGGTGTTGTGGCGCGCGCTCGGTCGCCTGCCGGAGCCACCACGCGGCGTGTATCTGTGGGGCGGTGTCGGGCGCGGTAAATCGATGCTGATGGATTTGTTCTACAGCTGCGTCGACATCCGCCGCAAACGCCGCGTCCACTTCCACGAATTCATGCTCGAAGTGCATCAGCGCCTTGCCGAGGAACGTAAGAAGGAGCTTGGCGACCCGATCGTCCCTGTTGCGACGGCAATGGTGGGTGAGGCGCGGCTGATCGCGTTCGACGAGATGGTTGTCAACAACATGGCGGACGCCGCCATCCTCTCGCGCCTGTTCACGGCGATGTGGGCGCGCGGGCTCACCGTGGTGGCGACCAGCAACCGGGCGCCGACCGATCTCTACAAGGACGGGCTGAACCGCGAACTTTTCCTGCCATTTATCGCGCTGATTCAGGAAAAGACGGAGGTCGTCGGCCTGAACGGGCCGATCGATTACCGGCGCGATCGGCTGGGTCAGATGGACATGTGGCTGGTGCCCAATGGTCCGGCGGCGACAAAGGCGCTGTCATCGGCTTTTTTCCGCCTCACGGATTATCCCCCCGAAGACCGCGCGCATGTGCCGACCGAGGATATCCCGGTGCAAGGCGGCCGTACCCTGCACGTACCCAAAAGCCTGAAGGGGGTTGCCGTCTTCTCGTTCAAGCGGCTGTGTGGAGAGCCGCGCGGGGCGGCCGATTATCTGGCAATCGCGCGGCGTTTCCATACCGTGATCATCGTCGGCATTCCGCAACTGGGCCCTGAAAATCGTAACGAGGCTGCACGTTTCGTGACACTGATCGACGCATTGTACGAAAACAGCGTGAAGCTGATCGCGGCGGCCGATGCGTCGCCGGGCGCGCTGTATATGACCGGCGACGGCGCGTTTGAATTTGAGCGGACAGTGTCGCGCCTCGAAGAAATGCAGTCCGATCTTTACCTTGCGCGGGGGCATGGCGCACATTAACGGGACGATTTTTCGCAATTGATAAGCGTTATCATTAAGTCGTCGATTTAGCCCATTTGTCTGGTTGCAGCGCCCTGCCAAAGCGCCTAAGCCGCGAACGCTTTGCGGGACCTTTCTGCACCCGCCCCGTCGCCGGAGGATGAAGATGGCTCGCAAGAAAATCGCGCTGATCGGTGCTGGTAATATTGGCGGCACGCTCGCCCATCTCGCTGCGCTGAAGGGGCTTGGCGATATCGTGTTGTTCGACGTGGTCGACGGTGTGCCGCAGGGCAAGGCGCTCGATCTGTCGCAGTGCGGCCCGGTCGAAGGCTTTGACGCGACAATCATCGGCAGCAATGATTATGCCGATATCCGCGGCGCTGACGTC
>CAZYOU010000102.1:0-9494 GCA_964649315.1 uncultured Stakelama sp. | reverse complement strand
TGATGAGCGTGCGCTCAACCGGCGACGGCGCGCCATCGGGCTGGAGCAGCGACACGAGCGCCTCGCCCACTTTCAACTCGGTGATCACCGTTTCCACATCGACCCCGGGATTGGCGCGGAAGGTGGTCGCCGCCGATTTCACCGCCGCCTGATCGCGCGGGGTGAAGGCGCGCAGCGCATGCTGCACGCGGTTGCCCAGCTGCCCCGCGACGGTATCGGGAATATCGATTGGGTTCTGCGTGATGAAATAGACGCCGACGCCCTTCGATCGGATCAGCCGCACGACCTGCTCGATCTTTTCAAGCAACGCCTTGGGCGCATCATTGAACAGCAGATGCGCCTCATCAAAGAAGAAGCACAGCACCGGCTTGTCGGGATCGCCGATTTCGGGGAGGTGCTCGAACAGCTCGCTCAGCAGCCACAATAGAAAGGTCGAATAGAGCTTGGGGCTCTGCATCAGCTTGTCGGCGGCGAGGATGTTGACGACACCGCGCCCCTTATCGTCACACGCAATCATATCAGCCATGGCGAGCGCGGGTTCGCCGAAGAAATGTTCGCCGCCCTGGCTCCGCAACTGGAGTAGCGATCGCTGGATCGTACCAATGCTGGCTTTGGACATATTGCCATAAGTAGTGGTCAGCTCGTCGGCGCGGGTCGCGCAGTGCGCGAGCATCGCCTGCAGATCATCGAGATCGAGCAGCAGCAGCCCTTCTTTGTCGGCGACAGTGAAGGCGATCGTCAGCACGCCCTCCTGCACTTCATTTAGGTCCATCAGCCGCGCGAGCAGCAGCGGCCCCATTTCGCTGATCGTGGTGCGGATCGGGTGGCCCTGTTCGCCGAACAAATCCCAGAACTGTACGGGGGTGTCGGCATAGGCCCAGCTGTCATAGCCGATTTCCTTGGCGCGCGCGGTGAAGGGCGTGTGCACCTTGGCGGTGGGCGAACCGGCCATGGCGAGCCCGGCGAGATCACCCTTCACGTCAGCCACGAAGCACGGCACACCGACGGCGGAGAACCCCTCGATAATGCCCTGCACCGTCACGGTCTTGCCGGTGCCGGTCGCGCCCGCGATCAATCCGTGGCGGTTGGCGCGTTTCAGCTCGAGCGCTTGGGGTTTACCACCCCCGGTGCCGATGAAGATGCTCGTGCTGTTTGCCATGGTGCCTCCCTGATCCGGATGTCAGCTATCGCGCGTTTCTGCTTGGGGCGGCAAGAGACGAAAACGCCGCTCGTCTCGGCTGAGACGAAGCGGCGCAATCGTTGGCGCGGGTGCGCGGGTTACTTTTTGAGCTTGATCGGCACGAACCGCGCTGGAAGCCGCTGGCGTTGCACATAGAGCAGCACGCTGGGGCGGCCATCCCGAATTGCCTGCGCAACCACCGCGCTCAAAGCGTCCGGGGTCGTAACGGCAACGCCGTTGATCGAGATGATCACGTCGGCACGTCGCAGCTTTTGTCCTGCATCGCTCGACGGATCAGTGCCGCTGATGACAACACCTTTAATCGATGGATCGACGCCAATATTCTGCGCGATCTGCGGCGTGAGCGGCACCACGGCGAGACCGAGCTTATTCGCGACCGGTGAAGCTGGACCTTCCGTATCGGGTTCACCCATCGCATCGCCCGGTTCTCCGCCGCCTTGTGCTGCAATCAGCGCATCTTCCGATGGCCGTGTGCCGACGACGACGTTGACGGTCTGTTTGCGGCCAGCCCGGATGATGTCGACCGGAATGCGGGTGCCCGGTTTCACATTGGCGACCAGATAGCTGAGCGAGGCATCCTGCGTCACGGCCTGGCCGTTGACTGCAACGATCACGTCGCCGACCTGGATACCAGCCTTGGCTGCCGGTTCGCCTGGCGATACGCTCTGGATCAGTTCGCCACTGTTTTTGGGCAGGCCAAGCGCATCGGCGACGTCCTCGGTCAGCGGGGTCATACCGACGCCCAGATAGCCACGCGCAATCGCGGTGCCCTGCATCAGCTTGTCGATGACAGGCTTGGCCTCCACGGCGGGAATGGCAAAGCCGATGCCGATATTGCCGCCCGACTGGCCGGCGAAGATCTGCGAATTGATGCCGATCACATTGCCGTTCAGGTCGAACATCGGCCCGCCCGAATTGCCCTGGTTGATCGCTGCATCGGTCTGGATGAAGCGGTCATAGGCGCCGCCCTGGCCGGTGGCGCGGTGCAGCGCGGAGACGATGCCGGCGGTTACGGTGCTGCCGATGCCGAACGGATTACCGATCGCGATGATCCAGTCGCCGACGCGCGTGCGCTCCGAATCGCCGAACTTCACGAACGGCAGGCCCTTTGCTTCGATCTTCAGCAATGCGAGATCGGAAATCGGATCACGCCCGATCAGCTTGGCACTATATTCCTTGCGGTTGGTTAGTGTGACGGTGATCGAATCGACCGTAACGCCCCGGGCGCCCTGTGCCGGTGCGACGACGTGGTTGTTCGTCACCACATAGCCGTCGTCCGAAATCAAAAAGCCCGACCCCAACGACTGCGCTTCACGCGTCTGCGGTTGCGGCGCGGCCTGGCCCTGGCCTTGCCCGCCGAACAATTCGGCAAAGGGCGTGCCCGCAAACGGGTTGGCCGGTGCCTGCTGCACCTTGATGCTTTGCTTGGTCGAAATATTGACCACCGCCGGCTGCAGCTTCGCGACCAGATCAGCAAAACTAAGCGGTGCGCCGGCACGTGGTGCGAGCGCGGCCATAGCACTTGGCTCGTTTTGAGCGGTCTGCGCGGTGGCTGGTGGTTGAAGCGCTACAGCGGCGGCAGCACCGCTCAACAAAAGCGCACTGGTGATGGCATAAGCGTAACGCACGTTAGTTTATTCCTCTCTTGACCGTCGCAAGGTCGCCGATTCTGGCGGCTCGCGCCTGAACGGCGATTGAATATGAACCGATTGTCAGCGTGGCCGCCCCGTAAACTGCTTCATATATTCGTTGTTCGGCGACAGCACGATTGAGGTCTCCCCCTGCGGCGTGGTGCCATCGCCGATGAACGTCTGCTTGTATGATTTCATCGCCCGATAAAAATCATAGAAATCAGCATCCTTGTTGAAGCTTTCAGCATAAATCCGCGATGCGTTCGCGTCTGATTCGGCGCGGATGATCTGCGCCTGCTTCTGCCCCTGCGCGCGGATCGTGGCGGCTTGTTGCTGCCGCGCGGTGCGCATCCGGTTCAGCGCGCTTTCTAGCGGGCTGCCATCGGGCAAGTCAGCATGACGAATGCGGACATCGACGATCTGAACACCATATTGCGAAGCAAGGCGCTGAAGTCCGATCTGGATATTTTCCATCACCTGGCCGCGTTCGGGGCTGAGTAGTGCGGCAAACTGGCGCTTGCCGAGTTCGTTGCGGAGTGCAGAACCAAGCAGCGGGCGAAGCTGTTCGGCAACGCGGTCTTCAGTGGCCGAGCTGCTGCCGGTGGAGACGACGGCCTTGAGCGGATCGATGATGCGGAACCGGGCAAAGGCATCGACTTCGAGCCGAAGCTGGTCGGTCGACAACACCTGCTGGTTTTCCAGATCGACGTCGAGCACGCGCTTGTCGACCCACACAACCTTGTCGATGAAAGGGATTTTCACCTGCAAGCCAGCGCCGGTGCGGCCGAACGGCTGATTTTCGCGCCAAACATTATAGGTATCGACCGGCTGTTCGAACCGCAGGATCACCGCCTGTTCGGTCTCCGGCACGATCACGAAGGCGCTCATCGCGATGATGAGGGCGAACAGCGCGGCAATCGCGATGCCGACGGGGTTGCGGAACAATGCGGCGTTCACTGGCCTGCTCCTGTCGTCGGGTTGGGCAAGGCAACGGGCGCGGGTGCAGGCTCCGGTGCGCGACCGCGCACGGCGGGCAGCGGCAGATAGGGGACGACACCCGGCGTTTCGACCACGGTCTTGTTGGTCCGCGCCAGCACCGCCTCCATCGTCTCATAATACATGCGACGACGCGTCACTTCGGGGGCAAGGCGATACTGGGCATAGTTCAAGTCGAACTCGGCGGCCTCGGCCTGCGCCCGTGCAGTCACCTGCTGGGCATAGGTGCGGGCCTCGTTCAAGTTTGATTCGGCTTCCTGCTGCGCCGCGCTCACCTTTTTGAACTCGTCGATCACCTTGGTCGGCGGATCGGCCTGTTTAATCGCAAAGCCCTGAATGCGGATGCCCGAATTATATTCGTTTAGGATCGACTGCATCAAATCCTGCGCACGCACGCCAATTCGGTCCCGGCCGCTGCCGATTGCCTCGTCGAGCGTAACGGTGGCCACCACCGCGCGCATCGCGCTCTCCGCGACAGCGCGTACCGTGTCCTGCGGATTGCGGATCTGATAGATGTAATCCTGCGGGTTCGCGATGTCCCACCGCACCGAATAGGCCAGATCAATGATATTCTGGTCCCCGGTCAGCATCAGGTTTTCCCCGCCGCCGCCTTCCGGAAAATCCTCGGTGCGGATGGCCTGAACGTCCACCTTGGTCACGGTGGCGATGGGCGCAGGCCAGGTCAGCCGGATGCCGGGATCGAGCGTTTCGGAATAGCGCCCGAAATAGGCGACCACGCCGCGCTGCTGCGGCGCAATCTGGTGCACGCTGGTGAAGATGATCCACAGCGCGACGATCAACCCGGCACCGATCAGCCACACTGCCTTGCCGCCGCGACCGCTGGGAAAGCCGGTGAAACCACCGCCGCCACCGCCGCCACCGGTGCCGCGTGCACGGCGAATGAATTCGTCGAGCGCAGTCGGTTTCGGCCCGCGGCCGCGGTTGCCACCAGGGGGGATAGACCAGGGGTTGCGAGGCCCCTCATTATCATCGCCTGAATTGCCCCACGGGCTTTTCGGCTTTTCGGTCATCAGGATGGAGAGGCGCTGCAGCCAGGCCGGACGGGTCATCATGATCCCATTATAGGTGTCCCACACGGGAAAAACAGTGCCAACCGGCAAAGACCGTCCTAATGCGGTATCGATGACTGATATTGATGCGTTGAACGCCGCCCTTTCGCCTGTTGCTGGCCCCCGCGCGACCGCCCGGCTCGAGAATGGCCGGGCGTCGATCATCCTCGATGTGAGCGGGCTCGACCCGACCGCGCGTGACATGCTGGAGGCAGCGGTCAAGCGCGGCGCCAGTGCGCTACCGGGCATATCGGAGGTGCGCGTCGCGCTCACCAGCCAGCGCACGCAGCGCCAGATCATCGCCGTTGCAAGCGGCAAGGGCGGGGTTGGCAAATCGACCGTTTCGGCCAATCTCGCGATTGCGCTGCACCAGCTGGGCCGCAAGGTCGGGTTGGTCGATGCCGATATCTATGGCCCCTCGCAGCCCAAGCTGATGGGGGTGGAGGGCAGCCGCCCGACCGCGCCGGACAAGCTGCTGGTGCCGGTTGAAACGCCTTCCGGTGTGCCAATCCTGTCAATGGGCCAGCTGGTCGCGCCCGATCAGGCGATTGCGTGGCGCGGGCCAATGGCGGCGGGCGCGCTTGGTCAGCTGGTCGATGCCGATTGGGGCGATGCCGATACGCTGATCATCGATATGCCGCCGGGCACCGGCGATGTGCAGCTGACGATGATCCAGAAGCACCGGCCGAGCGGCGTGGTGATCGTCTCCACCCCGCAGGATTTGGCGCTGATCGATGCCAAGCGCGCGATCGACCTGTTCGTCAAATCGGGCATCCCGATCATCGGGCTGGTCGAAAACATGGCCGGCTATGCGTGCCCGTCCTGCGGCTTCATCTCCGATCCGTTCGGCAGCGGCGGCGCCGAGTTGGCAGCAGATACGCTCGAGATTCCCTTCCTGGGGCGCATCCCGCTCGATATCGCGATCCGCACAGGGTCTGACGCCGGGCACCCGCCGGTCACCGGGAACGGGCCCGAGCGCGCGGCGTTCATTGGTGTCGCGGAAATCGTCCGCGACTGGATCGAACGCGGAGGCAAACATGCCACTCACATCGGATGATGACATTGCAGCATTGCTTGGCCGGGTGCGGACAATCGCGCTGATCGGCGCATCGGACCGGCCCGATCGCCCGTCCTTCGGGGTTATGAAGACACTGCAGGATCACGGCTACCGCGTGATCCCGATCAATCCGCAAATTGCGGGCGAGCATATCCATGGCGAGTTCGTGTTCGGCGACATGGCGACGCTGGGCGATCCGATCGATATGGTCGATATCTTCCGCAATTCGGCCGCAGCGGGCGAGGTGGTCGATCAGGCAATCGCGGTGGGTGCGAAGGCGGTGTGGATGCAGCTGGGCGTCATCAACCCCGAAGCGGCGGCACGGGCGGAGGCGGCGGGGCTGACCGTGGTGATGGATCGCTGTCCGGCGATCGAACTTAAACGACTGAATATCGCACCGGCAGCTTAAGCTTGGCCATCTAATCGCCACGAAGCAGGATCAGCATTTCTGTCACACAGCTGGCAGAACGCACATGATGTTCACGGTGTTGATGGCATTCGCTCTTCAGGCTGGCGGCGATCAGGCTGCATCGCCTGCCTTGCCCCCGGCAGATCTTGTCATGGGCCCCTCTTCCGATGCAATGATCGAGAAGGCCCGGGAAATCACCTCGGTGAAACGAGGTGATCCTTGCGCAAATCGCCAAACAGCGGCGCCCGACGAAATACTCGTCTGCAAGGCGCGAGATAGTGCCTATCGCTTGCCGCTGCCCGACGAGCGCGGCCCGCCAGACCGGGCGCGCCAACGGACGGGCGACATCAGAAGCATGCCGCCCGGGGCGCCATGCCCACCTGGAGGCTGCACGGGCATCAACCTATTGGCCGTACCGACTGTATTGTTCAAGATCGCGAAGAAGATCATCGATCCGGACAGCTGATTGATCAGGCCAGGATATGCATCCAAAGCGGCGCGCCGGTCAGGCTTTCCGATCCGCGCAATGTGTTGATCGCCTGCGCAACCGCGCGTTCCGGGCCTTCATGGGTGACGATCGCCACCAGCACGCTGCCATCGGCGGAGCGCCCGCGCTGCATCAGGCTTTCGATCGAAACGCCGGCGTCGCGCATCGCCGCTGCAATCTCGGCGAGCACGCCAACCTTGTCGGCCACCGTGAAACGCACATAGGCGCGGCCGCGACGGTCGCCGGTATCGGCGGGGGACTGGGCGACAAGTGCTGCGGCGGGCATCGCATAGGGCGGGCCATATTCGCCGCGCGCGATATCGATCAGGTCAGCGACGACCGCGCTCGCAGTTGGTCCATCGCCAGCACCTGCACCCTGAAACAACAGGCGCCCGACGAAATTACCCTCCGCCACCACCGCATTGGTCGCGCCCGTCACATGGGCGAGCGGGTGGCTGATCGGCACGAGATGCGGGTGGACACGCTGGAACAGGCCATCACCGTTCGCCTCCGCAATCCCCAGCAAGCGGATGCGATAGCCGAGCGCTGCCGCTTCAGCGATGTCAGCGGCAAGAACGTCGCGAATGCCGCCCGACTTCACATCGCCAAAGGCCGGCTGGGTGCCAAAGGCGATGCTCGCGAGGATCGACAGCTTGTGGGCGGCGTCGACGCCGTCAATGTCGAAGCTGGGATCGGCTTCAGCAAAGCCAAGCGCCTGCGCTTCGGCGAGCACATCGCCGAAATCGCGGCCTTCTGCCTCCATCTTGGTCAGGATGAAATTGCAGGTGCCGTTGAGGATGCCATAGACTCGGGCGATCTCGTTCGCGGCTGCGCCCTCGCGCAGGCCCTTGATCACCGGAATGCCGCCCGCCACCGCTGCTTCAAACTTCAGCGCCGCGCCCGCCGCCTCGGCCGCCCGCGCGAGTTCCAGCCCGTGATGCGCGATCATCGCCTTGTTGGCCGTCACAAGACCCTTGCCGTTCGCCAGTGTCGCGCGCGCAAGCGTCAGCGCGGGGCCATCCGATCCGCCGACCAGCTCCACCACCACATCGGCATCACCGCGCTGGGCGAGCGCCGTGGTGTCATCCACCCAAGCGAACCGACCGATATCGATGCCGCGATCCTTGGCCCGGTCGCGCGCCGAGACGGCGACAATCTCCACTGGCCGACCCGCGCGGCGCGCGATCAGGTCGCCATTCGCATCGATCAGCCTGATCACGCCCGCGCCGACAGTCCCAAGCCCGGCGAGCGCAATGCGAAGTGGTTTGGTCATGTCATGCCCCAGATCCGTCATGCTGAACTTGTTTCAGCATCCACCGGGCGGCAGGCGCCGCGACTGGCTCTCTAGCGGCACGGCGGACCCTGAAACAAGTTCAGGGTGACGGTTGGCGTCATTTCTTCACCAGCCCGATTTCGACCAGCCGTTCTTGGAGATAATCATGCGCGGTGATTGGCGTGGGATAGCGGTTGGGGTTGGTCGCGCTGATGCAGCCCGGCAGCGTCTCGATAAGGAAATCGGGCGCAGGGTGAAGGAAGAACGGCATCGAATAGCGCGGCATGTGGCGGCGTTCGGGCGGCGGGTTGACCACGCGGTGGGTGGTGGACGGCAGGACGTGGTTGGTCAGCCGCTGGAGCATATCGCCGACATTCACGACCATCGCATCGGCAGGCGGTTTCACCGCCAGCCATTCGCCGTCGCGGTCGAGCAGTTCAAGGCCCGCTTCCTCCGCGCCCAGCAGCAGCGTGATCAGGTTGATGTCCTCATGCGCGCCCGCCCGCACGCCTTCCGCATCGGCGGGGATCGGCGGGTAATGCAGCAGCCGCAAGATCGAATTGCCGTCCTTTACCGCCGGGTCGAACCAGTTGCTCGCCAAGCCCAGATGCCGTGCGATTGCCGACAGGATCGTGTCGCCTGCCCGGTCGAACGCGGTGAACAGCTCGCTCAGTGTTTCGTGAAACCCTTCGGGACGGTCGGGCCAGATATTGGGCGGCATCACATCGGCAAAACGGTGCCCGGCGGCCAGATCGCGCCCGACGTGCCAGAACTCCTTCAAGTCGACGACGCTCGCGCCCTTGGCAATTTCTGTTTTGAACGGGGTGTACCCGCGCTGGCCACCGCCTGCGGCGGTGTAATACCGCCGCTTTTCCTCGTCGGGCAGGGCAAAGAATTGCGCGGTGTAATCCCATGCCCGATCAATCAGCCCCTGGTTGATGCCGTGATCGGCCACCACCGCAAAGCCGAACCATTCGAACGATGCGCCCAGCGCGCTCGCAAAGCCTTGCGGATCGGTGGTGTCCTGCGTCAGCGAAAGCGTGGGAACTTGGGCGGTGGCGGTATCGAGCATGGGTTAGCGTCCGTTGTACGATGGATCGGCCAACATAGGGCGCGGTGCCGGATTCGAACAGGGGGCCTTATCCCTTGCTGATCACGCCTGTGCTGTGCCCGGCTGCTGCCGGTTTCACATCGATATGCACCGGTTTGCCCGCCGGATCAGTGCCGACCACCGTCGTTCCCTGTTCCTTCAACACAAATCCCTTGGCGCTCAGCGTGTCGATGTACCAGCGTCGAACCGTCTCGGCGTCGGCGGGGCTGTCGAACGCCATGCCGGTCATGTCATCTTCTTCATGCGGCATGATCTTCAT
>CAZYOU010000101.1:0-9606 GCA_964649315.1 uncultured Stakelama sp. | reverse complement strand
GAACGGCACATCGCCCATGAAGTGCATCCCCTGCATCATCATCCGCGCGTCCCAGAAAAACAGAATGTCGAAGCCCGAGATGAGCACGTCGTTGGGGTAGCGGCCGTTCAATTGGGGGGGGCGTGTATCTAGCCCCTCCCCTTCAGGGGAGGGGTTGGGGTGGGGACTGTCCACAAACGCTGTCTCGGTGAGACTGACACGCCCCACCCCCAACCCCTCCCCTGAAGGGGAGGGGCTTGCGCCTGCTTGATCAGGCCACCCCATCGTCGCAAACGGCCAGAGCGCGGAGGAGAACCAGGTGTCGAGGACGTCGGGGTCCTGCCACATGATAACCGCATCCGGCTTCGTAGATCGCAACTCCCGAGCGGTGATCTCGTCTTCCGAGATAAGAACTGAGCCACCCTCAAGATCAAGAACAGGTGCGGATTTTACCGCCATCATCGCTGCTTCGGTCTCATTCTCAGCCACGAAGATACGACCATCATCAGCGAACCAGGCCGGTATCCGGTGCCCCCACCACAACTGCCGGCTCACACACCAGGGCTGGATATTCTCCATCCAGTTGAAGAACGTCTTCTCCCACGTCTTGGGCACGATCTCGATCGCGCCCGATCGCACCGCCTCGATCGGCGCTTTCGCCAGCGTTGCCGCGTCGACATACCACTGGTCGGTCAGCCAGGGTTCGATCACCACGCCCGAGCGATCGCCGAACGGCGTCTGGATCGTGCGGGGTTCGGCGTCGTGTTCCTCGCCCTCTTTGTCGATGTGGGGCACGAGGCAACCGAGCGCTTTCATCCGCTCCACCACCAGCTCGCGCGCGCCGGGCATGCCATCTTTCTTGAAGCGATGCAGACCAACAAATTCTGCGGGCACCAGCCCATCGGCCGTTTGCACCACATTCGCCTTGGCATCGAGCATGTTGAGCATATCGGCGGGCTTGAACCCCGCGCGCTTGCCAACCTCGAAATCGTTGAAATCATGGCCCGGCGTGATCTTCACCGCGCCCGATCCAAGCTCGGGATCGGCATGATCATCGGCGATGATCGGGATGCGCCGCCCCGTAATCGGCTGATCGATGAACTTGCCGATGACCGATTGATAACGCGGATCGGCGGCGTTCACCGCGACCGCCATGTCGGCCAGCATCGTTTCAGGCCGCGTCGTCGCCACGACGATATAATCGCGGCCGTCGTCCAGCGTCACGCCGTCTGCAAGCGGATAGCGGAAATGCCAGAAGCCGCCCTTTACCTCGATCGTCTCGACCTCAAGGTCGCTGATCGCGGTGCCGAGGCCGGGGTCCCAGTTCACCAGCCTTTTGTCGCGGTACAGCAGGCCCTGGTTATAGAGATCGACGAACACCTTGATGACGGCCTTTGAAAAGCCCTCGTCCATCGTGAAGCGTTCATTCTCCCAATCCATCGAGCAGCCGAGGCGGCGGAGCTGGCGGGTGATCTCGCCACCGCTTTCCGCCTTCCATTCCCACACCTTGGCGACGAAATCCTCGCGGCTGAAATCGGTGCGCTTCTGCTGCTTGAGCGCCATTTGCCGCTCGACCACCATCTGCGTGGCAATCCCGGCATGATCGGTGCCGACCACCCAGAGCGCATTTTTGCCCAGCAGCCGGGCGTGGCGCGTCAGGATATCCTGCAGCGTGTTGTCGAGCGCATGGCCGATATGGAGCGAGCCCGTCACGTTGGGCGGCGGGTTGACGATCGTCCAGGGTTCCGCCCCCGGGCGATCGGGGTGGAACAGGCCGTTGGCCTCCCAATGCGCGTACCAGCGCTGCTCGATTTCGGCGGGGTCGAATGTCTTCGGAAGTTCGCTCATGCCCCTGCCCTTAACCGGCAGTTCCGGCCTTCGCTACACTTATGCTGCGCTGCGACAGCGCGGTCCCATTATCGTCCCTGCGTAATCCGCGCGATTTCGCGGGCGACCATGTCCTCGACCATGCCGGGAAGCTTGGCATCGAGCCATTCGCGCAGCATCGGGCGGAGCATTTCACGCACCATGCCTTCCAGCGTTTCCGGCGCGGGTGCGTCGGCGGGCGCTGCGGCTGGCTTTACGATCATGCGTGACAGAGTATCAAGCGCACCACGGCTGGCTTGCGCCGCGGTTTCGGACAAAATGGCATCGTTGATGTCAGCGGCGGGCACCGCTTCCGGCGTGTCATCCTCGCCTTCCGCATCATCGAACACAGGGTTGCTCAGTTCGAGCACATCACGCGGATCAGGCGCAGCGCGGCGCAGCGGCACCGACGGGGCTGACACCGCAGCAGACGGTACACGGGGCGCCCGGCGACCGCGAGCAACAGCCGTGCCGTCACCCTCTTCGGCAATGATCCGTTTGATCGAGGAGAGAATGTCCTCCATCGACGGTTCCACGCTCATGTCGCCCATCGCCTTGCCCCGCCGTCAAAATCGCCGCGTCAGCGATCCTTACGGGGTATATTTGCGGGATTTTCGGCGCCTCTGTCAACCGGCGGCGATACGACGGGATCGATCGGACGAACGACAGTCGCGTTCTGCGCCGGCGTATTGACGGTAGAGGTGGCAACGGGCGCCGGCGTGGGATCTTCATCCCAATCCACAATCCGGTTGCGAACGCGTTGATAATTGACCGTGGGATCGTAAAGCGGACCGCCCTCAAGCCCGAGGTCCTTTGCTTCTGCCCGGCCCATCGCGGCAATGACGGCAAAGCCAGCCACATACGCATCGCGCCGCGCGGTGACGAGCGTAACCTGCGAATTGAGCAATTCCTGCTCGGCATTCAGGATCTCGAGGATCGTGCGATTGCCAACGCTGTTTTCGGCGCGCACGCCCTCCAGCGCGAGCCGATTGGCGCTCACGGCGGCCTCGGCCGACCGGATCACATCAAGTGCCGCACGGTAGGACGCATAAGCCGAACGGGCTTGCGAAACGATCGTGCGCTCGGCCTCGGTCAACTGTTCGATCGACTGGCTCTGCCGCGCCTGTGCCTGCCGCACCCGTGCTGCTGGCGCTCCGCCCTGATAGAGCGGCAGCGACAAGCGCAACCCGAACTGGGCCGTTCGGTCAAACTGCGGTGGCGCGGCGTTGCCCGGAAAGCTGCCCAGCGTGCCGAGAAAATTGGTGTAGTTGCCCTGTGCGAAGGCATCGACCGTGGGTCGCTTGGTGGCGCGCGCCGATTTGACGTCATATCCGGTCGCTTCCAGCGCCTTGCGCGCTGCCAGCAAGTTGGGGTTTTCGGCGAGCGCGATCTGCACAGCCGCATCAGGATCATTCGGCAAAGCGGGCAGCGGCGGCGGCGGTTCAAGCTCGCCAGGGGGCGAACCAACCAGCCGAATGTAGTTTTCCCGGCTGGAAATGAGCCGCGATTGCGCCGTTTCCAGCTGGCTTTGCGCCAGCGCCAGTCGCGCCTCGGACTGGGCGACATCAGTCCGCGTCAGATCGCCAACCTCAAACCGGTCCCGCGACGCCTGGAGATTCACGCCCAGAACGCGCAGATTCTGTTCGTTCAACTGAACGACAGCTGAATCGCGCTGCACGTCCATGTAAGCGGCGACCACTGCCGTAAACAAATCGGCCTCGGTCCCACGCAATGTCGCGCGCCCGCCTTCAACTCGCACTTTTGCGGCGGCGACGCCGTTTTTCACCGCACCGCCCGAATAGAGCGGATAAGTAAGGCTGGCCTGAGTCTGGCTGATGCGTGATGGGGCCGTAAACGATGTGATCGGCAGCACGACATTCTCGCTGAACGTGCTTTGCAACTGCACCTGCGGCAACGCACTGGCGCGGGCGAGCGGCACGGTTTCATCCGTCGCGCGCAGGTTGGCGCGCTGCGCGGCCAATGTCGGGTTGGTCTCATAAGCCTTGACCATCGCCTCGCGTAGCGTTTCAGCCGCCACCGGTCCCGAAGCGCAAAGCGCGAGCGTCGACAGCGCAGCGCCGCCCAGCACCCTTGCCTTGCGGGCTGACATGAACGTCGAAAGGCGGGGGAGCGGAGACATAGTGAAACGCTTTCTCAAAAGACGAATTGTTTTGGCGTGGCAAAGCCGGGCAACGTCACGCAATCGACATCGGCAAAGTCGATCAGACCGAAGCCGCCAGCGCTGCGCCGCCCGGCGCATAACCGGGTGATACCGCGATCGACAATGCCGGTGACCAGGCGGCCGCCAACCGCCAACTGATCGATTAGCGCCTGCGGCACCTGTGGAATAGCGCCATCGATCACGATCAGATCATAGGGGGCGCCCGCTGCATGGCCCTGTTCAAGCGCACCACTCACCACCGTAACGCGATCATGCCCAGCAAGCGCACGCGTGGCGATTACCAGCAGCGCGGCATCGGATTCCAGCGCCACCACCTTAGCCGCAAGTTCAGCCAGCACGGCCGCGGTGTAACCGCCAGCTGCGCCAACCAGCAAAACCATATCCGTGGGCGCCACCTTTGCTTCGTTCAGCAAGCGCCCGGTGGCGATCGGCACATTCGCGGCGCGCCCTGCCCCCAGCGGCAAGGCAGTGTCGCGGTAAGCCAAGCCGGCGACGGTCAGCGGAAGATAGGCCTCTCGCGGCACCCGCCCCATGGCTGCCACCACGCGGGAATCGCTGACGGCATTGGTCCGCAACTGGTTGGACACCATTGCCTGGCGCATTGCCACAATCTGGGCCTGATCCGATACCGTCACCACAACGTCCCCTTGGCACAACTGTTTTACGTGTGCAATACACTACTGCCATTGTCGGGCAGGGATTTGCGCGGCTTGTATATCGGCGTTGTTTGATCGCCAAGATAGGTTGCAATATTAAACTGACAATTTGAACCAAACCCCCTCGAGCTGGCCTTCGCCGGGTTGACAGCATCGCCCTACCCGCGCATTGGCCCCCGCTCCGGCCCGATGGCGGAGTGGTGACGCAGAGGACTGCAAATCCTTGCACCCGGGTTCGATTCCCGGTCGGGCCTCCATCCTTTAGCATCGCGGGGCGAATGATCGCCCCGGATCGATCAGGCTGAAGCGCGTGCCATCGGCGCTGAATCAGCAACCTGTCGATGCCGTCGAACCGGCTCACGTCGAGTGCCTTGCGACGCTTCCCGACGGTAAGAACTCGGATCCGCGCCATAGCCATCGCGGAAGGCTCGGCTAAAGTGACTACGGCTCGAAAAACCGATATTGGCGGCGATAACCTTCACCGGCATATTGGTCGATCGCAGCATTTCGGCGGCATGGTGGAGCCGAGTGCGGGCGACAAACTCCATCGGACTGATCGAAAAGGCGTGCGAAAATTCGCGCGCAAAGGCCGACCGGCTCATCCCCGCGATCGACGCAAGCGCGGCAACGCTGTGGCGCGCGGCCGGCTTGTCGAGGACTGCCGTCACCGCCTTACCCAGCCGTGGATCGCGCAACGTGCTGAGCAGGCTTGTTTCATGCTCGCTACGGGAAAAATGGCGGCGAAGCAGCAACAGCACACACGCCTTCATCAATGCGCCAGCCAGCGCCCGCGACCCCATGCCGGGATTGGCGAGTTCAGCGCTCATCATTTCATAGCTATTGCGAACGATCGGCTGGTCGAACAGGTTTTCGACAATCGGCTTGCGGACGGTATCGAGCAGACCGAATGATCCGGAAATATTCGCGGTGATCAAACCGCAAACGAAGCGGAGTTCGCCCGGTTTACCGCCGGTAGCATCAAACCGAACCATACCGTTTCGGGTCGGTGCGCAATTTTCGATCGCCACCAATTGGTGGCCGGGTGCATCTTCCGCGCCAATCGTCTGCGCCAGATGCGGGGGAACGAGCACGACGCTGCCCGGGCCGCAGACCAGAGGAGCATAGCCGGGCACCGCAAGGTGCATGGTGCCCGACAGAACGTAGTGCACTTCGATTTCTTCGCACGGCCGCGCGACCAGTTGTAAACCACGGTTCACCTCGCAAATGGCAAAGGCGTCAATGGCGACGTCAAGCGACATCAACAAACGATCAAGCATAGGTTCTGTCATGCGAAGCCTCCTCCTCGTGCATCAGGGCCAGTCAATATTGACACCTAGCCACAGGTCTTGCCGACGAGAAACAGGGTGCGATTAAATGAGCACAATCACGAGACGATAAAGGACGTTCGCTGCATTATGCAGCAATAACGCAATAAAAACAGCAATTAGAGAATTGTGCCGCCGCTCTGAGCATCGCGCGCCATCAAGCGACCGATGGCGTCGAACAGCGAATCCATTGCCACCGGTTTGAACAGCACTTCATCAGCACCATCACGCATGCACTGTTCCCGCAAATCGACGGCAGTGTCGGCGGTAATGACGATCACCGGCAATGCTGCCTTGGCATCGCTGCGCGCACGAATATGCTTGATGGCGGTCAACCCATCCATGCCAGGCATGCGCAGATCCATCAGAACGATATCGAAATGGTGCGCATCGATCAGCTGCAGGCCGATTTCTGCACTCTCTGCACCGGTCATTACGGCACCGGCGACGTCAAGCATATCCTTTACCACGCGCCGATTCATGGAATCGTCTTCGACAAACAGAACGTTCATGGGCGGTGCTCGGCCGAGCCAAAAGACAGGTTGGGATGATAAGTCATGTACGGTGCCATATCGCCTCAAGCCGCCTGCGATACAAGGCGCTGCGCGTCTTCGGATGAAGGTTCCGACTCCTGAGACTTATATAGCGCACGCACGAGATCGCCGCCACTGATCGGTTTGACGATTATCTGCGCAATACCGTGTGCCATCAGTCTAGCAATCGTTGCATCATCGGCGGCCTGCCACAACAGCGAAACGCGTGCGCCCTTCACGATTGCGGTCGCGCCGATCAACGTCAACGCTGCATCGACGTCGCTTTCGGCACGCGCGGTTGCATCATCGATCAATACCTGTGTGGGCGCATGCTCCGCAATCTGCCGAACCGCCTCGTCGATCGATGACGCAAAGGCCACATCACCCGCATGGGGAGACAGCAGCGCCCGCAGCATACTGCGCGAAATCGGATTGCGATCGACAATTAACAGCGATGGTCCGCGCGCATGCGCACTGTCGGCGGCATCGGGGGTTTTGGCAAGAACCAGCGGCAGCGTGACGACAAAGGTCGATCCCTCCCCCGGCGTGCTGCTGACGGTGACCTCTCCACCCATCGCCCGGGCGAGATTGCGGCAAATCGACAGGCCGAGCCCGGTCCCGCCGAATTTGCGCGTTGTACCGGCATCGACCTGACGGAAGGATTCAAAGATGATGTCCAGCTTATCGGCGGGAATGCCGATACCGGTGTCGCGCACCTCGAGGCAAAGACGCTGATCGTCGGTTTTTGTCGCTTTCAACGTAACCGTGCCCTGCGTGGTGAATTTGAGCGCGTTCGACAACAAATTGAAGACGATCTGCCGCAAGCGCGCCGGATCGCCTTCGATCATGACCGGGCTTTGCTCCAGATCGACAACAAAGCCGATGCCCCGCGCGCGGGCTTGATCATCCCATAGCCGTGACACTTCGCGCAGTGTGGCCGGCAAGTCGAGCGGCACTGTTTCGAGCGTCAGATTGCCCGTTTCCATCTTGGCAACATCCAATATGTCGTCGACCAGCGCCCGCATCGTTACGCCAGCTCCGTGGACGACCGTCAACCGATCGCGCGTCGCCGGCCCCAGATTTTGATCGGCGAGCATGACCTGAGTCATGCCGAGGATGCCATTCAACGGCGTTCGGATTTCATGACTCGTCGTCGCGAGGAATTCGGTTTTCGCGGCTAGCGCTTTTTCAAGCGCGACGTTGGTCGCGGCCAGATCGACGTTGGCGGCGCGCACCTCATTGCGGCTGCGCCGGATCGTGATCAACCCGAAAATCAACATACCAACGCCAACCAGCGTCGCCAGCACAACACCGATGAAAATTACGCGCTGTTGCCGCGCCCGTGCCTTTTCAAACGCCGCACTCTGCATCGCCTCATTCGCCTTCAGCGTGGCGATTTTTGCGTCCTTGTTGGCATCGTCAAAACGCGCGGCCATCAGCGCTGTGTTGGTCGACGCGGCAAGTTTGGCGGTCTTGTCATCCAGCCGCTTCAACGCCTCAAGGTGGCGCAGCGCCAGGTCCGGCCGGCCAATGCGGCTGAAGGTCTTGTACGCAGTTTCGTGCGCGTCGCGGAACGACAGGCTGGTCTCCGACAGATCAACACCCTTGAAGGTCGCTGAAATCGTCGAAGCGGCGCGCTGATACTGGCCGCGCTGCAAGGCGAGTTGAGCGGAGATGGCAAACAACTGATCGCGACCGGCCTTGTCACCCATTTGCGCGCTCAGCCTCATTCCTACATCGATTGTTCCTCCGGCTTCGGATAGGCGCCCAGCACGTATCTGTGTACGCGCGATATTACGAAGAAATAGCGCTTGGAGCGATTTGCTTTTCCATTCGCGCGCAAGGTTCAAAGCTTTCTTATACTGATCCTCAGCTTCGACAAATCGTTCATTGTGTACAAGATAATTCCCACGATTATTGTAGTTTGATATATCGAGAACGAAGTCTCCTTTATATATCTCTGCCGACTGCCGATCATACTTCATGGCAGTTTCAAAGTCGTCCGCTTCTCGATACAGTGAAGCGATCTGCTGCAATGCCACTGCTTGGCTGCGCGTCTCGCCAAGGGCACGGTAGATGTTATGCGCCGTTTGATAATCGGCTAATGCGCCTGCCACGTTTGCCTGAACCGTAAAAACACCGCCTCGTGACAGCAATAGATCGCCACGCAATTTCAGAGGGCGACCAATCTTTGCAAGAGCTTGAAGACCTCGATCGATCATTGGCGCCGCGCGATCGGTATCATTCAATCGGAGATATGCCTCCCCCTGGAGCCATTCTGTTTCTGCAAGCGTGAGTCGCGTCTCATCGGTCAGTGGATACGCTCGAATGGCAATTTCAGCTTGCTCGGCAAGCGCCGCGGCCTGAATGGGATTTGCACGCATCGCTTCTTTCGAAGCCGCAATGCGCTGGTTAATTTGCGCCTTTGCTAAAGGTCTTTGCCCTGCCTTGGTCGCAACATAAGGTTGAATCGTCTGGGTTTTAGCCGCAGCTTTGCTACTCACAAAAGCCATAGATGCGGCAATTGCAAGAACGAAAACCTTAGTCATGGCTACGGGTATCAACGATCGACATAGTCACATTATCGGGCAAACCGGTTAAGCGTCGCCTAAGAACCAAGCAATTCAGGCGCTCTTCCAGAAGCTGGCCGGGCGGAAGAAGGAGCCGCGCACGTCTGCGGCCGCTGTCAAATGCCGTTCCTCGTCCAAAAATTGCCGAAAAGCACCTATCGATATTGGGCGACTAATCAGAAAGCCTTGCACCATGTCGCAGCCCATGACGCTCAACAACGCCATCGCCGCTTGGGTTTCGACACCTTCTGCGGTCACTTCCATGTCGAGCGCATGGGCAAGATCGATCGTGGACCGCACAATCAATGGATCGCGATTACTGCTCGTCAATTGGGTAATGAACAGCTTGTCGATCTTGAGTTCGCTGGCGGGGAGCTGCTTTAGATAAGCAAGCGAGGACAAGCCCGCTCCATAATCGTCGATTGCCAGCGGGATGCCGACTTCAGCAAAAATCTGCAGATGTGCGATCGCGGTCTCAGGATCGCGGATCACGGA
>CAZYOU010000100.1:0-9675 GCA_964649315.1 uncultured Stakelama sp. | reverse complement strand
GAGTCTCTATTTGTCACGGGCGGGCGCATTGCCTATTCGCTCTGCCTGCAGAAAAAGGATGATCGCGGACGTGGCAAAAAGGGTGCTGGTTGTCGAGGACAACGAACTCAACCTCAAACTTTTCTGCGATTTGTTGCGCGCGCACGAATATGTGGCCGAAGGAGTGCGCGACGGGCGCGAGGCGGTGGCCCGCGCGCGCGCCTTCCTGCCCGATCTGATCATCACCGATATCCAGCTGCCGCATTTGAGCGGCTATGAACTGATTGCGCAGCTGAAGGGCGATCTGGCGCTGCGGAGCATCCCGATCATGGCAGTGACGGCCTATGCGGGGCGTGAGGATGAGGAACGGATCAGGGCGGCGGGTGCCAACGCCTATGTGTCAAAGCCCATCGCGCTGGCAGCGTTCGTGGCGCAGGTGAAAGCCCTGCTCTAGACAAGCAAAAAGGCCGCGGGAGATGTTTCCCTGCGGCCCTTAATCCCGATAGGCGTCGGGAGGATCGGAGGACGGCTTACGCCGCCCGCCCAATCACTTGATCTTGGCTTCCTTGAAATCGACATGCTTGCGCACGACGGGATCGTACTTGCGGAAGGTCAGCTTGTCGGTCTGGGTGCGCGGATTCTTCTTGGTGACATAGAAGAAGCCGGTGTCGGCCGAGCTGACGAGCTTGATCTTGACGGTGGTCGGCTTTGCCATGACCTGAATTCCTGCACGATGAAAAAAGTAAAAGCGGCGAACGCGTGCCCGCCACTTGGTAAGCCGCAGGCGTTGGCGCATGGCGTCGATAAAGTCAAGCCGACCTGCCGATGCAAACGCATCCCCAATCAGTGTTAACGCGGCCTTCATGCTGGTGCGACCATAGTGAACACCGAGACATCCGGGGGATGCACGACAATGCACAGCACCACGATCGACCAGCATGTTCAAGCGGAATTGACGCGGCGGGCGGCGCTGCTCGGCGCCCGTCCCGGGGCGACGGCGCTGGCAACCGAGATCGACACGATTCGCCGGATTGCGGTGCAAAACGGCATGTTACCGGTCGCGAGCGTGGCGCAGGTGCTCGAATCGGCGCTGGCGCGGGGCGATCATGGCCCACTCATCACAGGGTGGATTGCGCTGCTCCGCGAAGCGATTGGCAGTCAGCGGCAGGATCGGTTTGCCCGCGAAAGTTACCTCGCTGCCTGTTCCGTCCGCCTGACCGGCTGATTTTTCCGCGATGGACGCGCTGATGGCCGCGTTTGTCGGTGCATTGCTGTGCCAAGCAAGCGACCGGACCGCATGGCTATCAGCGATCATGGCGGATCGGTATCAAAAGCCCGCCACCATCATCATCGCCACCATCATTGCGCTTGTCGCAGGCAACAGCCTTGGCGCAATTGCGGGTTTGCTGATGGCGCCGATCATGACACCCAATGCCCGCGCGCTTTTCCTCGCCATTGCACTCGTCTCGGCCGGAAGCAGTGCCTTATTCGCGCTGAAACCGCCGGATCGGATGGCAGGGTGGCGGATCGGTGCCTTTGCCACCACCCTGGTGGCCTTGCTGGCGGTCGGCGTGGGGGATCGCACCCAATTCCTCACGGCTGCAATCACGGTCCGCACGCCAGAAGCTGCGCCGTTTGCCGTGATCGGATCGATTTTGGGGAGCCTTGCCGTGATAATCCCGGCCATTCTCGCTGGAGAAAATCGCTATCGCACCCTGCCGCATCGTCCGATCCGGCTTGCGATTGGTATCGTTCTGATCGTGACCGGCATTGCGTTCGGACTAGGTGCGCTGCGGCTTGTGTAATACCGGCGCCAACCGCTGATTTCTTCAGCCTGTCACACAGATCGAAAGAGTTGAGGGGCGCAAATCGGAGCCAATATGCTAGAAGGGCGTTAAAGTAGTTATTCGCCAAAAAGGAGATAGACCCGTGGCAACCAATACCGCGCTCAAAACGCCCACCGATCTGAAATCCAACGCTACCAAGACCGTCGCCGAAGCCTTGAATGGCATATTGGCGGACAGCTATGCGCTGTATTTCAAGACCAAGAATTTCCATTGGCATGTCTCCGGCCCGCATTTTCGCGATTATCACCTGATGCTCGACGAGCAGGCAGCGCAGATTCTTGCGACGACCGATGTGATTGCAGAGCGCGTCCGCAAGACTGGAAACACCACGCTGCGGTCGGTGGGCGACATTGCGCGCCATCAGACGATCAAGGACAATGACGCCGATTTTGTCGCACCCGAAGCGATGCTGGCCGAATTGCGCGAGGACAATCTGGCGCTGATCGCATCGCTGCGCGAGGCCAAGGACATCGTCGACGAAGCCAAGGACAACGCAACCAGCGGTATCCTCGATGAGTGGACCGATCAGGCCGAAGAGCGCGCCTGGTTCCTGTTCGAGGCTAGCCGCAACGGCTAATGCCTGACGATGTGGGCTACGGGCGATCCATCGCGGGTCGCCCTTGGTCGCCACAGCTTCTAGCGCTTCTTCACGAACTCCGCGCGCAGGACGAGGCCTTTGATGCCGTCGAACCGGCAGTCGATTTCCTGGGCATCGCCCGTCAGTCGGATCGACTTGATCAGTGTGCCGCGCTTCAGCGTCTGGCCCGCGCCTTTTACCGTCAGATCCTTGATCAGCGTCACCTGATCACCGTCGGCAAGCAGATTGCCAACCGCGTCACGGACTTCGACGGATGCGTCGCTGTTAGTCGCTTGCGCGGCGGCATCGGCGGCGCTGATCCATTCGCCGCTGGCATCATCGAAAACATAGCTTTCGTTGTCGTCGGAAGAGGCCACCGGGGCGATCAACCCTTGGCCGGCGCAGGGACCGCGCCCTTGGTCGACGGGTTGGAAGCATTACCCTTTTTGGGCTTTTCCGCCTTGGGTTTGCGGACTTCTTTGTTGGATTTCTTCTGGGCCTTGGCCATGGCGTGTATCCCTGTGGGGCACGCATCACGCCTGCCGAACAGGCAATCTAGGCCAGTTTGCGTTGATTGGCGCGTAAATTCGGTGCGCAGCAGCGATCGCCTGTCGGGCGCTGGTGGGTTACCGTGGTGAGGGTCACCCCGTCACCACGGTATTGAACAGCGCATTCTGCGCCAGGATCAGCGCGCTCGTCGATGCAAAGGCAAGGATGACGAGCAGGAAACTGCGAGCGGTTGTCATGATCATTCTCGGTCTGGAATTGTCGGGGTTGGTACCGATCAGGCGATTGGCACCATGGGAACTGCAGCGCTGACCATTACGGTTGCGAACACCAGAGCAGCGGCTGCCGACATTACAACGCGCGAGATGCTTTCGATACGGAACATGAATTTTCTCCCTTTTTGTCGCCGTCCGGACCATCCGGCCAGCGATGCCAAAGGGATTGCAGGGACCGTGCCAACTGCGAAAAAACACGCGATTCAGCGCTTGTTCACCACAGAGCGGGCGCTCGGCCGGAAAAGCCGCCAACTATTTTGGTAAAGTGCGCCAAGCTTTGGCGTTCGTTACGACGGAGAAACCGTTATCCTGTTTTCAGGCAGTTTCGGCCATCAGCCTTTGCCGCATAAAGAAGCCGATCGGCGCGGACGAATACATCGCCAACGTCCTCGTCCGGACCGGCGGCGGTCAGTCCAGCCGAAAAAGTCACTTCGCCCAAGGGTTCATCGGACTCACGAAGCCGGTAGCGCTTTTTGGCCACAAGCTTTCGTGCGGATTCGAGCATATCCTGGGCGCATTCAAGCTCAACGCCCGCAAACAGAACGACGAATTCCTCACCGCCATAACGCGCGACCAGATGATCACCGCACTGATCGGCCAACACATCGCCAATCGCCTTCAGCACGCGATCACCGACGGCGTGGCCGAAACCGTCATTGACCAGCTTGAAATGATCGATGTCGCACACCGAAACGCAAAGGGCCGATCCCTTGGCGAGATGCCCCGCATAGGCCTCTTCAAAGGCGCGGCGGTTGGGCAGGCCGGTCAGCGGATCGCGGCGGGCATTGTCGCGCGCTTCTTCAAGCTTGGCGCGGAGATCGCTGGCTTCGCGGGTCGCTGCTTCGAGCTGGCTTTCGGCATTCTGAACACGGTTGAGCATGGCGCCGGTAATGCGCAAAACCTCGCTTGTCGCATCGACGCCTTGTGACACGCGCATCGCATCGGCGGTGGCGGCCAGATCACGGCCAAAGTCTGCCGTTTCGGTGCGCATCATGCGGACAAGGTCTTGAAAGCCTTCGACCTGCATCTGGGTCTGCGCGACCAGGCCTTCGCCATTTGCTGGAGCCATAGGGGCTGCGATTGGCGCATTGCCGACGTCGCCCCCCAGCGCGAGAATATCCCGCTTGGTGAGCCGAACGCCACCGTCCGTAAGCGCAGCAACAGCACGCGCAAGCGGTCCAGCAGGATCACTGACGACGCGGTAGCCAAAAGCATAGTTGACCGGATCGGGACCGAGGCGATTATCTTCCAGAAACACACGGATCCGGTCGAACACGGCGCGGCTCGCCTCACCACGATCCACCGTCGCTTCCATGCCGAACCCAACTGCCGTCTTGCCGCCCATCAACACCGCTTCCGTCACCAACCCGTCCAACGCCAACACACCAATACGCGTGCCGACGGTCCTATCGTCGAAGGCCTAATATTCGGTGACTTCGCCCCGCAGCCGAAACGAAATCGGTCAATTGGGTCGATTACCGGCCAGCGGTCCGCAGACGCTTGACGGCGTCAAGTGTTGTACGAACATGATCGGCATAGCTCATATCATTGTGAACAAACGCGATTTTGCCGGATGGCGCGATCACATAGCTTGTCCGAGTGGTGATCGTCCGCCCGCCACCGCGCGACAGGGCGACATCATAGCCCGAGACCACGGCTGGCCCCGCGCTCGCGACCATGAACTTCCCCGCGCAATCCTTTGCCGAAAAATCAGCGAGCACATCGACTGGATCGGCGGACATGCCGATCACGGTTGCGCCAGCCTTGGTGAATTCGGGAATCGCTTCCGCAAAGGCGCGCGCTTCGGCGCTGCAGCCCGGGGTAAAGGCGGCTGGGAAGAAATACAGCACAACCGGCCCCTTTTTAAGCGCAGCCTTCAGGTTGACGGTGGAGATCTTGCCAGCGGTCGCCCCGCGGGTCGTGAAATCAGGCGCTTTTGCGCCGGGCGCGAGTGCGGCAATTGCGGGGGAGGCCGCCATCAATGCAAGCGGTAGTGCAGCGAAAAATCTTGTCGAAACGGTCATCAACATCTCCCATCGGACGGCTTTGAGACAGCGCATGACCAACTCTATCCTCTGGCGCAATACGGCTTTGCGACCTGCGCGCTCAGCGCGTTAGTGCGATACCAATACGGGCGGAGGTGTCTGCACGGTTATAATCGCTCAGCGCCTCTCCATAGCCGTGAAACGCCTGACCGAACACGTACAGGCCGATATCGCCGATGCCGAACCGCTTGATGGGATAGGACGCAAACAGTTCGGCGGATCCCTGGCGCGTCATTGGATTGCCGCGCGCATAAAGCGCCAGCTTCATCCCATCCTTCTGCTCGATCGATGCGCCTAACGCGCCATAGCCATAGAAACGCTCGATATCTCCTGCAACACCCTGCGGCCCGACATAGAACCAGCCCTGCGGCGCGATATCGAGCCGCCAGTCATTGCCGAGCGCGAACGTCTTGTTCACGCGGAGATAGAGCCGGTTGATGTCGATCGACGTCGCCGGGCCGCCCCCGTTCGAGTCGTGGCGATAACCGAGCGACAGCCGGGTCGTTTCGTCAAAGGGCACGTCGATAAAGGCCTCGGGACTATAGGTCGTCGCGCGGATCGGCCCGGAGGGCTGGTCGAGCGCCCAGAAAATCGTCTGGGTATAGGCGACTTTGATGAACGATGCCGGGCCGGTGCTGGCAAAGGGCTGCATGGCAAAGCTGACCTGCAGCTTGGCCCCGGCATCGCCCGCGCCGACCACGCCATAGGTGGGCTCGAACGCGCCGAACCGATCAAGAAAGGCGCTCGATGTCCCACGCCCGGTTGCGGTGACATCCTCGCCCGGTCCGCTCGGTTCGGCGGGCTTGGCATTGGCAATTTGGCGGCGTGGCTCGGCAGGTCGGGCGAGCGGGGCAAGCCGATAGCGCAGTCGCGCGAAACCACCGGGCGCCACCGGTGCCGTGTCGGCGGTCGACCGGATCAGCTCCAGCGTCAGCGCCGTCCCGTCGCGCGCGATCGTCTGAATCGTCTGCGGCGCGTCGACGGGGGCGGCCACATTCCCCTCGTTGATCAGAAAAACGTCGACGCCATTCAGGGCGCCCGCGGCGGATGCGGGCGGCTCGACAAGCGGGCGCAGCTGGGCCGCTGCCGGAGCAGGGCACAGCAACATTGGGGCAACGATGGCGACTGAAAAGGGGAAGATCATGCGCATGACCACGCTATTTGTCAGTCGATTGTGACAGATGCGAGTCGCTTTTCACGCTGGCGACCGGTGGTCCCACGGTCTAGGCTCACCCCATGCGCATAACCCCTGCCGATATCGATCTAGCCCATCGTCTTGCCGATGCAGCGGCAGCGGTGATCCGCCCCTATTTCCGCGCGCCCCACGGGCTGGAGGCAAAGGCGGATCATTCTCCCGTGACGCTTGCGGACCGCGAAGCCGAAGCAGCAATGCGGTCACTGATCGAAGATGTGTTCCCCGACGATGCGATCATCGGCGAGGAATATGGCACCAAAGAGGGCACCAGTGGCCGCGCCTGGGTGCTCGATCCGGTCGACGGCACCCGCGCCTTCGTATCGGGACGTCCGGTATTTGGCACACTGATCGGGCTGATGATTGAAGGCTGGCCGATGCTCGGCATTATCGACCAGCCGATCCTGAAGGAGCGCTGGTCGGGCGTGATCGGCAAGCCGACCTTGTTCAACGGGATGCCAGCCCGCACCCGCGCTTGTCGTGCGCTGGAAGGCGCAGCGCTCGCCACAACCAGCCCGCACGCGTTTGACGAGCATCAGGCCGATCATTTTGTGGCGCTTGCCCGCACGGTGACCGGCGGCAGGATGGGACAGGGGCCGATCTATGGCGGTGACTGCTATAATTATGGCTGTCTCGCCTCAGGGCATCTCGATATCGTGGTCGAGGCCGGGCTGAAGATTCACGATTTCGCTGCTTTAGTGCCTGTGGTCGAGGGTGCAGGCGGGCGGATGTGCGACTGGCAGGGCGATCCGTTGACGGCGGATAGCGTGGGCGAGGTTATCGCTGCGGGCGACCCAGCACGGATTGAGGACATCGTTGAGGCGCTGGCCTGCCACGGGCATTGAGCAGGCAGCTTTGCAGAAGAGATAGCTCTCGCTCCGCCGTTCATTTCGAGCGAAGTCGAGAAACCAAGTTCAGCGCGCACGGCCTGTTTCTCGACTTCGCTCGAAATGAACGGGTAATTGATTAAAACACCACCTCAAAAAATTCCCAGGAACTTCTGCCGTTGTTCCTTTTTCTGACCCTTGGTCCGGTTGCCGTTTTCGGACTTGGCAGTGGTGCCCCGGCCGACGTCATCTCGGGCATCGCCCTTGGTCGTGCGCTGCGCTGTCGCCGTGGCACCAGCCAATATGGGGCCGCACGCCGCCGCTTTCGCATCGCCGACATCGACAAAGGCGAGCACTGCCGCGAGTGGCGTCGCCACGATGCCGAGCGCTACCGCAGCACCACCGCGGGCCAGCAGATCGCTACTGATCGGGTCGATCGCCGGTTTGGCGAAAAAGCCCTTTACCGCCACCGGTGACTGGGCCGACACCAAGCTGAACTTTTTGCCGTCGGCCCGAAAAGACAGATCGATCGCTTCGTTGCGGAAACTGAACCCGCCACGCCCGACCATCACGTTCTTGCGCGTATCGATCAGGATCGGGTCAGCCGCCGCGATCCCGCGCCGCACGGTGAAGCCGATCAGCCCGCAATTGATCTGCACCGGTTCCTTCAGCCGACCCTGAAGCAATTTATAGAAATACGTGCCGACATCGAGTTCGGAGAGCTGGACGTTACGCGTCCAGAAACTGCCCTTGGGCAGGATCACCGCGATCCGGCCATTGGCGGTACTGAGCGAATCATGGACGCTGTTGCCCGTGCCGGTCATCTTGATCCGCGCCTTGACGGTGCCGGTCGTTCCCGATTCCTCGACGCCAAATCCGGCGAGCAACACCCCCATCGGTGTTGGTGACAGGCGGATGTCGTAATCGGTGAACACCGGATCGCGGCGCGAATTGATGATGATGTCCGAGCTTACCTTGCCGCGCGCCAGATCGAACGTCAGCGGGGAAAGCGTCAGCAACCGATCATCCAGCGTCAGCGTCATCGCGATGTTTGAAACCGGGAAGCTTTTCGCGCGCACCCTGCGGACCGAATAGCGCACATCGGCATCAAAGTTTTTGAGCGATTCGGCGCGCAGTGGCGCATCGGGCAACAGTCGCGGTGCACCATTCACCGTGGTAATCACCCCGGCCCCGCCCTTCGCCGCCACCAGATCGGGATTGTACCCAATGAACGGCGCGATATCGATGATGTCGAGCGAGCGTGTGGCGAGCGTTGCCGTCAGCAACAGGCGCGGCTGGCGCATCGTCACGGTCATCCGCCCGGCAAGATCGCTCGTGCCAAACCGTCCGGTCAGGCGGGTGAAACGCCACTCGTTGCCTGCCTTGGTAAGCGCTGATCGAAGCCGGTAGGCGCGGGTTTCCGGCACGGCGATTCCCGCTACGTCGAACAGATCGGCGATGTTGCGTCCGCCCACATCGACGTTCAGCCGCGCGCCCTCTAGCTCGGTCGCGCCCGGCAGGGTGCCGCTGATATCGGCCACGGTACGCGCGGCGCGGATGTTGAGCGCGAGTTTGTTCTCGCCACCGGCAATTGTTGCATTGGGTGAGAGGAGCGCGCCAGATAACGTGAAAGGCGTGCCGCGCGCCGCGCCCGAACCGGCAAACCGGATGTCGTTGGTCAGCGTCGTGCCCGCCGCGCGAATCGTGCGCACGCCGATATCAACCGAAAGCTGATAGAGCGGATCGCGGTATCGGATTTCGGTCCCCTCGATCACGGCCTGCCGGATCAGGGGAATGTCCAGGGGTTCGCCGTCGGTGGTAAATGTCCAGCTGTTCCGCTTGTGTGCGCGATCCCATTGCAGATCGATTTTGCCGCCGTCGAGTTCGAGCCAATTGAGCCGCCGCTTGCCGAACAGGAAACTGAGGCTAGCGATATTAGTATCGATCGTGCGCGCTTCGAAGAAATTGCGTGGTCCTGCCCAGGCGGGGTTGGACACCGTCATCCCCTCGGCATAGAATTTGACGTCGATGATATTGAAATAGAACTGGAAGTCGCCCGCCACGCGCACCTGTCGCTGGCTGATCTGGCTGGCGATGCGTTCGAACGGCGCCTTCAAAAACCGCCCCTTGGTGACGAACAGGATCATCCAGGCCAGCACGATCAGGCCGATAAGGCTGGTCAGGACGGCGATAATCGCGGCGACGGGCGTGGTGATTCGGTCTGCACGCCACGTCGACGTAAAGGCGCGCGCCGGTGGCGAGACGGTGGCATCATTCATCCGGCAATAACCTTGGGCGCGGGGGATCGTTCCGCAGCCGGTGTTGTTCCCGGCCAGTTGCCAAACCACCGACCTTCGTCTAAGCGCCTCGTCTTTCCGCGAGTAAGAGGAACTGCCCGGCCGGTATGGGCTGCCGTGGCCGTTCAT
>CAZYOU010000099.1:0-9693 GCA_964649315.1 uncultured Stakelama sp. | reverse complement strand
GACGCAATAAATGGTTGCGAATCACTCTCATTAGCCCCATACCGTCGCCAGAGAGCGAGGGTGACAATGGTCGTCTGTGTCTGCAATGCGATTCGCGAACGGGATGTCCGCCAGGCGGCACGTGATGGTGCCACCAGTGCCTGCGCTGCCTATCGCGCGCTCGGTCGCCAGCCCAAATGCGGCCAGTGCGTCCCCTTTGCCCGCGCAATCATCGATCAGGAACGCGTAGCGGCTTGACGGCCCGATTGAGACACGGTCTCCTGCACTTAGCGCAATTGGAGAATCGTGATGAAGGGTGATGCGAAGGTCGTCGAGTATCTGAACGAGGTACTCAAGAACGAGCTTACCGCCGTCAACCAATATTGGCTGCATTACCGGATGCTCGACAATTGGGGCGTGCGAAAGCTCGCCGAGCTTGAGCGTCACGAATCCATTGATGAGATGAAGCACGCCGACAAGCTGGCGGAGCGGATTCTCTTTCTGGAAGGCCTGCCTAATTTCCAGCTGCTCGGGCGGCTGCGCATCGGCGAAACTGTAGAGGAAATACTCAAGAGCGATCACGCGCTCGAAGTCGAAGCGATTGCGACCCTGCGCGATGCCGTCGAACATGCCGAAAAGGTGCGCGATTACGTGTCGCGTGATTTGTTTGCGTCGATCCTGAGCAACGAGGAAGACCATCTCGACATGCTCGATCGGCAATTCGAGATGATCGAGCGCATGGGGATGCCGAACTATATCCAGCTCAACAGCCGGGCAGAAATGAGCGACGACTAGGTCGTTACATGCCTCCCGCAGCGCGGCGACCAAAGCCTCCGGCCGGGCGACGTTCGACCAGCGGGTTCGCTTCGCGCAGCAACAGCGTCAGCGTTGATTCGAACAATTCACGAAGTCCGACGACATGCTCGAGCGCGGAATCGGGCGTGTCACGCTTTTCCACGCTAGTACGGGCGATCGTTTCGATCTTTTCCGCCACCAGCGCGAGCGGCTCTGCACCGAACTGGCGCGCCTCGCCCTTCAGCGTGTGTGCGGGCAATACCATCGCAGCGGCATTATGGGCGCGCATCGCCGCTTCGATGGCGGCGACCGATTTGATGCCGTCTTCCTGGAAATAGCCAAGAATGCGAACAAATCCCGCGCCCAGCTCGCTGCGAGCCTGCGTAAAGGCGTCCCAATCAACCAGCGTGTTTCCTTGCATCGTCAAGCGCAGCTCCTCCAACGCATCCAAGATCAGATCGAAGACCTGTGCTCTGCTTTATACCGCCCGAGTAAACGAGACGTTGACGACATCACCTCTGCGGATGTGATAAACATGGTCTAAATCATTTGATATCGGTTCAATATTTGCGCCGGCAGCGTGCGCGACCGCCGTCAGTTCCCGTGCTGCTGCGGGATCATCTGCGGTGATCTGGATCGAACCGTGCCCCTCGCGGAGCGCGCGTGCCAGCCGGATCGACGGCCAGGGGCAACGCTGCCCGCGCGCATCGATCACCAGCATCACTGATCGAACGGGTTTTTTGGCGCACGCAGCGTCAGCCGCACAGGTACGGCGCCGAAACCCAGATCACGACGAATGCCGTTGATGAGGTAGCGCTGATAGCTTTCGGGCAACTGATCCACCCGCGTGCCGAACAGCACAAAACCTGGCGGACGCGTTTTGGCCTGGGTCAGGTAACGAAGCTTGATCCGCTTGCCGCCGGGCGCCGGCGGTGGGTTCGCCTCAATCGCGCGTTCGAACCAGCGATTGAGCTCGCCCGTGCCCACCCGGCGCGACCAAGCATCGCGGGTTTCGAAAGCAGCGGCGATCAGCTGGTCGATGCCCTTGCCCGTCGCACCCGAAATCGTCAGCAGCGGTACCCCGCGCACCTGAGCGAGCCCTTCATCGAGCGCCGCGCGGACGCCATTGAACAGCCTGCTCGCATCCTCCGCCACATCCCATTTGTTGAGCGCGATCACCAGCGCGCGCCCTTCCTGCAGCGCGCGATCGGCAATCTTCAGATCCTGTACCTCTAGCCCGCGCGTCGCATCGAGCAGCAGCACGACGACCTCGGCAAAGTCGATCGCGTGAAGCGCATCGGCTACCGACAATTTCTCCAGCTTGTCCTGCACATTGGCGCGCTTGCGCATCCCTGCGGTGTCGATGAGGCGAACCGGGCGCGTTCCACCGGCCGGATTCGGCCATTCCCAATCGATAGCAATCGAATCCCGCGTGATGCCCGCTTCCGGCCCGGTGATCAGCCGGTCTTCGCCGAGGATACGGTTGATCAGCGTCGATTTGCCCGCATTGGGTCGCCCGACAATCGCAAGTTTCAGGACGGCGTTGGGATTGTCATCCTCCTCGACCTCGTCCTCCTCCAGCGCCTTGCCTTCGAGATGCGGGAACAGCGCTTCAAACAGGTCGCCAAGCCCCTCGCCATGCTCCGCCGATAACTGCACCGGATCGCCGAACCCCAGCGACAACGAATCGAGGACGCCCGCTTCGCCCGCACGCCCTTCGGCCTTGTTGGCAACGAGCACGATCGGGGTGGTCGATCCACGCAGCCAGCGCGCAATTTCCTCATCGAGCGGGACAAGGCCCACGCGCGCATCGATCAGGAACAGCGCAACATCGGCCATTTTGACCGCTGCTTCGGTCTGCTGGCGCATCCGGCCGGGCAGCGAAGCGGGGTCTTCGTCTTCATAGCCTGCGGTATCAATGATGCGAAAATCGAGCCCGATCAGGTGCGCGTCGCCTTCACGACGATCACGCGTAACACCCGGCCGATCATCGACCAGCGCGAGTTTCTTGCCAACCAGACGGTTGAACAAGGTTGATTTGCCGACATTCGGGCGGCCGATAATTGCGACGACGGGAAGCTTTGCCATCGGCGCCTTTTAACGCCGTCGCCAATTTTCGCCACCCGCTGCGCGCACAAGGTTAGCGATAGGCGCTGATCCGCCCTTTGGCATCAATCGTATAGAGGATGCCATTGGCGACGACTGGTGACAGGCTGAACGCTGCGCCGCCCTTTATTGTCTCTCCCTTTTCACCGGTGGCGGGCGAAACAGAAACGATTTCCCCTTCGGAATTGAGCAGGATCAGCCGCCCCCCGGCAAGCACCGGCCCGGTCCAGTTGATCGGGCCCTTACGCTTTTTCACATTCTTGAAGGCACCCAGATCACTGATCCAGCGAATCTTGCCGTTCGCGCGCGACAGGCAATAGAGCTTGGCATCTTCGGTGACCACGAACACCCATTCGCCCGCGATCCAGGGCGTCGACACGCCGGCGAGATTCTGCTCCCACAAGCGTTGACCCGTGGTGAGTTCAAGCGAGACCATACGCCCGCCTTCGCCCACTGCATAAACGCGGTTCTGATCGATCACCGGGGCGGCATCGATATCGGCAAGGCTCGACACCGATGTCGACACACTCGTGCGCGACAGCACTTCGGTCCACAGCACGCGGCCATTCTCATAACGATAGGCGTAAAGCTCGCCCGAGGAGAACCCCGCCACGATCGTGCCGCGACCAGCGGCGGGCGCGCCTACGCCGAACACACCCTGCGATTCAAGCGAGCCACTGCCCGTCCACTGAATCGCACCATCAGCCTGTGCCAAGGCGACCAGCTCGTTATTCTGGCTCAGCACATACACCGCGCCATTGGCGACCGTCGGCGCACCGCGCAGCGGCCCTGCAGGGCGCGCGCGCCACAACACCGTGCCGTCAGCGGCATTCAGCGCCACGACATCGCCAAGCCCGTCGGTGGCAAAAACCTTGCCCTCATCATAGCTAATGCCGCCGCCAAAGCGTGCCGCGCGGTTGTCCTTGTTTTCGGTCAGGGCCGCCGACCATAACCGCGCGCCCGTATCGGCACTGAACGCATGCGCCACCGCGTCGACGTCAACCGCGAACAGTTTGCCGTCGGCAATTACCGGCGCGGCACCCAGACGCTGGCGAAGCGATCCGCCATCGATGCTTGCCGTCCACAGCCGGGTCAGGCTGGTCCCCAGCGTGATATGTCCCATCGACTTGGCCGCATTGCCGCCGGGCTGCGCCCAATCGGCATTGCTCGCGGGCGGTGGCAACAGCACCTGCACATCGGCGATCGTCTTGTCAGCCTCGGCGTTGTTTTCGGATACCAGGATCGGAATACGATCCCCCAGCGTCGGCGTTTTCTTCTTGCCGCCTTTGAAGGCACCGCAGCTGCTCAACGCCACCACCAATGCGATGGCAATCGACGTTTTGAATGATTTCATCATTGCGGTTTGTTTTCCTCAACCTGGTCGACGGCATCGACGCCCAGCACGCCAGCCATCTGCACCGCCCGCTGGCGCAGGCTTTCCGGCACATCCTGATCACGGGCAATCTGGCCGAACAGGGCGCCAGCTTCACGATTCTTGCGCTGCTGCAGATAGGCAACGGCGACGAGTTCCCCCGCTGAACCGAACCACGGACTGCCCTTGACCGCGAGCGGCTTTAGCCGATCGACCACGGTTTGCGGCTTCAACGTATCGAATTCGGCATAGGTTTGGCGGATCAGCGCGAGATCGCGAAACGGCTGCGCGGCGCCCGTGTCGTTCGCAATCTCGGCGAACTTGGCTGCTGCGCCCTTAAGATCATTTTTCTGCAACAGCACATCGGCCTGGGTGAACTTGGCAAGCGAGCGATAGCCGCCAATGCCATTCCCAGCCATGTCGGTAAGCAGCGGGGTTGCCGCCTTCTCATCGCCGATGCCCAGCTTTTCAAAGATGGTGGATAGCTTTTCGCCCTGCTCACCCGCCTTTTTCTGCTGCTGGCTTTGCCAGAACAGCACGCCTGCAAAAATCGCTAGGGCGAGCACCACAGCGCCGATGATCCAACGGCCATAGCGCGTCCAGAACAGCATCGCCTGGTCCCGGCGCAGCTCTTCATCGACTTCACGCAGAAAGGCCTGGTTGTTTTGCGGCGTGATGGCCAAGCGTGGCTCCATTAAAAAACAGGGTGGGCGGGGAAGGCGCGGACCTTAGCGGCGGTGCTTGCGAAACGAAAGGGCATCAATCCGGCGCACGTTCATGCCGTCTAATCCTTGGGGGCGTAAATCTGTTCCACGCCCGGAAAATCCCGACTGCGGACATCGGTGGCATAGGTCGCAACCGCGGCGGAAATGCGGCCAGCGAGATCGTCGAAACGCTTCACGAAACGCGGCGTCCGCTCGAATAACCCAAGCATATCCTCTGCCACCAGCACCTGTCCGTCGCACTGTGCCGATGCCCCGATGCCGATCGTGGGGCAGGCTACCGCTTTGGTGATCGTAATCGCAATCGGCTCAACCACGCCCTCAATGACGATGGCAAACGCCCCCGCATCGGCAATCGCCGTCGCGTCGTCGATAATCTTCTGCGCTTCGGCCTTGGTCCGCCCCCGCGCGCCATAGCCACCCAGCACATTCACCGCCTGCGGCGTCAGGCCGACATGGCCCATGACAGGAATGCCACGCTCGCTGAGGAACCGGACGGTGGGGGCCATCGCCGCGCCCCCTTCCAGCTTTACCGCCGCCGCGCCGGTCTGTTTGAGCAGCCACGCAGCGCTTTCGAACGCTTTTTCAGGTGACGCTTCGTAACTGCCGAACGGCATGTCGATCACCACGACGCTGTGATAGCTGCCCCGCACCACCGCCGCCCCGTGCGCTGCCATCATCTCCAGCGTCACCGGCACGGTCGACGGCAAGCCGTAAATCACCTGGCCAAGGCTGTCGCCGACCAGCAACAGGTCACAATGCGGATCGAGCAGCTGCGCCATCCGGACGGTATAGGCGGTCAGCATCACCAGCGGCTCACCGCCCCCGCCCGTGCCCGTTTTACGCGCGCGGATGGCGGGAACGGTCAGGCGCTTCATCGGCGCCGGTGTGGGTGTCGCCCGGCTGGTCGCGGTGTCGATGGTGAAGGTCGTGGACATGGTGGCGCGCTAGCGGATCAGCCGGGTCGAAGCCAGAGCACATTGCCAGCAATGTATGGTCTGATTGACTCAATGTATAATATTTTATACATTGTGAAAATAATGTTGGACATTGAGAGTGACGATAATGAACTTTCGCGAAAAAATGCTGTGGGTTTCAATCATCGCGGAAACGGTGATCTGGGGATCGTATCTGTTTGACGTAGGCAGTTTGATGGCGCGCGGGACGGTCGATGCGGACCAGGCCTATGGTGGCTTTATCAAATCAGTGATCCTGCTGGTGATGGTCGAAGTGGCTGCCGCCATCATCCTTGCCCTCTGGACGCCGTCCGATGCCAATGCGCCAGAAGATGCCCGCGACCGCGATTTTGCGGCAACGGCGGCGGTGCCAGCCTATAATCTGCTGAGCATTCTGGTGATTGGCGTGATGGTGGCGACGCCATTCATCGTCACGTCCGCGCAGCGCCGGCTGACCGGCGATCCAGAGACGATCATTGCCGTCGTCATTGGCAATGCCCTGTTGCTCGCCCTGGTGGCAGCGCATGTCGTCAATGCGGGCGCACAGCTCTGGCGCTATCGGCGCGAGGGTTGATGATGGCGACCCTGCCCATCACCAACACAATCCGTACCCTGCGCTTTATGGCGGGGGAGATGACTCAAGCCGATCTCGCCGACCGGATCGGCATGACGCGCCAAACCGTCGCCGCGATAGAGGCGGGCAAATACTCGCCCTCGCTCGAAACGGCGTTCAGGATTGCGGCTGTTTTCGGAAAGCCGCTCGACGAGGTTTTCCAGTGGAACGGCTAACGCCTCGACGCGATCAGCGCAGCCAGCCGCGTTTGATCGCAATCCCGGCCAGCCAGACCTGCACGACCGCCAGCAGAAAAATGACGAAGGGGAACGGCACTGTGGCGAGCGCACCCTTTACCGCGATCAGATCCGTGCCGCCGAATACCCAGCCGAACTGGACGATGACACCACCCAGCGACACGAGGAACAACGGCCGGGCGAAGCGCGAGCGAAGCAACATCGCGATCGAGCCCAACAGAGCAGGCCATACTGCCAGTGCGAACACCCAGTTGAACCATGACGGCAAGGCCAGATAGGCCTTGCGATCATAGTCGGTCATCGCTGCCAGCGCAGCCGCATCGATCGAGACGTGCGCGTAAAACGCAAACACGCCCGCAGCTTCCCACAGCAGCAACAGACCGACCGCGACCCAGCACCAGACCGGCGGCTTTTCGCTTCCAATGCTCATCCCCATGCTCCCCACGATTTTCCCAAGTGCAGGGTGCGCGCGTGCGCCGAAATGCGCAATGGCGGCGTGGGGCTGCAAGATCGATCAGCTGACCTTCACGCCCTTCCAGAACGCGAAATACCCCTTGATCTGCGCGGCCTTTTCCTTGGGCTCGGGATAGTACCAGACGGCGTCGGCATTCTTCGCGCCATCGACGACGATCGACTTGTAGCTCGCATCACCCTTCCATGGGCAATGGCTGTGCGTCGGGCTGTCAGTGAGCAGCGCCATATTCACCGAGTCGGGCGGGAAATAATGATTGCCCTCGACCACAATCGTATCGTCCGATTGTGCGATGACGGTATCGTTCCAGGTGGCGGTCGGCATCGGGCAGGCTCCTATCGGTGAGACAGCGATATGGGGCGCCGCCGCACCACCGCCAAGCCCGACATCATCCAAAAAAGGCGCGATAGACGTCCGGTTTGAAGCCAATCAGCAGCCGACCATCGGCCACCAGTACCGGGCGTTTGATCATTGAGGGGTTAGCCAGCATCAGCGCGATCGCCTTTGTCGCATCGATGCCCTGCTTGTCGGCATCGGGCAGTTGCCGGAACGTCGTACCAGCCCGGTTGAGCACCGTTTCCCAACCCGCTTCATCAACCCAGCCGCGCAGCACATCGGCGTCGATGCCAACCGCTTTGTAATCGTGAAAGCTATAGGCGATCCCCGCCGCATCGAGCCAAGACCGCGCCTTTTTGATCGTGTCGCAATTCTTGATGCCGAACATCGTGACGGATGTGGTCATGCTGGCAACCGACCGATTTGCAGATATTTCGTCCGGCGTTCGGTGCGCAGTGCCTTGGGCGACAGTCCGCCGAGCACGGCCAGTTCGGCGCCAATCGCCACGCCCACCCGCTTGACCATGGTTTCATGATCGCGGTGTGCGCCGCCTGCCGGTTCGTAAACGATCCGGTCGATCACGCCTAGGTTCAGCAACTCGCCCGCAGTGATCTTCATGGCCTCAGCCGCGTCCGCTGCCCGCGCGGCGCTGCGCCACAGGATCGATGCGCACCCCTCGGGCGAGATCACCGAATAGATCGAATGCTCAAGCATCAGCACGCGGTTCGCCGCCGCCAGCGCCACCGCGCCGCCCGAGCCGCCCTCGCCCGCGATAATTGCGATCATCGGCACGCCCAGCGACAGGCAGCGTTCGGTGCTGCGCGCGATCGCCTCAGCCTGGCCGCGTTCCTCGGCATCCATTCCCGGAAATGCACCGGGGGTGTCGACAAAGGTAATTACCGGCAGCCCGAACCGATCGGCCAGATCCATCAGGCGGATCGCCTTTCGATACCCTTCGGGCTTAGCCATGCCGAAATTATGGCGCAGGCGCGATGCGGTATCATCGCCCTTCATATGCCCCATCACGACCACGCGCTTGCCCTGAAACCGCGCAAGCCCGCCCAGCACCGCCTGATCATCGGCAAAGGCACGGTCGCCGCCCAGCGGCATGAAATCATCAAACAGCCCGGCGAGATAATGATTGAAGTGCGGTCGCGCCGGGTGGCGCGCGACCATCGCCCGCTGCCACGGCGTCAGCTTGCTATAGAGGAACGCCAACTGCCGTTTCGATCGTTCCTCCAGCTGCGCGGCTTCGTCGGAGCGCTCGCCGGTGCGCCGCAATGCGGCGGCACTTTGGTCGAGCGCCTCGATCGCCTTTTCGAAGGAGAGATATTCCGTCACCCGCTGTCCCTCACACCGTCATCGCCATGCCGCGATAGATGCGCGAGCGATACCGCGAATCCTCGGCATCGGGCAGCGGCGCGCCGACCAGCAGCACGGCGCGGGCAAAGCGCTTCACTTCTTCCAGATGCTCGTCGAGATCGCGCGGTTCCTCGGATTGCACGCGGCGGGTCAGGTTGATTTGGTTGACGGGTACGTCATGCACCAGCCGCTCATTTTCCACCGCCAGTGTGGCCGTGAAGGCATGGAGCGTCGTCTTGATGAAGTTGGCAAGCGCAAAGGCTGGGCTCTGATCCCCCATCGCGACATCCGGCGACGCGAGCACCAGCTGGCAATCATCATAGAGCGACGCCTTGCGCGCGACGCGGAAATGGTTTGTCAGATTGTTCGCCACCAGATTGCGGAACTCTTCAGGGGTCAGCGGGTCATCAAGCGCGAACAATTTCTGCGGCAGTGCCTCGAATGGTGTCGAGAGCAATGTCGTCGGTCGACCCCATTGCATCAGCGCCTGGTTCATCGCCGTTTCGACCGAATCCCCGCACACGATCGATTCGAGTGCTGAAGCGGGTACGTCGCTCAGCGCTGCCTTCAACGTCTCGAAACCCTCCGCGGTGCGGGTGATGAGAACAACGCGCGCGACATGGCATTCGTTGACGAAGGCGCGTGCCGTTTCCGCAATGTAATCGACCAGATGCTCGCCGACGATCCACACGGTCTTGCCGCGCATCTGATCGAGCCGTTCCTGCTTGGGGCTGCCGAACAATTCACGCTCGGTGGTCGATCGTTCGACCGACAGGCCGCCCG
>CAZYOU010000098.1:0-9911 GCA_964649315.1 uncultured Stakelama sp. | reverse complement strand
TCGGGATCGGCCAGCACATAGCGCGAATTGAAGATGTTGAGGCCCTTATTCTCCATCGCGCCGAAATTGAAATCATCGACCGCAACGATGTTGAACACGTCGAGGTCATACTCACGGCCATAAACGTCCTCGTCCCATTTCATCGACGTCTGGAGCGCCGCGAGCGCATGATCGGTCTTGTCGAGATCGCGCGCACGCACCCAGATGCCGAGCGCGACCTTGCGCCCGCTCATCGTCGTGAAGGTGGCGCGGTTCGCGACCAGATCACCCGCCACCAGCGCAAACAGGTAACAGGGCTTGGGGAACGGATCATGCCATTCGGCCCAGTGCCGCCCGTCCGGCAGATCGCCCGACGCCACCGGATCGCCATTGGCGAGCAGCACCGGATAGCGCGCCTTGTCCGCGGTCATCCGCACGGTGTAGCGGCTCAGCACATCGGGGCGATCGGGGAAGAAAGTGATCCGACGAAACCCTTCGGCTTCGCACTGGGTGCAGAGCAGCCCGCCACTGGCATACAGACCCATCAGCTGGGTGTTGCGCTCCGGCGCGATCTCGACCTCGGTTTCGACGATATGCGCATCGCCGGCGAGCGGGATGACGAGCGCGCCGTCCTCGAGCGACCAATCATCGGTGGCGACACCATCGACTGTAACGGCGATCGGCACCTGCCCACCGCCGTCGAGCCGCAGCGGCCCGGCATCGGCGTCGTTACGCGTTACCGTCAACCGGGCATGGACCCTGGTCGATGCGGCATCGAGATCGAACGCGAGCGCGATTTCGGGCACCAGCCATTCGGGCGCGCGATACGCATCGCGGCGCGTGACCTGAGGATGGGCAAGGGCAGTATTTACATCAAGCATATCGGCCAGATAGGGTCAGCGATGCGGGTGTGCCATCTAAATCGTACACCGGCAACGAACAGGCAATATGCCTTTGTACGATAACGCCCCCTCTCAGGAAAGCGCCACGGCATGAGCCGACTGCTGATCTTCGGCCTTGGGTACAGCGCGTCGCGCATCGCCGATGGCCTGCGGGCGCGCGGATGGCATATTTCGGGCACCAGCCGATCCGGACGCGATGGGACGATTGCGTTTGACGATGCCGATGCGGTCGCCACCGCCATTGCTCAGGCTAGCCATATCCTGGTGTCGATCCCCCCGGGGGCAAGCGGTGATCCAGTGCTGGTGCGCTATGGCGATCAGCTCGGCGGCCACTGGCTGGGGTATTTGTCATCGACTGGCGTTTATGGCGATGCGCAGGGGGCCTGGGTCGATGAGACCAGCCCAACCGGCACGGGCAGACGCAGCGCGCGGGCAGACGCCGATGCCGCCTGGCTGGCGCGCGGCGCACATGTGTTTCGCTTGCCGGGCATTTACGGCCCGGGTCGCTCGGCAATCGACCGCGTGATCGAGGGGCGTGCGCATCGAATCGATTTGCCCGGGCAGGTCTTCAGCCGGGTCCATGTCGATGACATTGCCAGCGGCGTAATTGCCGGGCTGGATGGACCGCCGGGGGCGTATAACCTCGCCGATGATTGGCCGTGCAGCCAGAATGATGTGATCGATTATGCGTGTGCGCTTGCCGGGTTGCCTCGCCTGCCGCTTGTCACAATGGACGAGGCAGAGCTGTCCCCCATGGCGCGCGGCTTTTATGCGGAGAACCGGCGCGTCGCGAACGGCAAGGCGAAGCGCCTACTCGGCTGGACGCCTGCCTATCCCGATTACCGCGCGGGCTTGCTCGCGCTCAGCGCGATGACGAGCCCCAGCATCGCCAGCACCGCGCCGCCTGCCGCCAGTGGCGACCAGTGATACCCCTCGAACAGGGTCGACAGCAGCATTGCGATGACGGGCACGATCACGCTCGAATAGGCTGCCTTAGCGGGGCCGATGATCCGCAGCACCCCGAAATAGAGGGTGAAGGCAATCGCTGACGCGAACACCCCCAAATACAGCAGCCCGAACAGATAGCCCACGCGCCATTCGATCACCGGCGGGCCGTGGAGCGCCCAGGCGATCGTCGCATCGACGCCTGCCCCCATCAGCATCGCCACGCCCAGCATCGGTACCATCGGATAGCGCCGGGCGGTCTGGGTGCCCTGCAGCACATTGGCGACTGACGCCGCCATCACGCCCATCATCGTGATGCCAATGCCGATCATCGATTCGGCAGGGCCATTGGGGTCGACGCGGGCTTCGTGCACGAACAGCAACGCCACGCCGGCCATTGCGACCGCCGAACCGACCAGCAACCGGGGCCCGAGCTGTGTACCCAGGAAAATGCGGCCGAGGATCGCATTGGGCACCAGCAGCAGCGCGAACACCACCGCGACCAGCCCCGACGTGATATGCTCCTCGGCGCGGTAGACGAAATTGAAGTTCAGGCAGAATTGCAGGACCGCCAGCGCCCCGGCAAACGCCCAGCCCCGGGCATCAAGCGTGATCCGCTCCCCCCGCCAGGCCGCATAGGCGAGCATGCCAATGCCGGCGATCAGGAAGCGATAGCTCACCGACCAGCTGGGCGGCACCGTGCCCAACTGATCGCGGATCACGATCCAGGTCGATCCCCAGATCAAGGTCACGATCGCGAACGGCAGCAGGACGGCCAGCCGGGATGGTGGCGGTGCGGCGGTCTCGGTCAAAGGGCGGCGATCGCATCGGCGAGCGGGCGGATATCATCGGCCGCATGGTTCCATGACGTCACCAGCCGCGCCTCGCCCGGGCCCCAGTCGTAGAAATCAAAACCGTTGGCCCGCAATCCGGCTGCTTCCTCGGGCGTAACGCGCAGGAACACTTCGTTCGCCTCCACCGGGTGGATCAGTCGGTCACCCGCCGCCTGCGCCAGCAGCGTCGCGGCAGCGTTGGCAGCGCGGGCATTGATCAGCCACAGATCGTTATCGATCATGGCGAGGATCTGCGCCGCCAGATAGCGCCCCTTTGACAGCAACATGCCCGCCCGCTTGCGACGCTGCAGCGTGCCTGCGGCCAGTTCGGGGTCGAAGAACACCAGCAATTCTGCCGTCATGCCGCCATTTTTGATGAAGCCGAAACTCAGCGCATCGACGCCCGCCCGCCAGGTGATATCGGCCGGACTGCAGCCGAGATGCGCGACCGCATTGGCAAAGCGTGCGCCATCCATATGCAGCCGAAGCCCCCGCGCGCGCGCCAGATCGCCAATCGCCGCCACTTCGGCGGGGGTATAGACGCGGCCATATTCGGTGGCGTTGGTGATTGAGATCGCATGCGGCTGGGTGCGGTGGACGTCATTGGGGATCAGATCGAGCATCGCGGTGATGGAGTCGGGCGTCAGCTTCGCACCCTCGCCCTCGGCAATCAGCAATTTGGCGCCGTGCGTGAAAAATTCCGGCGCGCCGCATTCGTCATTCTGGATGTGCGCATCGCGGTGGCAAACGATGCCGCCATAGGGCGGGCACATCGCCGCGAGCGCGAGGCAATTGGCGGCGGTGCCCGACGGCAGCCAGAATGCCCGCACCGGTGCCTCGAACAGCGCCGATACACGCGCATCGAGCGCCTTGCTCCAGCCATCGCCGTCATAAGCGGTGTCGAGCACATTGGCGTCGGCCAGCGCGGCCATGACCTGCGGGCATACCGGGGCGGCATTATCGGAGAAAAAGCGCATGCGCTGCCTTGCCGATATCCGGCAGCGTCCGTCAACTGCGCTCGTTACGGTTCTTCATCGACGGGTGGTTCGGGCGGATCATCCTCAAGCACCTGGCGATCAGGATCGCGGCGTTCCGGTCGGCGATCGATGGCGATGCTGCCGTCGCGCCCGAACCGCAGGTTCAGGCCGAAACCGCTGACATTGCCGTCCACCCCCAGCGGGCCATCGCCACTGACGTCGATCAGCGGATCGACACCGTTATCGCCCTCGATCGCATCGATATCCTCTTCGACCGGTGACTGGACGACCGCGTCGAGCCCGAGCGCGCTTTGCATGAAATTGCGCCAGATCCGCGCCGGAATGCCCCCCCCCGACAGACCGGGATTGGGGGAGTTGTCATCATTGCCCACCCACACGCCGACCACCAGATCCTCGGCAAAGCCGACGAACAGCGCGTCGCGATTATCCTGGCTGGTCCCTGTCTTGCCATAGGCTTCGATCGGCAGGGCGGCCTGCCGTCCGGTGCCATTTTCAATCGATGCGCGCAGCAGATCGAGCATATCCTCACGCACGCGCCCGCCCAGTGAACGGGATCGGTCACCGAGCGCCTCGATCCAGCTCTTCTCGGTCGGCTCGGTCAAGCCGTGCGGGCGCACCGGATAGCCATTAGCGGCAATCGCGGCATAGGCCGCTGTCAGCTCGAGCAGCGAGCTGTTCGCGGTGCCCAGCGCAATCGTCGCTTCATTGGGCAGCTCGGTCGAAATGCCCAGATCGCGCGCCGCCTTGATCACCGCGCGCACGCCAACCTTTTGCGTCAGCCGCGCCGCGACGACATTGCTCGACCGGGCAAAGGCCTGGCGCAGGGTAATCATCCCCTTGTACCGGCCATCGATATTCTTCGGGCTCCAGTCGCCGATCGTGACGGGGGAATCGTCGACCATGGTCTCTGGCGTCATGCCGCTGCGCAGCGCCGCCAGATACACGAACAGCTTGAACGCAGAGCCCGGCTGGCGGCGCGCTTGCGTCGCGCGATTGAACGGGCTGTCGGCATAGGATTTGCCGCCCACCATCGCGACGATCCGCCCGTCGGGCCGCATCGCGACGATCGCCACCTGCGCCTTGTTGAGCCCGGCGCGGCGCGCGACGCGCTCGGCGGTTTTCTGCAGCCGGGCATCGAGTGTCGTCGTCACCCGCGCTTCGGTGCTGATCGCCCCGGCCTGGTCGCGCGCGGCGGGCAGCACCCAATCGGCGAAATAGCTGCCATCGGGCAGTTGCTTCACCTTGTTCGGCCGCAGTCGCGCGGGACGCACATCGGCGGCCTCCGCCTCGTCGAGGAAACCGCCGCGCACCATCGCCGCCACCACCACCGCCTGGCGGGCACGCGCCCCCTTCAGATTGCCGGTGGGGGCGAGCCGCGACGGCGCCTTGACGAGGCCCGCCAGCATCGCGGCCTGGCCGATCGTCAGCTTATCCGGCGTGGTGCTGAAATAATGCTTCGCCGCCGCCGTCAGCCCATAGGCATTATCGCCGAAATAGACGTTCGACAGGTAGCGGGAAAGGATCTCGTTCTTGGTCAGCCACGCCTCCAGCCATAGCGCGATCATCGCCTCGCGAATTTTGCGCCCGGCGGTGCGATCCGAATCAAGGAAGGCGTTTTTCGCCAACTGCTGGGTGATCGTGCTGCCGCCCTCGCGCAGGCCGCCCGCAGCGACATTGCGGAACATGGCGCGGGTAATCCCCCAGGGGTCGATCCCCCAATGATTGGCAAAACGACGATCCTCGACCGCAATGAACGCGTTGGTGACGTGCGCGGGCAAAGTCGCGGCATCGACCGGCTTGCCGATCGTCGCCCCCTGCCGCGCGATCGGCGTGCCGTTCGATGCGAGCAGGGTGATGCTCGGCGGGGCGGGCGGCTCGAGCGATTTGGAGAGCGGTGCGGTCAGCGCCAGCCAGCCCACCGCCATGACGAACAATATGATCCCCGCGGCCGCCGCGCGCACTGCCCAGCGAAAACGGCTGGGGCGATAAGCAACGGGCAAGTTGGTGGAATAACCGCGCGGGGGCGATGCGCCCTCATCATCGCCGTCATCATCGTCATCGATAATGTCGTCGTCGTCCCAATCTTCATCATCCCAGTCAGCGTCATCGGCGACCGGCTCGGTTTCGCGGGTCTTGCGATAGCGCGCGCCAGTATCAACAGGCGCGTTATCAGGTGGGGGCATCCCGTCCGTCAGGTCGAGCGGCTGCTCGGCGGGGCGGGGCCAGCGTCCGGAGGGCACAGAACCGGGGGGTGGCGCGCGATCAAAGGGGCCAGCAGGCATCGCAATCATCCAGATGGCCCGACGATCGGCCAGTAACTGTGTTAGCGCAATAGGACAGTACCCGCAAGCATTTGAGATGTCGCAGGCGGGGTGCCGGGCTGGACGGGGCGGCGTCGCTCATGCACATCGCCTAGCAGGTCCGGAGAGGTCACGAAACTATGAGCGAGACCGGGGGTGGAACCGGGGGCGGAGTGCGGGGGCAAGTGCGCGTCACGATCAAGGATGTATCGCGTGAGGCTGGCGTGTCGATCAAGACCGTGTCGCGCGTGCTGAATAACGAGAAATATGTGGGCGCCGCCACCCGCGCTAAGGTGGCCGAGGTTGTCGCGCGGTTGAACTTTCGCCCCAATGTCGCCGCGCGCTCGCTCGCCGGGCGGCGATCCTTCCAGATCGCGCTGATCTGCGACAATCCTTCGCCTTATTATGTCTATGAAATGCAATCGGGTATTCGCGACAGGTGCGAGGCCGCGGGCGTGCGGATGATCGCGCAACCCTATGATCGCGGATCGGACCGGCTGCTCGATGAGATTGAGAGCCTGGTCGAGGCAACCCAGATCGACGGGCTGATCCTGACCCCGCCGATCACTGATTACCCCGCCGTACTCGATCTGCTCGCCCGGCGCGGCGTGCGGTTCGTCCGCGTATCGCCCGGCACCGATGTGATGCTCAGCCCCTCGACCTTCATCGATAACCGCGCCGCCGCCGCGACGATGACGCAGCATCTTTTGGGGCTCGGCCACCGCCGGATCGGCTTCATCGCGGGCGACCCCGGCTTTGCGACCAGCGCGCAGCGGACTTCGGGGTACCAGGACGCCCTCACAAAGGCCCGGATCACGGTTGAACCCGCGCTGATCCGCAGCGGCAATTATGATTTCGCCTCGGGCGCGCGAGAGGCGGAGGCACTGCTAGCCCTCCCCGAACCCCCCACCGCCATCTTCGCCGCCAGTGACGACATGGCCGCCGGTGTGCTGACGGTCGCCCACCGGCAGGGCCTGCGCGTGCCCGGCGATCTCTCCGTCGCAGGTTTTGATGACACTGCGCTGGCCCGCTACGTCTGGCCCCCCCTCACCACGATCCGCCAGCCAACCCGCGAAATGGCGCACGCGGCGGCGGACTTGCTGCTGGGCGAGAGCGAAGGCGACCCCGAACGCCGCGAGATCGCGCATGAACTGGTGGTGCGGGAGTCGACAGGGGTGGTTGGGGGGTGAGCACCCATGGTCGAGTGACCGGTTGTGGTGGTTTGCAGTCCGACAGCTTTCGGGATCAAGGATTGGCTAGGCCGCCATTCGATCGATGAGTCGGTGGCGGCAGCAATCGTCTTACCCGCGCAGCGGCTCATCTTAGCATCCCGACTGATTGACCCCGACTGGCCTGCGGGCGCGACGCTCGAAAAACCCGCGTGCGCAAATAAATCTGCGTGATAAACCAACACTATACTTAACACATCTTTCAGCACTACGCACGTATGATCGCGCTGCTTATTACAGCGATGAGGGGCATTCGGATGATGCACTTGGGAAATAGGGCTTGGGCAGGAGCGCAAGTTCTAATGGTCGCCGTGGCACTGATCGCACTCGAAATTGCACCGCCAGCTGATGGCGCAATATTGCTCGTCTCCGTGAACGGCATGACACGAGGTGCTATCCTAAACGACGCCATGCGCTCTGGTGCGCTGCCATTGCAGGCTGGTCCCATTCATTCATCTGTGATCGTCTATGGCAATCGCAACAGGATCATCGCGACGACGCTGCCTTCGGGGATATTGGCATTCGCTGGCGGCAGCTTTTGTGGGGGCAAGCGATGACAACGGATGAGGCACTTCTGACCATCCGCCGACCCGGCGCACGACTCCTGGTAGCAATACTTTGGCTCAATGTTCCTGCGCTCTATTTCGTCGGCCTGTTGTCGGGCGCACAGACAGGCATGCTAGCGGCAGGCATAGGTGCAATGTTGAACGTGATGCCAACGCTACTCGTGTTTCGTGCCAACCGCATCGACGCCGGAACTCGAGTGGCACTAGCTGTCACAGCGGTAAGTTTTCCGGCGCTGTTCGTTTTCCTGCTAAAGGGCCATCCTTGGCAGATGGACCTGCATATGTACTTCTTTTCTGCGCTGGCCGCGCTAACCGTACTTTGCGATAAAAAACCGATCATCGTCGGCGCTGTTGTGGTGGCATTGCATCATCTGATCTTAAATTTCATAGCACCTTCGTTAGTTTTCGCGGGCACCGGCGACTTACCGCGCGTGTTTCTTCACGCATTGATCGTCGTGATGCAGACGGCAGTGCTGTTGTGGATGACCGATCGCCTTGCCGCCCTGATCGTCGACAAGGCTAACGAGGCTGCAGTAAGTCACAAACTGCGTACTGAAGCCGACACCGCGCGCAGCCAAGCCGAGGCAGCGCTACAAGCTCTTGAAGAAGCCCAACAATTAGCGGAACGTCGGCGCAACGCCGAAGAGGTGGCCCGCGAAGCGCATGAGGGGGCTGAGCGCCGACGACTCGCCGCCGATGCGATCGAAGCACGACTGGTTTCAATTGTTGAGGACCTCGGCCAAATGGCCCAACGGCTTTTGGCGAGCAAAGCCGCGTTGGTTTCAACGTTTCAGGCTACGGTGACGCGGTCGAACGAGCTACGCAGTTCGCATGCACGCGCCGAAACCGACGTGCGAACAATGGCTGCGGACACCGAGCGGCTCGTCGCGTCGATTCATGAGGTCGGTAGAAATGCCACAATGACCCGAGAGACAGCGAATGCAGGCGCGCGGGCGACGAGTGCGCTGCCCGCCAAGGTCGAAGAATTGGCGACGACCGTTGATTCCGCGAGCAATATTTTGAACATGATTTCGGCCATCGCTTCCCAAAGCAACATGCTTTCGCTCAACGCAACGATCGAAGCGGCACGTCAGGGCGTCGAAGGCCAAGGATTTGTCGTCGTAGCAAGCGAGATCAAGACGCTGTCGAATCAGACTTCAACGGCGGCTGCTCAAATTGCAGGGCAACTCAACGACATCCGCGCGGCTGCGGTTGGCGTTTCGGGCGCCATTACCGTTGCTTCGAGTTCGGTTGAATCTATCGACAACTCAGCGGCAATCATTGCTCAGGTCGTTCAAGACCAGATAGTCGCAACAACAGAACTCGCTACCGCATCCGAACAAGTGGCACAGCATATTGCTCTTGCGGCAACCGAAGCAGAGGCGCTTGCAGCTGCTATCGGCGCCGTGCGCGATGCGATGAGTGATACTAGCGGGATTGCCACTGCGGTTTCCGAGCGGTCGCAGGAACTCAACGACACAGTCCGCAACGTCCTCGAGGAATTGCGCGCAGCTTAAGGCAGCAAAGGGATGCGCTTAACATATCAGCTGATCAATTTGCAGGCCTTGAACAGCACGAAGTAAGCAGGATGCACGCTGCAGAAGCCACTCCGGATACCGAACCAATGACAGCATTCGTTGCCCGAACCTTTGCAACTGAACATACGCAAGATTAGCAGGAGCCAATTGCACGTTTCCCATGCAGGACGACTGCATTGCTCCTTTCAAGCAAAAAGCGGACTGTCTGATCATGGCCCAGTTTGCGCCGCAGCGAACCACCCCACGTGACGGCCGGCTTCGGGAAGCCCTCAAGCCGCATTAAATGACGGCTTCTGGGGCGTAATCCGACATCGGCACTTTTCTACAGCCAACTGATCAGGATATGTTGTAACGGTCTTTTTGATAGCGTCAGCAGCGCCACAATCGGGTTCCGAGGCGACCCGCAACAAGCCGATGGAGACCCGCAACTTCCGCAACTTTACCTGCAACTTTGGCCCCAATCCGGCCCGCACATCACCCGATCACGAACACCGCTGCCAGCCCCGACAACGCCAGCGCGGCGAGCGTCGCCACGCCAATCACCAGCAGCGGTTTCGCCCCGGCATCGAGCAATTGCCGCATCGGGGATCGGATCGCGGTGGCGGTCACCGCGGCGGCGAG